>NZ_CAMDLM010000009.1 GCF_945901735.1 Limnohabitans sp. Rim8
TTGGTGGCCGTGTTGGTGCCTTCGGGTACTGCGACAGCGGGTTCTGGCTTGGTGATTGCCTTGCCCGAGCAGGTGGTGACGCCCGCTGCGGCAGGTGCGGCGGTGCAGGTCACGCTGCCCAACGGCGGGCCCTTGCCCGCCTGGGTTCGCTATGACGCGGCCACGCAAACGCTGGTGACCAATGCGGTGCCTGCAGGCGCGTTCCCGTTGTCGGTGGTGGTGACGGTGGGCGGCCAATCGACGGTGGTGCAGATTTCGGAGTCGAAGTCGAATCCATAAAAAACATACAACCTCTCAATAAACTTCGTAGGACAACGCCATGCGCAAACCATTTCAATTGACTTCAGGCTTTTTGGCCTGCTCAGTTTTTCTCCTCACTTGGAGTCAGAGTTGCAACGCGCAAGATGCTTCAGCCATGCTCAACAATGCCTATGTGACTGTGAACGGCCAAGCGCAGTCCAACGCCCTTGCTGAAATCTTGCTGCGTGAGCAACTTGGACGTGGCGCCAGTGACTCGGCAGAACTGCGCCAAGCTGTTCGTGATGGCTTGATCAACCAGGCGCTGATGGCGCAAGAGTCACGCAAAGCCAAGCTTGATCTCAACCCGCTGATTCAGGCGCAGATTGAATTGGCGAAGCAAAATATTTTGGCCCAAGCTTGGCAACAGCAAATCATGGGTGGAGCGCCCCCCAAGGAAGATGATTTGAAGGCTGAATACGATCGACAAATGGCTCGCATGGATGAGAAAGATTACCTGCTGCGCCACCTGCTTGTGACACAAGAAGCCACTGCGAAGCTTTTGCTCGAGAAAATTCAGTCCGGTGCCAAAATGGCCGATCTGGCCAAGGAGTATTCACAAGACTCACAAAGCCGAGAGCGTGGCGGCTTGACAGACTGGGTCAATGCCACGGACCTTTCACCAGCACTGGCGCAATCGGTCAAGACAGAGGCAAAGGGCAAGCTTGTTGCGAAACCCATCAAGTCGGATGCCGGCTGGCATGTGCTGCAGGTTGAAGACGTGCGCCCTTTTAAGGCACCTTCTTTGACGGATGTCAAACCGCAGTTGGCGGTGATTTTGGCCCGACTTGCTTTGGATGCGCGCTTGAAAACACTTCGCCAGGAAGCCAAGATTCAGTAAGTTAGAAAAACAAGCACTTGGCGCAAATGCTGAGTGCTTTTTTTTGGCCTATCGGCACTCACCATCTTCAATGGCACCGAATCGTGTCATGAAAAGAGACGGTCGCAGGGGTTGTGTAGTTCCCCTAAACCGTTATTTCTTGTTTTTGAAGCGCGCGATGGCCTCTTTCAAATCTCGAAACTCTTCGCAAGAGAAAACACAGGCTTTGTCCAAGCGCGCCAACATCTGTTCAGCGCCTGCAAGGTCGTTCTTCATGAGAAAAAGTTCGCCGTAATACTCCAAAGCGCCCCTGTGTTTGGGGTCAATCTTCAGCGCTGATTGGTAAAAGCGCTCGGCTGCGGCCAAATCTGGGGGAGATTTTTTTCGCTGCGCATAGCCCAGCAGGTTATTCCAATCGGCTGAGTTGCTTTGGTTGGCCGCTTCCAGCGTGCTGATTGCCCCTGAATAATTGTTGGCCTTGATTTCTTTTTGGGCTTGAGCTTGCCAAGATGACGCAGGCTCAGATGTGCTGGTGTCAGCCGCATGCGCAAGCACAACACAGGCAGCCAATGCCAAGGCGAAAATTTGTTTGGTTTTGAACATGATTTGATTCCTTGAAATTTTGACAAGATAAAGAACTCAGCACGGGTCGCTTATTCAGGCCGTCACCATGCCTTGATGTCGCAGTAAGGCGTCCAGGCTAGGCTCGCGGCCCCGAAAGGCTTTGAACGATTCCAGCGCCGGGCGGCTACCGCCGGCTTCCAAAATCGCCTGGCGGTACAGGCGGCCGGTTTCCACGCTGGGCGTGCCGTCGGCTGCGGCGGTTTCTTCAAAGGCAGCGTAGGCATCGGCGCTCAGCACCTCGGCCCATTTGTAGCTGTAATAGCCGGCGGCGTAACCCCCTGCAAAGATGTGGCTGAAGGTGTGGGCCATGCGGTTGAAGGCGGGCGGGCGCATCACAGCCACTTCGTCGCGCACCTGCTGCAGCAGTGGCATGAAGTCTTGCGCCGGGTCGTGCTCAGAGTGCACCAACATGTCGAACAGCGAAAACTCGATTTGGCGCAGGGTTTGCAAGCCGCTTTGGAAGTTTTGGCGGCCAGCATCTTGTCAAACAGGGCGCGGGGCAGGGGCTCGCCCGTGTCCACATGCGCCGTCATGTGGCGCAGCACCGACCATTCCCAGCAAAAGTTTTCCATGAACTGGCTGGGCAATTCCACCGCGTCCCACTCGACGCCGCTGATGCCCGAGACATCACGTTCGCTCACTTGCGTCAGCATGTGGTGCAGGCCGTGGCCAAACTCGTGGAACAGGGTGATCACATCGTCGTGCGTGAGCAGGGCGGGTTGGCCGTTCACGCCTTCGGCGAAGTTGCAGACCAGGTGGGCCACGGGGGTTTGCAGCACGCCGGTGTCGGGGCGCTGCCAGCGCCCGCGCACGTCGTCCATCCAGGCGCCGCCGCGCTTGCCGGCGCGGGCTGGGGGGTCGAGGTAGAACTGGCCCACCCGTTGGCCCTCGCGTTCGATGCGGTAAAAGCCCACGGCGGGGTGCCAGACCGGGGCCTGGTCGGCACGGATGCTGACTTCGAACAGGGTTTCGATGATCTTGAACAGCCCGGCCAACACTTTGGGGGCGGTGAAGTATTGCTTGACCTCTTGCTCGCTGAAGCTGTACCGGGCTTCCTTGAGTTTTTCGCTCAGGTAGGGCACGTCCCAGGCGTTCAGCGGGCCAGTGATGCCCAACGCGTTGGCGGCGAATTCGCGCAGGTCGGCCAGGTCTTTTTCGGCAAAGGGCCGGGCTTTGACCGCCAGGTCGCGCAAGAAGGTGGTGACTTTTTCGGGCGACTCGGCCATCTTGGGCACCACCGACACTTGGGCGTAGTTGTCAAAACCCAGCAGGTGGGCTTCTTCCTGGCGCAGGGCCAGGATTTCTTTCATCAAGGGCGTGTTGTCGAAATGTTGGGTGGCTTCCGGGGCTTGGTCCGAGGCGCGGGTGACGTGGGCTGTGTAGAGTTGCTCGCGCAAAGCCCCGCTGTCGGCAAACTGCATCACGGGCAAATAAACCGGCATTTTGAGCGACAGGCGGTGGCCTTCTTTGCCTTCTTTTTGGGCGGCATCGCGGGTGGCCTGAACCACGTCGGCGGGCACGCCTTGGAGTTGCTCTGCGCTCACGTACAGCGCGAATTTTTCGGTGGCGTCCAACGTGTTCTCGCTGAACTTTTGGGTGATCTCGGCCAAGCGCTCCTGAATGGCGGCGTAACGCTCTTTGGCGGTGCCCTGCAGCTCGGCACCGCCCAGCACAAAGCCGCGCAGGGCGTTTTTGCGGGCTTGCGTTTGTTCGGTGTTGAGGCTGGCGGCGTCAATGGCTTTGTATTTGGCGTAAAGGCGTTCGTCGCTCCCCAAGCGTGTCCAGAACTCGGTCACGCGGGGCAGGGCGGCGTTGTAGGCGGCGCGCAATTCGGGGGTATCGGCCACGCTGTTGAGGTGTGAGACTGCGCCCCAGGCCATGCCCAGTCGCTCGGTGCTCACGTCCAGGGTCTGGGCGATGGCTTGCCAGTCGGCCGGGAAGTCGGCGGTGGTCACGCTGTCCAGCGCCTTTTCTGCGGCGGCCAGCAGTTCGTCCAGGGCCGGGGCCACATGCTCGGGGGCGATGCGGTCAAACAAGGGCAGGTCGGCGGTGTTGAGCAAGGGGTTGGTCATGAGGGTTCCAAAAATCGATTCGATCAATCATTACTTTGTATCACTTGGAGGCGCGTTCTGCCGCTTCAAGGGTGTTGACCAGCAGCATGGTGATGGTCATGGGGCCGACGCCGCCGGGCACGGGGGTGATGTGGCTGGCGACTTGTTTCACGCCTTCAAAGTCCACATCGCCACACAGCTTGCCTTCGTCGTTGCGGTTCATGCCCACATCCAGCACCACCGCGCCGGGCTTGACCATGTCGGCCGTGAGCACGTTGCGCTTGCCTACGGCGGCCACGATCACATCGGCTTGCAATGTCAGGGCTTTGAGGTTTTGGGTGCGCGAGTGCGCCACCGTGACGGTGGCATCTTTTTGCAGCAGCATCAGCGCCATGGGTTTGCCCACGATGTTGCTGCGGCCAATGACCACCGCGTGTTTGCCGCGCAGGTCGAAGCCAATGCTTTCGAGCATCTTCATGCAGCCGTAAGGCGTACAGGGCCAAAAACCTGGCATGCCGGTCATCAAGGCCCCGGCGCTGGCGATGTGAAAGCCGTCCACGTCTTTGGCGGGGCTGATCGCTTCGATCACCTTTTGTGCGTCGATGTGCGCGGGCAGGGGCAGTTGCACCAGGATGCCGTGGATGCTGGGGTCATTGTTGAGCGCTTCGACGCGGGCCAGCAAATCGGCCTCGGTCAGGGTTGCTGCGTACTTCTCCAGCACCGAGTGCAGGCCGCTGTCTTCGCAGGCTTTGACCTTGTTTCGCACATAGACCTGGCTGGCGGGGTTGTCGCCCACCAGCAGCACGGCGAGACCGGGGGTGATGCCCTGGGCTTTGAGGGCCAGGGCGCGGGCAGCGACGTCGGTGCGCAGTTGTTTGGAAAGCAGGTTGCCGTCGATCAATTGGGCGGTCATGTGTGAGATATCAAAGGGGCAGGGGGAAAAATGCAAAACGCCCGGCAGCTGCGGGCGTTTCAGTCAGGGGTGGTCGGATCAGGCCTTGGGTGCGTTTTGCCCCAGCGCGATCTTGAGCAAATCGGCCACGGTGTTGGCGTTGAGCTTTTCCATGATGTTGGCGCGGTGCGCTTCCACCGTCTTTATGCTGATGCCCAGATCGTCGGCGATCTGCTTGTTCAGGCGACCGGCAACGATGCGTTCGAGCACCTGGGCTTCACGGCCCGTCAGCTTGGACAGCAGGGCATCGCGGCTGGCCGCTTGTTGGTAGCCCGCAAACGACTCTCGGGCTTCGTCCAGCATGCGCTCGACCAAGCCCAGCAATTCTTCTTCCTTGAAAGGTTTCTGGATGAAGTCCATGGCGCCTTTTTTCATGGTCGTGACCGCCATGGGCACGTCGCCATGGCCAGTGATGAACACGATGGGCAGTGGGGATTTGCGCTCGATCAGGCGGTCTTGCAATTCCAGACCGGTCATGCCGCCCATGCGGATGTCGGCGATCAGGCAGGCCACTTCGCGCGGGTCGTAGCGGCTGATGAAAGATTCGGCACTGTCAAAACAACGCACCCGGTAATCCTTGCCTTCGAGCAACCACTGCAAGGAATCGCGCACCGCTTCATCGTCATCGACAACATAAACCGTGCCTTTTTTCGGTATCAAACTCATTCGTTTACCCCAGTGGTTTGTTGTGTGTTCAGTTGGTTTCGACCGGTATCCAGAAGGAAAATCGACATCCTGTCACTTCGGCAGAATTGTAGAGGTTCTCGGAAGTGATCCTGCCCTGGTGAGATTCGATGATGCTGCGGCACAAATTCAGGCCAATGCCCATGCCTTCTACTTTGGTCGAGAAAAACGCCTCGTAGACCCGCTCGGTGTCTTCCAAGGGCAAGCCCTGCCCGGTATCAGTCACCGAGAACTCGACCACCGATTGCTGGCCGAGTTGTTTGGGCACGATGCGCAATTCGACCTGGCGCTGCCCAGCGGGGCGCTGGGCGTTGTCGATGGACTCGGCCGCGTTCTTCATGAGGTTGATCAGCACCTGCTCGATCAGGATCGGGTCCACCATCAGTTGGGGCAGGCGGGCGGCCACATGGTGGGTCAGGCGCACGTTGCGCCGGCGCATCTCGATCTCGGCCAGCTCCAGCGATTCGTTGACCATGGCCGAAACGTCGGACAGCGTGCGATTGGGTTCGCTGCGTTTCACAAAACTGCGGATCCGCAAAATGATCTGACCGGCTCTTTGGGCCTGACGGGCTGTTTTGTCCAGTGCCGCCAACAGGTCTTGTTCATTGACTTGTTGTGCCTTGATGCGTGAAATCATGCCGCTGCAGTAATTGCTGATGGCCGTCAGCGGTTGGTTCAACTCGTGCGCAACGCTGGACGCCATCTCGCCCATGGTGATCAGGCGACTGGCAGTTTGGGCGCGCTCAGCTTGTTGCTCGGCCAACTCTTCGGCCTGGCGGCGCGGCGTGATGTCGCTGGCGATCACCATTTGCGCCAGACGCCCGTCGGCCCAGTTGATGTAGCGCGAGCGCACTTCTAGCCACTTGCCCAGATCGGGCAGAAAAATCTCAGCGTTGCCCGTGGAGGCAATCGTCAGGCTCTCGGTGGGCAATCCCGCCAGGTCATCGACATCTTCGGATGCTTGCTCGCCGCTGTAGGCACCCGCCTCTTGAACCAGGCGCAAATGGCCCTCGGTGTTCTGTCCAAACCAAAGACGGTAGAGTTTGTTGGCAAACAGCAATTCTTGGCTGCCCAACGGGGCCACTGAGACCGAGGCGTCGAGGGCTTCGAGCACGATGGTGAAGCGCTCGTGCGAGCTGGCCAGTTGCTCGCGAATGCGGTTGGGCTCGGTGATGTCGGTCATCGAGGTCATCCATCCGGTTTGTTTGCCCGTGGCATCGATCAAAGGTGAAACGTACATGCGGGAATCAAACAACTGGCCGTTTTTGCGCTTCACACGCACCTGAAAACCACCCGCCGAGTGCTGGCCACTGATTTCTTCTTCCAGCCGCTTCATGAGCAACTCGCGGTCTTGATCGGGCCAATAAGGAAAAGGCGCCACGGCCCCGACCAAGTCGGCCTCGCTCCAGCCCGTCATCTGGCAAAAGGCGGGGTTGACGTAAGTGATGCGGCCGCGCAAGTCCAGCGCGCGCATGCCTGTGAGCATCGAATTCTCCATGGCGCGGCGGAAATTGGTTTCGGCCACCAGGGCCTTTTGCGCCTGCAGTCGCCTGCGCGTGTGACGCCAATTGCCGATCAGCATCCAGCCGGTCATCACGCTGAGCACATTGACCAGCCAGAAAAGACCGCTGCCCACCAAGCCTTGGGAGGTGCGCCAAGCCTGCGCCCGCAGGACCAGGTCGTTGCCCACGGGGGAGACAGGGACCTCGTAATCGTTGCTGCGCCTGTCGCTGCCCGGCAGCACCCACCACATGGCGATGCGCTCGGGAATGACCTGACCGGCCAACAGACGGCTGCTGCCATCTTGCAGAGCTACCGCGTACTTGGCCAGCACCTCGGTCGGTATGCCGTAGCGCAGCAGGCCTTCCATGCCGTATTCGGCCAGGATCACCCCGCTGAAACGCCCTTGGTCGTTGGTCAGAGGGGTGTGCAGCTGCAGCACCGACATCTGGCTGTCGCGGTCGGCCTCGGCATCGAGTTGGCCATAAATGGGCTGCATCAGGTCGCGAGCCAGACTGAAATGGCTTTCGGTTTCGCCAATTTTGAGCACCGTGCCCGCACGCAGTTGCTGGCTGGGTGAGATGCTGGAAATACTCTGGTTGGCCACGATGCGGCGGCGGTCATCAATCCAGGTCAATGACAAAAATTCAGGGTATTGCTGCACCAATGCCTCGGCGCGCGATAAAAACTGCTCGGTGCGAATTTCTTTGTTGGACACATCCCGCGCGAGACGCATGACTTGTTCTTGCCGCTCCAGCAAGCGCAGGCGCAGCCGCTGTTGGGCGTATTCGACATCGCGCTTGATGGCTTCTTGCTCGCGATCAATTTCTTCGACCCGCAAATACCAAAACGCGCTGGCAATGGCGGCCAAAAAAAGCACCACGGCAGCCACCGGGGCCAGGTTGGCGAAACGGTCCTGGCGATTCGGCGATTGACTGCGCCACCACGACAGCCACCAGGCCCATGGGCCGATTTTGGTCACTACCGATGCTGTTTTGTTCAATTCCATGTCCTGAGTTTAGAGGACAAGGCTTGGATGTCTGATTTCTAAGGCATTCAAAAATTTGCGTCATCCCTTCTTAAAATTTCATAATACAAAACATGCGTGCACTATTTGAAATTTTTTGGAAATCGTGGGAAAATTCAGGCATCATTTAAGTAAGACACCCATTTCAGGAGACAAACATGACAGCGGCAACACCACAACAACCGGGCCGTGACCTGGACGCCCAAGAGACCCGTGAATGGATGGACGCCCTGTCCGCAGTGATCGAAAAAGCGGGTCCCGCGCGCGCCCACTTTTTACTGGAAGAGCTGCTGGAAGAAGCCCGCCAGCACAGCATCGATTTGCCGTTTTCGGCCACCACGGGCTACGTCAATACCATTGAGCCGCAAGAAGAAGAACGATCGCCCGGCAACCTGGAAATTGAAGAGCGCTTGCGCGCCTACATGCGCTGGAACGCCATGGCCATGGTCGTCAAGGCCAACCGCCACAATCCTGAAGACGGCGGTGATTTGGGTGGCCACATTGGCTCGTTCGCCTCTTTGGCCAGTTTGTTTGGTGCGGGTTTCAACCATTTCTGGCACGCTGAGAGCGCCGAGCCTGGAAAAGAACACGGCGGTGATTGCCTCTACATCCAAGGCCACGTATCGCCTGGCGTCTATGCCCGTGCCTACCTTGAAGGCCGCTTGACCGAAGAGCAGTTGCTCAACTTCCGTCAAGAGGTCGACGGCAAGGGTTTGTCCAGTTATCCGCACCCCAAGTTGATGCCTGAGTTTTGGCAGTTCCCCACGGTGTCCATGGGGCTGGGTCCCTTGATGGCGATTTACCAGGCGCGCTTTTTGAAGTACCTGCACGCCCGTGGCATTGCCAACACCGAAAACCGCAAGGTCTGGGTGTTCTGCGGCGACGGCGAAATGGACGAGGTTGAGTCTTTGGGCGCCATCGGTTTGGCCGCCCGTGAGAACCTTGACAACCTGGTCTTCGTGGTCAACTGCAATCTGCAACGCTTGGACGGCCCGGTGCGCGGCAACGGCAAGATCGTGCAAGAGCTTGAAGGTGAGTTCCGTGGCGCGGGCTGGAACGTCATCAAGCTGCTGTGGGGCTCCGGTTGGGACGCTCTGTTGGCCCGCGACAAAGAGGGTGCGCTCAAAAAAATCATGATGGACACGCTGGACGGCGACTACCAGGCCATGAAAGCCAACGACGGCGCCTATGTGCGCAAACATTTCTTTGGTCGCGATCCACGCACCTTGGAAATGGTGTCCAAGATGTCTGACGAAGAAATCTTTGATCTGCGCCGCGGCGGACATGACTCCAAAAAGGTCTATGCCGCTTTCCACAAAGCTGTGAACCACACAGGCCAGCCGACCGTGCTGTTGATCAAGACCGTCAAAGGTTTTGGCATGGGCAAAGCCGGCGAGGGCAAGAACAACGTGCACCAGACCAAGAAGCTGTCGGACGAGGACATCAAAGCCTTCCGTGACCGTTTCAATATCCCGGTGCCAGACAGCGAGCTGTCCAAGATTCCGTTTTACAAGCCTGCGGACGACACCCCGGAAATGAAGTACCTGCACGAGCGCCGCAAGGCCTTGGGCGGCTACTTGCCCCATCGCCGCACCCACAGCGATGAGAGTTTCACAGTACCGTCGCTTGATACATTCAAATCGGTCATGGAGCCCACTGCCGAAGGCCGTGAAATCTCGACCACCCAAGCGTATGTGCGCTTCTTGACACAGTTGCTGCGAGACCAGGCCTTGGGCCCCCGCGTGGTGCCGATTTTGGTGGACGAGGCCCGCACTTTCGGTATGGAAGGCCTGTTCCGCCAGATCGGTATTTACAACCCCGCAGGCCAGCAGTACACCCCGGTCGACAAAGACCAGGTCATGTACTACAAGGAAGACAAAGCGGGCCAAATTTTGCAAGAAGGCATCAACGAAGCTGGCGGCATGTCGAGCTGGATTGCTGCGGCCACCAGCTACAGCACCAGCAACCGCATCATGGTGCCGTTCTACGTGTATTACTCCATGTTTGGCTTTCAGCGCATTGGCGATTTGGCCTGGGCGGCGGGCGACATGCAGGCACGCGGCTTCTTGCTCGGCGGCACCTCGGGCCGCACGACGCTCAACGGTGAAGGCCTGCAGCACGAAGACGGTCACAGCCACATCATGGCAGGTACCATCCCCAATTGCGTGTCGTATGACCCCACCTTTGCACACGAAGTCGGCGTTATCCTGCACCACGGTTTGAAGCGCATGGTCGAGAAGCAAGACAACGTGTTTTATTACATCACCTTGCTGAACGAAAACTATGCAATGCCAGGCCTGACGCCCGGCACCGAAGAGCAGATCATCAAGGGCATGTATTTGTGCAAGCCCGGAGCCGTGCTACCGAAGGGCACCTCCGATGCCGGAGACAAGCGCGTGCAACTCTTGGGATCGGGCACCATCCTGCGCGAATCGATTGCCGCCCAAACCCTGCTGGCCACCGATTGGGGCATTCAGGCCGATGTGTGGAGCTGCCCAAGTTTTAACGAAATGACACGCGACGGCCAAGACGCTGAGCGACACAACATGCTGCACCCGATGGAAACACCGCGTGTGTCGTTTGTGAGCCAACAGCTGGCCCAGCACAGTGGCCCCGTGGTTGCATCGACCGACTACATGAAGGCCTATGCCGAGCAGATCCGTCCGTTTATTCCAAAAAATTCGGATGGGTCTGGCCGCACCTACAAAGTGTTGGGCACCGACGGCTTTGGCCGTTCTGACTTTCGCAGTAAGCTGCGCGAGCACTTCGAGGTCAACCGCCACTACATCGTCGTGGCCGCCCTCAAAGCGCTCAGTGAAGACGGCGCACTGCCCGTCAGCCAAGTGGCTGAGGCGATCAAAAAGTACGGCATCAAAACCGACAAGATCAACCCCTTGTACGCATAAAAACTGGAGACGAACATGGCATTGGTAGAAGTTCAAGTCCCGGACATCGGGGATTTAGATGAAGTGGCCGTCATTGAGTTGATGGTCAAAGTGGGCGACTCGGTGAAAGCCGAGCAGTCGCTGATCACGGTGGAGTCCGACAAAGCCTCGATGGAAATTCCGTCGAGTACGGCCGGGGTCGTCAAAGAAATGCGCGTGGCGCTGGGTGACAAGGTCAAACAAGGCTCGGTCGTGATGGTGGTGGAAGCTGCTGGTGAGTCTGCTGCACCGGCTGCTGCACCTGTCGCCGCTGCAGCCCCTTCGCCTGTGGCTGCACCCCTGGCTGCCGCAGCGCCTGCTGCATCTGGCCCCGTGCAAGTGCACGTGCCCAACATTGGCGACTTCAAAGACGTGGCCGTCATCGAAGTCATGGTCAAGCCGGGCGACACCATCAAGGCCGAGCAATCACTCATCACCGTCGAGTCCGACAAGGCCTCGATGGAAATCCCGTCCTCACACGCGGGCGTGCTCAAAGAGCTCAAAGTCAAAGTGGGCGACACGGTCAATATTGGTGACCTGTTGGCCATTTTGGAAGGCACCGTGGCTGCTGCTGCGCCTGTGGTGGTGGCTGCGGTTGCTGCGGCCCCAGCAGCTTCTGCGGCTGTGGCCTCGGCACCCGCTGCTGCGCCCACCCCAGTGGCTGCAGCTTTGGCTGCCGTTGCCGCGCCTGCCCACGCCCCTGGTGGCAATACCGTGGGCTTGCCGCACGCGTCGCCCTCGGTGCGCAAGTTTGCCCGCGAGCTGGGTGTGCCTCTCGCAGAAGTCAAAGGCTCTGGCCTCAAAGGCCGGATCACCGAGGCCGATGTGCAAGCTTTCACCCAGGCCGTCATGTCGGGTGCTGCGCAAACCATAGCGCAAGCAGCCAAAGCGCCTGCGGCTTCGGGTGGTGATGGTGCTGGCTTGGGCTTGATCCCATGGCCGAAGGTCGACTTTGCCAAATTCGGCCCCATCGAGCGCAAAGAGATGGGCCGCATCAAGAAGATCAGCGGTGCCAATCTGCTCCGCAACGCCATCATGATCCCGGCCGTCACCAACCACGACGACGCCGACATCACCGACCTCGAAGCCTTCCGCGTGTCGACCAACAAAGAGAACGAAAAGTCGGGCGTCAAAGTCACGATGCTGGCTTTCTTGATCAAGGCCTGCGTGGCCGCGCTCAAGAAATACCCCGAGTTCAACAGCTCGCTGGATGGCGATGCCATCGTCTACAAAAACTACTGGCACATCGGCTTTGCGGCAGACACGCCCAACGGTTTGATGGTTCCGGTCATCCGCGATTGCGACAAAAAAGGCATTTTGCAAATCAGCCAGGAAATGGGCGAATTGGCCAAGAAGGCGCGTGACGGCAAACTCGGCCCCGCAGAAATGACCGGCGCCACCTTCACCATCTCCAGCCTGGGAGGCATTGGTGGCAAGTACTTCACGCCCATTATCAACGCGCCCGAAGTGGCCATCCTCGGTGTGTGCAAGAGCACCATGGAGCCGGTGTGGGACGGCAAGCAGTTTGTGCCGCGCCTGATGCTGCCCCTGTCTTTGACGTGGGACCACCGCGTCATCGACGGCGCCGCAGCGGCACGCTTCAATGCGTTCCTCGGTCAAATCCTCAGCGACTTCCGTCGGGTATTACTCTAATCCTTGGGGGCGGACCCAAGCGCAGCTTGGCTCGGCCCCCAACCTCCTGAGAAGAACATGGCACTCATCAATATTCAAGTTCCCGACATCGGCGACTTCGACGAAGTCACCGTGATCGAGCTGATGGTCAAGGTGGGCGACACCGTCAAATCTGACCAAAGTCTGATCACCGTGGAGAGCGACAAGGCCTCCATGGAAATTCCTTGCAGCCACGGTGGCGTGGTCAAAGAACTCAAGGTCAAGCTCGGCGATAAGGTCAAACAAGGCTCGGTGGTGTTGGTGCTGGAAGGCGAGGGCGCTGCGGCGGCCCCGGCTGCCGCTGCTGCTGCTCCAGTGGCTGCTCCGTCATCTGCACCTGCTGCAAACGTAGCTGCACCAGTGGCATCAGCCCCCGCACCCACTGCCTCATCGTTTGGCGGTTCTGCCGATATCGAATGCGATGTGCTCGTGTTGGGCGGTGGCCCCGGCGGTTACTCGGCGGCGTTCCGTGCGGCCGACCTCGGTTTGAACGTGGTCATCGTTGAACGTTACGCCACCTTGGGCGGCGTGTGTTTGAACGTGGGTTGCATCCCTTCCAAAGCCTTGCTACACGTCGCAGCGGTGATGGACGAAGTCAGCCACATGGCCGATCTGGGCGTGGACTTCGGCGCGCCGGTGGTCAACATCGACAAGCTGCGCGGGCACAAAGAAAAAGTCATTGGCAAACTCACAGGCGGCTTGGCGGCCATGGCCAAGATGCGCAAGGTGACTACCGTGCGCGGCTTGGGCCAGTTTGTGGGTGCCAACCACCTCGAAGTGTCTGAGACCACCGGCACCGCGCAAGAACAAAACGGCAGCAAAAAAGTGATCGCTTTCAAGAAGGCCATCATCGCTGCAGGCTCGCAAGCCGTGCGTTTGCCTTTCATGCCCAACGATCCTCGGGTCGTGGACAGCACCGGCGCTTTGGAACTCAAAGAAGTGCCCAAACGCATGCTGATTCTCGGTGGCGGCATCATCGGCCTAGAGATGGGCACTGTTTACAGCACGCTGGGCGCACGCCTGGACGTGGTGGAAATGATGGACGGTCTGATGCAAGGCGCCGACCGCGACTTGGTCAAGGTCTGGCAAAAGATGAACGCCAAGCGCTTTGACCACATCATGCTCAACACCAAAACCGTGTCAGCCAAAGCTTTGCCTGAAGGCATTGAAGTCACTTTTGCCCCGGCGCAAGAAGGAGGCACCGCCCCTGCACCCCAGGTTTACGACTTGGTGCTGCAAGCCGTGGGCCGCACACCCAACGGCAAAAAACTCGCCGCTGAAAAAGCGGGTGTGTTTGTGACCGACCGCGGCTTCATCAACGTGGACATTCAAATGCGCACCAACGTGCCGCACATCTTCGCCATTGGCGACATCGTGGGCCAGCCCATGTTGGCGCACAAGGCGGTGCACGAAGCACACGTGGCGGCAGAAGTGATTGCGGGCGAACTGCAAGGCAACAAAGAACTCGCTGCCGCTGCGTTCAACGCACGTGTCATCCCCAGCGTGGCCTACACCGACCCCGAAGTGGCCTGGGTGGGCCTGACCGAAGACCAGGCCAAGGCCCAAGGCATCCAGGTCAAGAAGGGCTTGTTCCCTTGGTCGGCTTCTGGCCGCGCCATTGCCAACGGCCGTGACGAAGGTGTGACCAAACTGCTGTTTGACGATTCACCCGAGGCCCATGGCCACGGCAAGATCCTGGGCGGCGGCATGGTGGGCACGCACGCGGGCGACATGATTGGGGAGATCGCTCTCGCCATCGAAATGGGCGCAGACGCCGTGGACATCGGCAAAACCATTCACCCGCACCCCACGCTGGGCGAAAGCATCGGCATGGCGGCAGAAGTGGCGCATGGCAGTTGCACGGACGTGCCGCCTGGCAAGAAGTAAAAGTTTCAAACTCCAAATCAAAAAGCCCGTATGGGGAACCGTACGGGCTTTTTGTATTTTGGATCTCGTCCAGCACCAGCACGCAGCTGCCCGCTTGGGCCGCGAGCGCTCGGCTCGCTTGCCATTGGGTGCCCAGCCAGACTTGGCCTTGCAGACCGGGGCCATCGGCACTGGCACTGTCACTGTGCTGGGCTTTGGGGCTGGTGCTTGTTCAGACAAAGCCCGAACTGGCAACGGTTCGGGCTTTGTGCTTTGTTGGGCGGCTCCATCACCGAAAAATACTGCGCACTTGGACAGTCTTTTGACCATCGCATTTGTGTTACAGTTTTTTGGACCTCTTCTTAGATCTGCCCAAGTTGCTGTTAACGGTATCTGTCGGATGCTTGAAGGCCCTGGCGGCGCTGGCTGTATCTTTCCTCACTCAATATCGGAAAAATCCATGGGTCATACTGAATTTGTATCTACAAAAACGGACTGGCCTTTTAGCGTTCGACCACTCACGCCCCATTTAGGAGCGGAGATCAGCGGAGTCAATCTGTCAGATGAAATGACGCCCGAAGTCCTTGCCGGCATTCACCGCGCGTTTTTGCAATACCAAGTTCTTTTGTTTCCGCCCCAAGACGTTCCACCTGCACAGCAAGTCAAGTTAGCCCAATGCTTTGGAGAAGTTCAGGTCCATGTGATGAACCAATACCATGCCGACGGATTTCCTGAGCTGTATCGGCTCTCCAATCTGAACGCCGAGGGCAAGCCTAATGGCAAGCATCCCGACAAAGGCACCATGCAATGGCATACCGATGGATCTTGGCAACGCGTCACTGGGCACGCCACTGTGATTTACGGTGAGGTGATGCCTGAACCAGGTCAAGGCGGGCAAACCCACTTCTGCGACATGTATGGCGCCTATGAACGGTTGAGTCCTGAATGGAAAAAACGCATTGCCAATTTGCGCGCAGTGCATAACCTTGATTTTTCACGCACGCGCAGGCATGGCGAAGACCCTATGACTGAAGACCAGCGCAAAGCTGTGCCT
Organism: Limnohabitans sp. Rim8; assembly: GCF_945901735.1. Lineage (GTDB taxonomy): Bacteria > Pseudomonadota > Gammaproteobacteria > Burkholderiales > Burkholderiaceae_C > Limnohabitans_A. The sequence continues at coordinate 15,471 of NZ_CAMDLM010000009.1, forward strand.
CCAGTCGATCAACCTATCGTTCGTACCCATACAGAAACGGGCCGAAAATGTTTGTATTTAGGCGACCATGCGGAATACGTTGTGGGTATGCCTTACGAAGAAGGCCGTGCTCTGATTGAAGAACTCAACCGAATGGCCATCCATGCAGACTTGTCTTATGAACATGACTGGCAAATACACCAACTCATTGTTTGGGACAATCGTTGCTTGCTTCATAAAGCCACCCCTTACGACCCACACACCCAAAGCCGGGTGATTCGTCGTTGCACCGTTGTAGGTGAAGTTCCTGTTTAAAGCGCGAATACGCCAAAACAGCTAACCGCTGAGAGGCAACACCACAGACGAACACATCCCGGTGGGCGGGCATCAGCAACACAATGACGCCTTCGATCAATCTTGAGTCACGTCAGAAATTCTTCAACTTCAGGGTCTTTCAAGGTCAACAACTCCACACCCTCCTGAAGTTGAAAATGACCTGCTTGCAATTGTGCAATGAACAAGCGTAAAAATGCGCGGGAACATGGCATCAGATCGCGCGCAGTCGAGCGCGAAATTTGAATGGCGCGATGAAAATCGCCAAAATCCAATGCCCTGTGTGTGGTCTGGGCATGCGTCGAAGATTGACAACTCAAGCTGGGTAAAAACGTCATTCCCAAGCCCGCCGCGATCATGCCCACCAAGGTGGATTGCTGATCGACTTCGATCAACGGCACTGGACTTTGAATCTTGTCGAGCAGCGGATTGACCATGTCTCTGATAGCCCCACGCCGCATCACGATGAACTGCTGACGCTGCAAATCTTTCAAGCGAATTTGTGGGTGTTGTGCCAACGGGGCTGCGCTGCAGCCGACCCACCGCAAACGGTCTTTCAGGATGGGCAAGTTCTTGAAACTGTCGCCTTTTTGGACATTCGAAAAAATAGCGAAATCACCTTCACCCGTTTGCATCAACAAGCGCAGTTGAGGGTCGGGATGGTCATGCACTTGAATCTCGACCTCCGGATGCAAGTCGCCATAGGCCTTCACCACCATTGGAAGCAGCAGATGCGCGACAGAGGGGATGCTGAGCACGCTGACACTGCCGTGCTGCCCATTTGCCCACTGTCGTGTGTTGTGCAGCAAGCGGTTGTTCATTTCCAGCACCCGCTGCGCATCCCTGAAAAACACGACCCCCGCGGGAGTCAGCTGAAGAGAGCGGGTGGTGCGAGTCATGAGTTTGACCCCAGCGATGGTTTCCAAATTTGCAATGGCCTGACTGAATGCAGGTTGACCCATGTGCAACTGATGGGCCGCTTTGACCATGGAGCCCGTTTCGATGGCGCTGACAAAGGCTTGTAAATGCCGAGGGTTAAAGTAATTCATTTAAATCAAATAATGATTCATAAAAATCGATTTGTAGCATGGAATGAAGTTGGCTAGCATGGACCACAAGTTGCCCCAGAGACCCATTGCCCATGAAAACCGTTTTTGTTTTATTCGACTCGCTTAATCGCAAAGCCTTGAGTTGCTATGGCGGCAAAGACATCGCTACCCCCAATTTTCAACGCTTGGCAGACCGATCTGTGGTGTTTGACAACCATTACGTGGGCAGCTTGCCCTGCATGCCCGCACGACGTGACTTGCACACAGGTCGACTGAATTTTCTGCACCGCGGGTGGGGGCCGCTGGAGCCGTTTGACCATTCTTTTGCAGCGCTGCTGCACAAACACAATGTCTACAGCCATTTGATTTCAGACCACTTCCATTACTGGGGAGATGGTGGTGCCACTTACCACAACCGTTACGACACCTACGATTTCATCCGTGGGCAGGAAGGCGACCCTTGGAAGGCGATGGTGGACCCGCCTTGGAAGCGTTTCAAAGAGATGTACCACTCCGTTCAGTATTCAGAGCAGCGGCGCAACAAGTTGTCGCGCAACATGATCAACCGCGAACACATCAAGGAATACCCAGACTTTCCATCGGTCAGGTGCTTTGATTCCGGCTTGGATTTTCTCAACACCAACCAAAGCGCAGACCAATGGTTGCTCCACCTGGAAACGTTTGATCCGCACGAGCCTTTTCACGCACCCAAAGAGTTTCGCCAAGCTTTTTCGACCGATTACAAAGGCCCCACACTGGACTGGCCCCCCTATGCGCGCGTGACCGAGACCTTTGACGAATGCGAAGAGTTGCGCGCCAACTACGCTGCCATCATCGCGCTGTGTGACCACGAGTTGGGGCGTTTGCTGGACCATTTTGATGCCCATGATTTGTGGAAAGACACCGCTTTGATCGTGACCACTGATCACGGTTTTTTGTTGGGTGAGCACGATTGGTGGGCGAAAAACATCATGCCTTGTTACAACGAAGTGGCGCACATTCCGTTGTTCATTCATCACCCCAAGCATGTGGCGCAAGCCGGCACCCGAAGGCAATTGCTCACCCAAACCATGGACATCATGCCCACGCTGATGGACATTTATGGTGCGCCGTTGCCACCCGAGGTGTCAGCCCATTCTTTGCTACCCGCCTTGGCAGATGTGCAGTTGCGCAACCGTGAAGCCTGTATTTACGGTGTTTTTGGCAGCGCTGTGAACGTGACCGACGGGCGATACACCAGCTTCATTTATCCGCCCGATGTGCATGGGGGCAATTTGAATCAGTACACCTTGATGCCCATGCACATGAAAGAGTTTTTCAGCATTGACGAGCTGCAGCAAGCGCAACTGGTGCCTTCGATGCCCTTTTCGAGGGCCGCTCCGGTGATGAAAATCCCGGCGACGCCCAAATCGCCTTTCTACAACCACCAAGGGCCTGGCACCTTGAAAGACACCGTCTCTGCGGTGTTTGATTTGCAAACCGATCCTTTGCAAAAAACACCGTTGACGGACCCCCTCATCCAAGCGCGGATGCACCAATTGGCGATAGACCAAATGAAAGTTCAACATGCACCGGCTGAATATTTCGACCGGCTTGCGCTGGCCGCATGACCTCTGTACTTCACTTAAAAAGGACTGAACGATGAAATTCTTGATGGCATTCTTAATTTTGATGAGCCCAATTTTCGGGGCTTGGTCGCAAACCGACTTCCCCAACAAACCGATCACTTTGGTTGTGGCCACCCCGGCAGGGGGTGCAACAGACAAAACCGTACGTTTGCTGGCCAAGCAGTTGCAACTCAAGTGGAAGAACGGTGTTGTGGTTGAAAACAGGGTCGGCGCTTCAGGCAATATTGCCTCAGCTTATGTGGCCAAAGCCAACCCTGACGGCTACACCTTGCTGGTGTCTGCCGGGCCATTTGGTATCAATCCCAGCCTGTTCAAAACCTTGCCTTTTGACACCAAAAAGGACTTTGTACCCGTTGCACAGATTTCCAGCTTTGCCAGCGTGCTCCTGGTTCACGAATCCTTCCCAGCCAGATCATTGAATGACTTCATTGCCGCGGCTAAAAACCCCAAAGAACCGCTGGCCTATGCTTCAGCTGGCAGCGGAACCGCGCAACATCTGGGTGTGGAGCTGTTGAAAAGCAAACTCAAATTGAACCTCAACCACATTCCCTATAAGGGCGGAGCACCCGCCATGAACGACTTGCTGGCGGGTCATGTCAAAGTCATGTTGGCAGGCATGGGCGATGCCAGCCCCCATCTGAACTCGGGCAGGGTCGTGCCACTGGTCACCACAGGAAAGACCCGTTCGGCCTTGTTGCCCAACATCCCAACCCTGCAAGAGTTGGGAATTTTGGACTTTGACGCTTCCGGCTGGTGCGGCTTGCACGCCCCCGCCGGAACACCTGCTGAATTGATCAACAAGATCAACCAAGATGTCATGGCCGCATTGGCCGATCCTGCCGTGCGTCAAGGCATGGCCGCCATGGATGTCGAGCCTCGGCCCACCACGGTTCCAGAGTTCAGGCAGTTCATGGACAGTCAGTTTGTCAAGTGGAAAGAGGCTGTCGAATTCTCTGGCGCCAAAGCAGATTGAGCCATTTGCCCATGCCGTCTTTGGCCGTTTGCCCCACGGTTCGCCTTCAGGCAGGTCATTACGTTGCAGAAATTTCGCCCTCTGCTGGAGGGCGTCTGCTGTCTTTGACACACACACATGGAAGCGCGCCCATCGATTGCATCGTGCCTTGGCGCGGCGAAGAGCCGTTTCACACGCATGACTGGCCCAAAGCGGGCGCCTTTGTGATGCTGCCCTTTACCAACCGGTTAGCGCCTGCGCAGTTCATGTGGTGTGGCAAAGACATCACACTCGACAACGCGTCACCGACCCAGCAGGGATTGCATGGCTTTGGACATAGAAGTCCTTGGCAGCTGCTGCAGACCACAAACAGCACTGCAGAACTGCAAATGGGGCACGCCGGTGCAGATGCCGAATGGCCGTGGTCATTTGAGGCCAACTTGACATACCAGCTCAGTGAGGAAGGGTTGCGGGTCCAAATTTCTGTCTGCAACACCGCCGCAGAGGCCATGCCCTTGAGCTTGGGTTGGCATCCTTTTTTGCCTTACGCAGCGGCAACGCCTAACCCAATTGATGTATGGCGCGTTCACGCACAACGACAACATGTGATTGGATTAGACGGTTTAGGCCATGCTGAAGCTTCTATGACGCAAGGTCCAATGCAAACCTTTCCCTTGCCCGTAGAGCAAGCGGGCACCGTCGCCTTTGAGAATTACAGCGGCCAAATCAAGCTGCCATTGACCCGGGACTGGCAATTGACGCTGCGCAGCCAACATGCCCCACATTTGCTGATTCACACCCCATTGGGCTTCAATCATGTTTGCGTGGAGCCGATCACTGCTTTGCCGGGTGCATTGCGCAGCGCTGCGACTTCACACAAGCTGCTCAGCTTGTTGCCTGGCGAGAGCCGCTCCTTGGTTTGCAGCTTGGGCTTGGAGGATGCCTCTGACACGGGCATCAGAGCCGCTTCACAACCCGCCAGTTTTTGATTTGGCTTTGTACCGTGCTGGATCTCATGTCTTGAATGCGGCAGGAGTGGCTATGTTGCGCTGGCGTCGGAGGTGGTTGACGACGCGGGTGGACAACGGCAAAACCATCCACGCCCATCTCATGCTGTCCCTGGCGCAGGACAGGATGCTGAGTTGGAAGACACGCCCTTCAACGACCCCCAATCGAAACACTGCTGGCCTTAGGCAAGCGCCTGAGGCCAGCAGCAAAACTTCAGCGATCGGTCATGAAGCAACTGCGGAATTCATGGTGACCGTTTTGCTCAAGGTGCTGGTGAAGGTGCGGTTGGTGATGGTGTTCACAAAGAACCATTCGCCCTTGGCTTCGTTGGCCGTGAACGTCATTTTCAGGTAGCCGCGCTGGGATGCATCCATCCACTTCAGATCGTCGATCACCCCTTCAAAAATGCCTTTGATTTCAGCGGGTTTGAGTGTGACCAAGTATTCCTCCAGCCCTGGTGAGCTCACCGAGCCGGTGGCAAACTCTTCGCCTGCTTTGGTCCCGGCCGGCAGACCACCAGGGATTCCACCTTTCAAGGTCAGATGGCTGTGCCAAGCGTTGTGCGTGTCACCCGCCAGCACCACCAGGTTCTTTTTCAACTGCAAAGCTGTAGAAAGCAAGATCTCACGTGTCACTGGATAACCATCCCAAGCGTCCAAGTTGTAGCCCACTTTGGGGTTCTTGGTTGTGTCCATCAGGTCTGTTTGAGCAGGGTCGCGCAAGCTTGCTGGCGTGTTCTTGGCCACAATGTAATCGGTCACTGCTTTGTTGCCCGCAGCTTGGGCAGCGGCGGATGTGTCGGTGCTGTTCAACGCAGCCAACGTCGAGGCAGGGAACTCCATGCGTGCCATCAAAACTTGCTGACCCAGCACTTGCCAAGTGGCTGTGCTGGTCGCCATTTGGGTGGTCAGCCAGTCCATTTGGTCTTTGCCAAGCAATTGACGTGTGGGTGAAGTGATGGCGTTGAAAGCCGCGCCTTGAGCTGCGGCTCCCTTGAGTCCGAGCAAGTCAGTGATGGCGACCTGCTGATCGCGGCCAATCAAGCGGGTGTCCAGCATGTGCAAGCTGACCAACTTGCCAAAGTCGAAACTGCGGTAGATCTTGGCCCTGTCAGAACCTGTGCGGATCGGCATCCATTCGTGGTAAGCCTGTAATCCTGCTGCGCGGCGTGCGGCCCATGAGCCTTCAGTTGCAGGTGTGTGGTTTTCAGCGCCATCTTTGTAGGCGTCGTTGGCGGTCTCATGGTCGTCCCACACCGCGATCATCGGTTTGAGGGCATGCAGGTTCTTGCTGTCTGGGTCGCTCTTGTATTGGGCGTGGCGGAGGCGGTAATCGGACAACGTCAAAATTTCATTGGCTGGTGCAGAAACTCGTCCCAAGGTGGCCGCTGTGGTGGAGGCATAACCTGTGGCGGCGTATTCGTAGATGTAGTCGCCCAGGTGCAATGCGTATTCGGCATCGCTGTTGGCGACTTCGGAATAAACGTTGAAAAAGCCGGCAGGGTAATTGCTGCAGCTCATCACGGCCAATTTGAGGCTGGTGGCGGTGGTGGGCAAAGTGCGGGTGCGGCCAACGGGGGACGTGGCCGTGCCGCTGACAAATCGGTAGAAATAGCTGGTGCCCGCCAACAGGCCAGTGGCATCGACTTTGGCCGTAAAACCTGTGTCGGACTTGGCTTCGACAGTGCCTTGGGACACGATTTGTGTGAATGCCGCATCGAGGGCCACTTGGTACTGCAAGGCTACTGGGCTGTCATAACCGGGATACTTGGCGTGGGTCCAGAGGATCACTTGGGTTGCCAAGGGGTCGCCACTGGCCACACCGTAAAGGAACTCAGGCTGAGTCGAAGATCCGCCGCAAGCGGACAGGCTGGCACCTGCAGTCACGGCGGCAGAGACGCTGGCCACTTTGATGATGAACTCACGGCGGGAAGGGGTGTGCGACATGCGCGGCTCCAGTGGCGTTGTTGAAAAAGTGACAATAGTCACTTTGACAGTGCTCAGTGAACCTTTCATGACAGGCCGCATGTACCGCCGCGGTCTTGGCTGAAGTGGGCCGAGGCTTGCCACACCATGAAAGCCGGATTTTCACATCGTGTCTGAATTTAAGGTGTAAATTTGCGAAAAACGCAAACCCGCTTGAAGAGGACCCGTGCGCATGCAAGCTACCCATCTGGCATCCCACCGATTTGGTTATTCGCAGCCCCAACTGCAAACCCTCGGACATGATCCAAGGTCTTGGGTCTTGGCGCAGTTTGAGCACCCCGCCTCGTTTGACCCAGAAGGTCTGGTCGGCAGTGCGAAAGCTTGGCAAATCACGCGCGATGTATTGCAAGCCGCACTCAATCCAACGACCCCACCCAACACCAACCCTTCCCAAGACCCCTTGGGTCCTATGACCCCGGCGCGGCAGGTGCTTCGCCAAACCAATCTCCTTGGGCTTGGCAAACGCTGGCAACACATGACGCAGACGACGACGCCTGTGGCAGAACGCTGGGTGCAGTTTTGGGCCAATCATTTTTGTGTGGCCGCGACCAAAGGAAGCACCTTGGCATTGGTCTGGCCGCACGAATACGAAGCCATTCGCCCGCATGCATTCGGCCCTTACAAATCGCTTTTGCGCGCTGCCATCGTGCACCCCGCCATGCTGCTCTATTTGGACAATGCGCAATCGATGGGCCCGCAATCCACGGCAGGGCGCCGACGCGACCGGGGTCTGAACGAAAACCTGGCCCGCGAATTGCTCGAGCTGCACACCTTGGGGGTGAAGGCGGGCTATACCCAAGACGATGTGACCCAAACAGCCAAATTGTTAACCGGTTGGACTGTGGGCCCCAATACCGCGGGTGTGACGCGGTTCATGGACAACCTGCACCAACCGGGCAAAAAAATCATCTTGGGCAACACCTACCCCGAAGGCCCTCAAGCGCTGGATCTGCTGCTCACCGACTTGGCCAGGCATCCTGCATGCGCTGACTTCATGGCCAGCAAGCTTTGTCGTCACTTTGTCACCGATGCGCCGCCGGCAGCGCTGGTCCAAGCCGTTGCTGCGCAATTTAGCCGCACCGATGGCGATCTCAAAGCCGTGGCTGTGGCTTTGTTTAGCCATGATTTGGCGTGGCAAGAAGATCTCCCTCCCAAATTCAAGCGGCCCGAAGAGTGCCTGATCTCGGCCCATCGCCTGATGCAAAAGAAAGTCACCAACGTGGAAAATTCTGCGTATTGGGTGCAAACCATGGGGCAAGCCATGGCGCGTGCGCCTTCACCCCAGGGCTGGCCCGATCTGAGCGCGGATTGGCTGTCGCCTGATGCGGTCATCAAACGGATTCAGTGGGCTGAGCGGTATGGCGAGTTGTACGGCAAAGACATCGATGCGAGAGACTTGATGCAACAAGCTTTCGGCCCCAACTTGAGCTCCAGCACCGCGCAAACCATCGCCCGTGCAGAAAGTGGTGCACAAGCGCTGGCGTTTGCATTGGCCAGCCCAGAATTGATGCGGAGATAAGTCCATGGCCCGTCCAACATTTTCGCGCCGCGCGCACCTGCAACAACTGGCCCTGGGGGCTGGACTCGCAGCAACGGGCCTGCTGCCTGCGCGTCTCGCTTTGGCTGCCCAAGCGGAGAACAATCTGTCCGAGCAGCGCTTGGTGGTGGTGCTGCTCAGGGGCGCTTTGGACGGCTTGTCTGCTGTGCCAGCAATGGGCGACCCCGCTTGGGCAGCCTTGCGCGGTGGTGCAGAAACACCCACTGCGGTGCCATTGGACAGCACCTTTGGCATGCACCCCGGCTTGGCGCAATTGCACCGTTGGTATCTCAACAAAGAATTGGCCGTTGTGCATGCTGTGGCCAGCCCTTACCGTGAACGGTCGCACTTCGATGCCCAGCAGCAACTTGAAAGTGGCGGCGAGCGGCCCTTTGTGCTCAGCACCGGTTGGTTGGCGCGCGCCCTGCAAGCCACGCAGCATTCTGCGGTGGCCATGACACCCGCCATGCCCTTGGCTCTGCGTGGCGCTGACCGCGCCAATACCTGGACGCCCAGCCGCAGGCCCCACAAATCGCAAGACACGCTCGACCGCATCGCCGCCATGTACGCCGACGATGTTCCTCTGGCAAGCGCCTTGGCCCAAGCCATGGCGCAGCAAGACAAGTTCATGGGTGCAGAACCTTCAACGGGTGCAGGTTTAACCGCTTTGGCCAAACAAGCAGGGGCCTTTTTGTCCGCCCCTCGTGGCCCGCGCGTCGCTTGGCTCGAAGTGGGTGGATGGGACACACACAGCCAACAAACAGCGCGACTGGGCCGGTTGCTGCCTGCGTTGGACGAAGCGCTGGCGGTTTTGCGTGAATCGCTCTCGGTGCATTGGGCCACCACCACGGTCTTGGTGATGACTGAATTTGGCCGTTCCGCCGCCATGAACGGCAGCCAAGGCACTGACCATGGCACAGCAGGTGTGGCGTTTGTCGCGGGTGGCCAGGTTGCCGGTGGCCAAGTCCTCACCGATTGGCCGGGACTGGGACGCCACCAATTGCTGGACGGTCGGGACTTGCGGCCAACGCTGGACATACGCTCCCTCATCATGCCGATTGTGCAAAGGCAATTTCAGTTGAGCACGGGTGCGATGAACACGGTGCTTCCCAGTGCAACTCAGCCCCTCGACAATTTGTGGCGGGTCTGATTTTTTTTTGGATCGGGTGGCCTGTCGTTATTTTTAGAGTTTGAAGAAGGCTGTTGGGCAGATGCTGGCGTTTTGTGGCAATGGCGATCAGCACGCAAGTGAAGGCTGCGCTCCATAATGCGTCTTGACCGCGTTCCCGTTCAGGAGTGTCATCAAACGTCTTAGGGGCGTCTCGGTGCGCACGAACCTCCGATGACAAGGTTCCATTCCAGAATAACGCGTCTCGGTTCACGCCAAGATGGATCCACAATCCGATCTAGCATGAGCTGCACGGCGACCTCTGCGCTGCGGTGATAGTCGTAAAACAGAGCGGTAACTGGGGGATAAATCAGCTCCAAGGTCTCCTCTGTGCCGATGCCAATGATCGAGAAGTCGCGCGGAACATCCATCCCTTTGTTGCGCACCACGTGCAGCGCTCCCGACAACATCTGCGTACCCAGAGCTATCAGAGCTGTCGGAGGTAACGCTAACTCAAGCATTCGGGTCATGGTGTCCCGCGATGATTCGAGCCATGAATCTGGCATGAAAACCAGGCCGGGATCGTATGCCAATCCTGCATCATCCAAAGCCGCGCGATAGCCACGCAACTTTTCGCGTCCCGGCGCGAGGTTGGCACCCGATACGAAGAGAGCAATACGTCTGTGACCAAGCGTCAGCAGGTAATCCATCGCTTGCCTCGTGCCTGCGGCGTGGTTCATGAGCACACTGTCGAAATCAGCACCCAAGTCTCTTTCCACGACAACCACTGGAAGAGGTGTCTGACTGAATGGACAGTCCTTCGGATCAGGATATTCGAAGCTGGGAGAAGCAATGATTCCTTCAAGCCTTCGATTTTCATAGAAGGCGACGAGCTCGCGGTCTCGCACCGGTTTGTCGGACGTTCCAACAAGCAGCGAGTAGCCGGCTTCGCGGGTCAGGCGCTCCACCTCGCTCAAATGGGCGGCAGGCACCGGATTCGCAAAGTTGGGGAGCATATAGCCAATCGCCTTGCTGCGACCCGTACGCAGATGTCGCGCTGTGAAATCAGGTTCATACCCAAGCGCATCAACGGCACATAAAACACGCTTGCGCAGGTCCTCGCTCGAATAACCGCTGTCGTTGAGTACCCGCGAAACACTGCCGATCGAAACACCGGCGGCGGCAGCGACATCACGCACTGAAATGCGACCGCTCATGGTTTACGAGTATGAAAACGTTCCACAGGATTGCCTCTTTGACTTGATATGACTAGACTGAATTTCGATGTAAAAACGATTTCATATTTTCAACTTTTTATCACCAGGAGACAAGCATGATAAGAATCCTCTTTGCAGCTATCGCCCTCGCGGCTTCCGTGCTGCAACTCGCTCAGGCTCAAGAGTGGCCGAGTCGTCCGGTGACTTTCCTTCAACCCTACGGTCCAGGTACAAACCTCGACGCCATCACGCGCTACCTCGCTGGCGTTATGGGGCCCCAGTGGAAGCAGCCGATCGTGGTGGAGCACAAGGCTGGCGCGAATGGGGTGATCGGCACAGAGCAAGTGGCACGCTCGTCTGGCGATGGCTACACATGGCTCTTCACCGGGCCAGGTCACTTCACCAACGAAGTTCTGATGGGTAAGGTGCCTTTTGACCAAAAGGACTTCAAGCCCGTAGCGCGGCTCGCAAGCGTGATGCTGGTCCTGGTCGTACCCGCCGATTCGCCCTTCAAGTCAGTGTCAGACATCATCGATGCCGCGAAGAAAAGTCCGGGCAAGGTCAGTTATGCCTCGGCTGGAAGCGGCAGCGCTCAACATCTTTCTGCCGCAGCTTTTCAGCACGCGAGTGGCGCACAGTTTCTTCACGTACCCTACAAGACGCAAGCTGCCGCTTTGACGGATACTTTGAGCGGTCAGGTCAGCTTCTCATTTTCGGCACTCGCGACTGCAAAGGCACAACTTGCCTCGGGGCGTATCCGTGCAATTGCCGTGACCGGACCGCGCCGCTCACAGTCGCTCCCCGAACTGCCTACAGTTGCCGAATCGGGTGTGCCTGGCTACGCGTTCTTCTCATTCAATGCCGTGTTCGTGCCTGCCGCGACGCCTGACGAGGTGATACGCAAGTTCTCTGACGCATTGGGCACAGCGATCCGCGCGCCTCAATTTGCCGACATGGCCAAGTCTCAGGGCTTTGAGAGCGATTACGCAGACGTACAGGCATGGGGTGCGGCCGTACCTTTAGAGCGAAAGAAATGGCAAGACCTGATTCGAGTCAGTGGCGCAAAGAATGAATAAGTTGCCTGGCTACGACGCACGCACGTCGACCATAGACCGCGTTCTGCGGGACCGCGGACAACAGTGGGGCGACAAGACGTTTCTGAATTGGCTGCCCACGGGCGCGACGATGAGTTACAGCCAACTGGACGAATTGACACTGCGCGTCGGTTCGGGACTTGCCGCTGCCGGCGTGGAGGCCGGGAGTCACGTTGGCGTGCTGATGGAAAACTGTCCAGAACAGCTCCTGGCCATCCTTGGGCCCGCGCGCTGCGGCTTTGTGTCGGTTCCGCTGAATGCCGCCGCGAAAGGGCAGTTATTGGCGTACTTCTTGAACCATGCGGATTGCACGGCGCTCATTGTCGAAGAGTCGCTTTTGTCGCGCTTCCTGGAGGCGAGCGACCTGTTACCCCGGGTGCATCATGTCTTCGTGGTGCGCCCCGATCGGGGGGAAACCCAGCAAAAAGCCTCACCGATTGATGCGGTTGGTGAACATGTGATGCACGAATTTGAAGGTCTGCTGGATGCGACTGCTCAGCTACCGGTTGATGCCCCTGCTTTTAACGACCTGGCCATGCTGCTCTTCACGTCCGGAACGACCGGACCCTCCAAGGCCATCATGTACACGCACGCGCACTTCATTTACTGGGGTAGCGATGTGGCTTTCCACCACGAGTACACACCGCAAGATATTGCATATGTATTCTTGCCGCTTTTCCACGGCAATGCACTTTTGGGCAGCACGATGGGCTCACTCATGGCTGGCGCGTCCATTGCGCTCACGCATCGCTTTTCGGTCAGCAAATTCTGGGAACATATCCGCAGCAGTGGTGCCACAGTTTTCAATGGAGTTGGCGCGGTCACGAATTATCTGTGGAAACAGGTACCTTCACCGTTGGATCTTGACCATCAGGTCCGGCGCTGCCATCTCGCCCCCGTACCGGGATTTGCGAAGGGTTTTGAGGAGCGTTTCGGCATGACGATCATGAGTGCATTCGGCCTGACCGACTATTGCCTCGGCGCTGCCTACAACACCAAAAGCCGACGTGACAAACTCGGCTCATGCGGGCTGCCGCGGGCAGGCATTGACCTTCGCGTCGTGGACGAGAACGACTTTGACATGGCACCGGGTGAACCCGGAGAGATCGTCATGCGTAACAACAACCCTTGGGGCGCCTCACTCGGGTACTACAAGCAGCCTGAGGCGACTGCTGCAAGCCGCCGTAACCTGTGGTTCCATACCGGCGACCGTGGAAGCATTGATGCCGATGGTTACATCTGGTACACCGACCGCATCAAGGACGCGATTCGTCGACGAGGCGAGAACATCTCGGCCTTTGAAGTAGAAGAGGTGATACGGACTTATCCGGCCATCTCAGATGTCGCTGTCTACCCGGTCCGTGCGGAAACGAGCGAAGACGAGGTGGCAGTGACAGTCACACTGAAGCCTGGTGCAAAGGCAAACTTCAGTCACGAGTCACTGCTCGAGTATTGCAGTCACAACCTCGCTTACTTTATGGTTCCTCGCTATGTGCAGGTTGCCGAGGAGATGCCCATGACGCTCAGCCAGAAAGTTGAAAAGTACAAGCTGCGCCGAGAGGCAGAGTCCGACTTGTCTGCACTATGGGATCGCGAACGCGCTGGATTTACCATTGCGCGTTAAATGATCAGGAACGCATCATGAGAACCAAACCTCAACCCACAACCTCCATTGCGACTTCAGATGCCAATTGCATCATGGTTCGCGGACAAGATTTAGTCGAAGATCTCATCGGAAAGGTGAGCTTCACGGAAATGTTTCTCTTGCAGCTCACGGGCAAACGACCGCCTGCAGCGCATGTCCGCATCCTTGATGCGGTACTCGTTACGCTGATGGAACACGGCATCACGCCCAGCGTTATCGCAACGCGCCTGATTTATCACTCCGCGCCAGATGCACTGCAAGCTGCCGTTGCTGCAGGACTGCTGGGTGTGGGCACCACTTTCATCGGGACCATGGAAGGATGTGCAGGGCTGCTGGAAGAAATGATGACTGCCCCTGAAGGCATGGACGCTCGTGCGCATGCGATTGTCATTCGGCATCAGCAAGCCGGCAAGGCAGTGCATGGTTTTGGCCATCCGCACCACAAGCCTGACGATCCGCGCACGCCACGCATGCTGGCTGTGGCGAATGGCGAAATGATATCGGGGCGCTATATCGAGGCCCTCAAGGTCTTGTCGGCGCAAGTTGATGCGGTGTACGGCAGGCACATCACCATCAATGCGACAGGCGCATCGGCCGCGCTCTTGGGAGAAATTGGCATTCCCCAGAAGGTGATGCGTGGGGTCGCGGTTGTGAGCCGCTCGGCTGGACTTGTAGGGCACATCCTCGAAGAAAGCCTCAAGCCGTCAGCAGCGTTCATCTGGGAAACGATTGATGAAGCGATCCCCTACGCTGCGGATTAGTCATCAACGTATTCCGTCAAGAACAACGCCTCTGTATCGCATCCCGGATGAACGAAAGGACGCTTGACGAACCAACGCGGGTGCGACAACTGATGAACAGGCCCAGATCATCCGCACATGGCCGGCGTGGTTGTCGGCTAGTGTTGACCCGTTTGACATGACCGTTTCAATGCGCCCCGAGGTCACACCCCTGGGCCCGCTGCCCATCCACCTCATCACCTTCTTCGCTGCACAGCGCCGCAATCAAGGCTGGGTCCACCACCTGGCCGGGCAGCAGCAGCTCTTCGTTCGTCCAGCGCTTGACCAAGTGCCCATTGGCCACGCCGCCCCTGTGCGCGGTTTGGTAGGCGCGGCGGTGCTGCAGGGTCACGCCGCGGTTCGCGTTGGCGATGAAGCGGCTTTCGCCCAAGGCCCAGGGTTCAAAGTAGGCATTGGCCGCGGCATCCACTTGGCGAAAGTAGCTGCGTGCGCCTTCGGCGTTGAGTTTTTTGCGCACGCTGCGCGTGATCAGGCCTTGCAGCTGGTCAAGCGCGGCATTGTCCATCTGGCCGACAGTGTCCATGTCTTGCCCCGCCAGCGCAGGCATGGCGGCCAATTCGGCGGGCAGCACCTGCACCATGGCTTTGACCACATCGTGGTGCGGTGCCACGGCGGTGGCCACGCCACGTGTTTGCGGCTGAATGGGGCAGCGGATTTCGACCAAGCGCGGCTTGACAGGACCTGAACAGCCGTCGTGGTGGTAGTACTCGCCCTGGCTGAGGCGCCCCTTGCTTGAGCGACCGCGCACGTCGCGGTAGCTGGGGTGATGGGTGTGGACGTTCAGGCACACCACCAGGCCCGTGGCATCGACCAATTGGTAAAAGGCCTCGCGCCATTGGGGCAAGAGCAGTTGCTCGTGCAAATAATCGCTGGGCTCCAGCGCCTCCTGGCCCACTTCACCTTCAATGACCAACACGAATGGACGTGGCCTGCGCACGCGCCATTGGCGCTGGGCTAAGTTCAGCACAGAGGGGGTGGGGGACTGTTGGGCGCTGCGCGCCGTGGATGCGGACATGGGTGGAAATTCGGTGGAGGTCAGACCCGAACAAGGGGTTGGGGACAAGTGTCAATTTTAGGGGGTTGCTTGGCTAGATTTCAGGCACCTACAGGGCTGCTGGGCAATGCAGGTGACTGCCCCTGCGTGGCCGACGCTGTAAATTCCACCCAATTCCGAGCTCATGCCTGAAAGGTGGCGCGGTTTTGTCCCACATTGACAGCCTTCCATTCAATTGAACCCATGACCCCCCCAACTGATGCCCCCTTGCGGCTCGATCACCCGTTGCAAGGCATCGCCTGGATGGTGGCGGGGGTGTTCTTGCTGTCCGTGATGGATGCCTTGTCCAAGCATGCGGTGTCGCAGTTGTCGATTCCGGTCTTGATTGCGGCGCGTTCGGCGATGGTGCTGGTGTTGTTGGGGCCGTGGGTGCTGCGCAGCGGGGGCGGGTCGGCCTTGCGCACGCGCCGACCGTGGGCACATGGGGTGCGCGGCTTGTTGGCGGTGTGTTCGATGCTGGCGTTTTTTGAGAGCTTGCGCCTGTTGCCGCTGGCCACGGTGATTGCCATCAGTTTTGCCGCGCCGTTGTTCATGACGCTGTTGTCAGTGCCCTTGCTCAAGGAGCGTGTCGGGGTGCACCGTTGGGGCGCGCTGCTGGCCGGTTTTGTGGGTGTGAGCCTGATCGTTGGACCGCAGGCGATGGACGGCGCGCTTGGGCTAGGGGCTTGGCTGGCTTTGGTAGCGGCATTTTTTTATGCCGCTTCGATGACCTGTGTGCGCTGGCTATCACCCACCGAGAGTGATTTGTCGATGTTGGTCTGGCAGAACCTGACCATGGGCTTGGCCGGTGCGATGGGACTGTTTTTTGTGCCCATGGAGGTGGCCCCGGGGATGTGGCCGATCATCGGCTTCATGGCTGTGTTGGTGTTGCTGGGCCAGCGTTGCACTTTTCGGGCCTTGCGGCTGGCGCCAGTGGGCGTGGTGGCGCCTTTTCATTACAGCGAACTGCTTTGGGCGGCCTTGTTGGGTTGGATCTTTTGGCACGAATGGCCTGGGGCCCATGTGTGGTGGGGCGCGTTCTTGGTGGTGGGCGCGGGTTTGTACACCTTATGGCGTGAACGCGCTCGCACCCAAGGCGGCGTTTGAGTAGGCCCTCAGCCGCTCCCAGCTTCAATCGGCATAACCCGGGTTCACCCGGTCAATCACCCGCATCATGGCTTCAAAAAACAGACGCTCGCGTTCGCTGCGGGGGTGGCGGTCTTGCGGGCTGGGGGTTTTGATGCGCTGGATCACCGATTCGGTCAGCACATTCAGGGGCTGGCCCGTGCCCATGGCCAGCACTTGGGTACGGCAGGCTTTTTCGAGTTTGTACAAGCGCCGGTACGTTTGCGCCACGGTGTCGCCAATCGTCATCACACCATGGTTTTTCATGAAGAGCACAGTTTTGCCACCGCTCATGAGCTGCGACAAGCGCTCACCCTCAGACAAATCAGCGGCCAGCCCGGTGTAATGGTCGTCGTAGGCAATGGTGCCGGCAAAGAAGGCCGCGGTTTGGGTGGCGGGCAGCAAGCGGTTGGCTTTGAGCATGTTCAAAGCCAGCGCCCAAGGTTGGTGGGTGTGCAGCACCACTTTGGCACCCGTGAGGCGGTGCACCGGGGCGTGGATCGATTGCGCCGACAGCTCCACCAGGCCTGTACCTTCCAGGGTTTCGCCGGCTTCGTTGAAAACCATCATGGTGCTGGCGCGGGCCTCAGACCAATGCACGCCAAAGGGTGAAATCAGGTATTGGTCTTCACGCCCCGGCACAGCCACGGTGAAGTGGTTGTCAATGCCTTCGTCAAAGTCGTGCAGCACTGCCAAGCGCAAAGCGGCAGCCAGGTGCACCTTGGCTTGCCACACGGGGTCGTCTTGGGCAGGCGTTGGGACTGGTGCTGTGGCTGTGGCGTTGGCGGCGGACATGGGCAGGTCTTTCGAGGGTTGAAATGACTTGCACTCTAGGCAACCGCCGCCTCTGGGCCTGTCACTTGGGCGGCAAGTGCAGGCCGATGGGGCCCAAACAGCGCCCTTACCAGGGCAAGCCCGTCCAAGCCTGAAGCACCGCGTTGCTTACCCATTCCCATAACCAAATCACATAGCCCAAGGCTGCCGCCCCCGAGGCACATGACAGCAGCAAGGCCAGGCCATCGCGGAACATCCAGCCCAAGCTGAGCAAGATCAGGCTCAACGCGGGCAGCACATTGCCCAGCGGCAGGGGCAAGAAAATGACCAAGCCCATCAAGGCGATCCAGCAGCCCCACCACAGCCGGGTGCCGGCATGTGACCACACGGCCCAACGCGGGCGCAGACAGCGGTTGCTCATCTCGTAAATCCAGGCCAAACCGTGCAGGCAGCGGCCGCTCCAGCGCGTGCTGAGCTTGACCTGTCCCAAGCGGGCGGGCAGTTGAACGCTGTTGTGCGCACGCAGCCAGGCCCAGGCGATCGCCCAAATGCCCAGACTCATGACGGTGCCCGCACCCGCCACGGGCAGCACACTCAACACCGCGAGCAGCATCAGCATCACGGCCAGTGAAGACTCGCCGTGCAGGTCAATCAGTTCAGAAAAGTCCAGGCGCTGCGTGAGCGCTGCGCTGTCCGCATGGCGGTGTTGTTCGGCCGCATCGCGCAGCCGCTGGGCCAAAGGGTGGCGCATATCGGCAGGGTTTTCAGGCTGGTGCATGACGCAGTGACTGATGTTCCACCCGCCCGAACAGGCCAGTCCCAACCCAAATGGGCCATCCAAATACCGACCAAAGTGCGAGCTTCATAGGCTTTGATCCCTCCAGAGTCTTTAACAAAGTGTGGAAGGATACGCATTTTCCATTTCAGTCAAAAGTAGATGAATGTGGACCCATGTTCTTGATTATTCGATATGAGGGCGTTGCTTCAGGGTGCATGGACATCGATGGGCTGCCCGTTTATGACCCCCTCGCTACAATCGGCGACTTCACCGGGGGTGCCTGGCCGCACGAGCAGCCCGGGCTGAGACATACCCCTCTCACCTGATCTGGGTTGTGCCAGCGTAGGGAGCGTGATGCCAATGCCACCCCATCGTCTATTTGCGTTGACCGGCTTTGCTGTCATGACCCTCGCGGCTTATTGAGCGAAAGGCAGTTGGCGATGCAAATGCGGTTTTTGGTGACGGGTACTGGGCTGGCATGGGTGCTGAGCAGCGCCATGGTCTGGGCTGCGGCAGGGCAGGCGCTGGCACAACACCCTCTCCCAAATCAGTCCTCAAGCTCAACGCCAACCTTGTTGCGCGTCATGACGCACAGTTCGTTTGATTTGCCCCAACCCTTGCTGGCGCAGTTTGAAAAAGATGCGGGCGTGAAGCTGCAGCTGATCAAGGGGGGCGACGCTGGCGAGATGCTGAACAAGTTGATCTTGAGCCGCGCTGCGCCCATGGCCGATGTGGTGTTTGGCATCGACAACACCTTGCTGCCCCGCGCCCTGGCCAGTGGCATCCTCGACGCCTACCCTGGCGCTGCTGCGCAAAGCAAAGCCCTGGCGGGCATGGCCGAGGGGCCTTCGCTTCCCAAAGACCCATCAGCCCCCACGGCCGACAGCGGTGTGGTCGGTGGCGTGGTGCCGGTGACCCGGGGCTTTGTGAGCCTGAACATCGACAAAGCCTGGTTCCAGAAAAAAGGCCTGGCCCTGCCGCAAAACTTGCAGGCGCTGGCCCTGCCGGCTTACCGCGATCTGTTGGTGGTGCCCAACCCGGCCACCTCCAGCCCCGGCCAGGCGTTTTTGCTGGCCACAGTGGCAGGCCTGGGCGAAGCGGCAGCTTGGGACTGGTGGGCCCAGATGCGCGCCAACGGCGTCAAGGTGGTCAAGGGTTGGAGCGAGGCCTATTACACCGAGTTCAGCCACAACGGCGGCACCCGGCCTCTGGTGGTCAGTTATGCCACCAGCCCTGCCGCCGAGGTCTTATACAGCAAGGACAAACTGGGTGCGTCGCCCACAGCCAATCTGTTTTTGTCGGGTGGGGTGTTCCGTCAGGTGGAAGGGGCGGCCTTGCTCAAAGGCGCTTCGCCAACTGCACGCTCGGCAGGCGTGAAGTTCATCGAGTTTTTGCGTTCTGTGCCAGTGCAGCAGGCGCTGCAAACCAGCATGTGGATGTACCCGGTGCAGCCCGGTGCGCCGCTCGATGGGGTGATGCAACACGCCCAGGCGCCCACCCAATTTGAGCGATTGCCGCTGCAAACCCTGAGCACGCAGGCTGCCCGCTGGCAGCAGCGCTGGACGCAGGTGGTGCTCAAGTGACAAGGCCTGGGTCTTGGGGCCTGGCGCTGAATCCCCCAAACCGCCCAGCTCTGCGCCCAAGGCGCAACGCCCTGTGGCTGGCTGCTTTGCCGATGCTGTTTGCCTTGGTGTTCCTGGCGATGCCGGTCGCGCGCTTGTTTTTTCAAGGCTGGTGGGGTGAGCCGGTGCCAGGCCTGGCGATGACCGACACCGACCCCTGGTGGCGCGATGCGCACCTGCAGTGGCGCGTCGGCTGGACGCTGGTGCAGGCTTTGGCCACCTGCGTGGCTTGTCTGGTGCTGGGTATGCCCATGGCTTGGGTGCTGGCGCGCCTGGATTTTGCCGGGCGGCTGTGGTGGCAACGCGCTTTGCTGCTGCCTTTTGTGGTGCCTACCCTGGTCGCGGCGCTGGGCGTGTTGTCGCTTTGGGGGCCTCGCGGTTGGCTGGGTGAGCCTTTGGCGCAAGCGGGTGTGTCGCTGCAAGACGGCCCCGGGTTGTTGCTGCTGGGCAATTTGTTTTTTAACTTGGGTTTGGCGGTGCGTGCGGGCATGGATGGGCTCGCGCAGGTCAGCGCACAGCAGGTGGCGCTGGCACGCACCTTGGGGGCCACGCCATGGCGGGCGTTTTGGCGGGTCGAGTGGCCGGTGGTGGCCCCTTGGTTGGCCTCGGCGGTGTGCCTGGTGTTTTTGTATTGCTTCACTGGCTTTGGCTTGGCCTTGGTGCTGGGCGGGCAACGCTTCGCCACGGTGGAGGTGGAGATTTACACCCTGATCGCGCACGAGTTGGCGTTGGGCCCTGCAGCGTCTTTTGCCGTGGCCATGTTGGCGCTGACCGGGGGCGTGGCTTGGGCTTACGCCTGGGTGGAGCGCCGCTTGGCGAACCCGGCGCGCATCACGCCGGTGGTGCGCCGTCCTTTGCGGGGGGCGGGCCAGTGGATCTGGGCGCTCTGGGCCCTGGCGCTCGGCACTTGGGGCTTGCTGTGCGGCGCGCCCTTGTTGGCGCTGTTGGGCCAAGGCCTGCGCGCTGCGGTGTGGGGGCAGGGCGCGGCAGTGTGGGCCGATCCGGACACTTGGCTGGCTTTGCGCAACACGCTGCAGTTCACCGGCCTGGCGCTGGTGCTGGCCACGGCCTTGGGTTTGCTGCAGGCCTTGGCAGGGCATGCCTTGCGGCCTTGGCCGCGCTGGGGCCTGGCTTGGCGGGCCAGTGCCTATGCGCCCTTGGTGGTTTCGCCGGTGGCGCTGGCCTTTGGTTTGTTGCTGCTGTACCCGCAATGGTTGGCCAGTTTGCCGCTCTTGGTGGCGGCCTATGCTTTGCTGGCCTATCCATTTGTGGCCAAAGCGCTGACGGCAGCCCTCGACGCCCTGCCCGAGCACTACGCCCAAGCCGCCGCCACGTTGGGCGCACGGCCGCTGCGGGTGTTTTGGCGCGTCACGCTGCCCATGGTGGCTTCGGCCCTGCGCCGGGGTGTGGCCTTTGCAGCCGCCACCATGCTGGGCGAGTTTGCGGTCTCATTGTTGATGTCGCGGCCCGAGTGGCTGACCTTGAGCACCTTGATCTACCAGCGCCTGGGCCGCCCCGGCTCGGCCAATCTGGACGCGGCGCTGGTGCTGTCAGCCAGCTTGATGGTGTTGGCGCTGTTGGTGTTTGTGGCCATCGAAGGCCGAGCCGCAGTTTCCTCTCCACCCACCCCTGCTGGCGCCAGGCCTGCCCACCCTATTTGAACCATGCTTGAACTGCGACACATCCACCACCACTGGATCGGCCCCAACGGTCAGCCCCAGCCTTTGCTGCAGGATGTGAACCTGCAAGTGGCACGTGGGCAAACCGTGGCCTTGTTGGGGCCTTCCGGCAGCGGCAAAAGCACGCTGCTCAAAATCATCGCGGGGCTGGAATGGCCGGAGTCGGGCAGTGTCTGGCTGGACGGTCAGGACATCAGCGCCTGGCCCCCCGAGCGGCGTCGGTTGGCCTTGATGTTCCAAGACTACGTGTTGTTCCCGCATCTGAACGTGCTGGACAACGTGGCCTTTGGCTTGGTCGAGCAAGGTCTGCCGCGCGCCCAAGCGCGTGAGCGCGCCAACGAGCTGCTGCAGCGCTTTGGGTTGGTGGGGCGGGGCAGCGATCCGGTGGCCACTTTGTCCGGCGGCGAGCAGCAACGCGTGGCGCTGGCGCGGGCACTCATCACCCAGCCCCGGGCGCTGTTGCTCGACGAGCCGTTTTCTGCATTGGATGCTGAGATGCGTGACAGCCTTAGCGCCGAATTTGCCCAGCGCATTGCCGAGCACGGCATGCGCGCGCTGTTGGTCACGCACGACGAGGCCGAAGCCCGCGCCATGGCCAGCGCTGCCTGGCGTTTGCAAGGCGGTGGTTTGGTCAGTTTGTGGTGATGGCCAATTGACACCGGTTGATTCGCGAGACGATGGTTGTCGGTCTTTGTAGGTCGGCACCTTCAGGTCCGACATGGCGGTGAAGCACCGCTGCCGATGGCACATGTCGCTTCGCTAAAAGAATGGATGTCGGACCCTGAAGGCCCTACCTGCGGGGAATGCGGGTTTTCTTCTGGTGCGGCAGCCCCGTCAGAGGATCTATAGCTTGCGCCTCAAATCCCCAGCGCTTGCCAGACCCGGATGGCGGCATACGCGTCGTTGGCGGCGTACACCAGTTGCGCTTCACTGAGTTGGGCGTTGGCCCAGTTGCTGGTGGCGGCTTTTTTGGACTTGATGAAGCGCTGGTTGAACAGCACGGCCACCGCACCCTTGACGCCCATGTCTTTGCGGTAACCGCGTTCGCGAAAAATGGTGTTGAGCTCCAGAATGCCCTGCGGATCGATGCCCAGTTTGTGCACGATGCGCTTGCGGTCGTCGCCCAAACCAAAACCGGCTTTGACAATGCCGCTGCAGGCCAACAATTGCGCGGCCACCGCGCTGCATTCCGGGTCGTGCAACTGAAACACCCAAGCCCGCTCGGGGGTAGACAACTGCAGGATGTGCGGTCCGTCTGACTGCTCACCCACCTTGAAAGTGGGCTTGGACTCGGTGTCAAACCCCCAGGCAGGCGCTTGCATGAGGGCATCCCAGGCACTTTGCGCCTGCTGGCCGGTGGTGACGAGTGTGATGCGGTCCAGACCCAGTCGCTCAAAAGGCGGGAGCAGGGCGATGGCGTCTTTGTCGGGGGTGGGAAGCTGGGTGGACATGGTGCTTTTGAAGGGATGCCCATCATAGTGGCTGTGCGGTGCGGGGCATGGCTAAACCAAGGTGACACGCGCCTGCTGGGCCATGTCAAATAATCTCAAGGGTGTGCTAATGCTGAAGTTTGTTGGATTCGATTGACAAGGAGACAAGCCATGGTGATGAAATTTTTCAAAAGACTTTCTGTGTTGTTGGCCCTCGGGTGGTCTGCGGCAACTTGGGCGCAGGGGACTTATCCCCAAAAGCCGGTCACTTTGATCGTGCCGTTTCCAGCAGGTGGCATTGCTGATTTGTCGGCCCGTGCGCTCAAGCCTTCGCTTGACAAAGCTTTGGGCCAACCGGTGACAATCGTGAACCGACCCGGTGCCTCGGGCGCCATTGGTGCGGCTGCGGTGGCCAATGCCACGGCAGACGGCTACACCCTGATGTACACCTTGTCGAGTGTGGCCAGCGTTCCGGAACAGGCCATCCTCAATGGCCAAAAGGCACCCTTCACGCTGGATCAATTTGTGCCCGTGGCCCGGGTCACCGTGGATGTGGTCAGCTTGGTGGTGCGTGCGGACAGCCCTTACAAAACTTACCAGGACTTTGCGGCGGCCTTGAAGGCCAATCCCAAAGGCATGACGTATTCGTCCAGCGGCAACTACGGCATCAGCCATTTCCCCGCCGAGATGCTGCTGGCGGCCACGCAAACCGAGGCGCGACACATTCCGTACGCGGGCGGGGCGCCCATGTTGACGGCCTTGATGGGGGGCCAAGTCGATTTCAACATACCCGTTCGCACGCTCGCCTTGCCGCACGTTCAAAGCGGTCGCCTGCGATATTTGGCCATGTACGGGGCCAAGCGCTGGGCGCAAGCACCCGATGTGCCGACCCTCGCAGAATTGGGCGTGCCGATTGACTTTGTGCCTTGGACCGGTCTTTTTGCCCCTGCGGGCACACCCGCCGATGTTCTGGCCGCTTTGCGCCGGGCCTTGCGTGCGGCATCTCAGGACAACCAATTCGTCGAGACGGTCGGCAAAAGCTCCGCCGGAGAAATTGCTTACCTGGACGGCAGCGAGCTGGAGACCTTCTGGAAGGCCGATCTGGCCCGCACATCCGTCACCATCCAGCGCATTGGACGCATTCAATGACGGCAGCGGCCCCGCGAGGTTTTACCTTTGACCGCAATGACGGTCGTCCGGTATTGCCCGGCAATTTGCACACCAACCGCCAATTGGCGCAGTGGCTCGATTTCTCTCAGCCCGGTCGGGTGCGTGTGTTCACAGGCAAGGTGGAATTGGGGCAGGGCATTCTGACTGCCTTGTCCATCATTGCGGCCGATGAACTCGATGTGGACTTGGACCAGGTGCACATGGTGAGTGCCAGCACCCTGGAAGGGCCTGACGAGGGCATGACCAGCAGCAGCATTTCAGTCCAGGACTCTGGATCGGCCATTCGCCACGCCTGTGCCGAAGTGCGTTTTCTGGCTCTCCAGCAAGCGGCCGGTCAGCATGGCTTGCCCTTTGAAGTCTTGCGCGTTGAGCAAGGGCGCTTCACCGATGCCCAAGGGCGCGCGCTGGGAGATTATTGGACTTGGCTCAAGGACATCCGTCTGGACCGGGAATACCAGGGTTTGGCCCAGCCCAAGCCTGTGGAAGCGCTCAAGCTGCATGGACACGGCAAAGTCCGCCGCATCGACCTGGCCGAAAAGATCATGGGGCAGCCCCGCTTCATCCACGATGTGCGCATGCCTGGCATGCGCCATGGGCGTGTCCTGCGCGCGCCATCGCTGACGGCCCAATTGGCCCACCCCGATCAACCCGTGCCGGCCGATGTGTTGGATGCCTTGGCCCAGTCTTCCATTGACTTGGTGGTGGACGGGCGCTTTATGGGCATCGTGGCCGCCACCGAGCGCGAGGCGGATGCCGCACTGGCCCAGTTGCAAGCGCAAGTGGCTTGGCGCGAGTCGGCCAATTTGCCCGACATGCATGCCTTGGCCGACTTCCTGCGCAGCGCGCCGCATGAAACCACTTACCCCATGCAAAAAGGGGAAGTCCTGGGCGCTGAAGATGATGGGGTGAGCCTGTCGCGCGAGTACCTTAAGCCTTACATTGCCCACGCCTCGATTGGTCTTTGCTGCGCACTGGCCCAATGGGACGGCCAGACCTTGCAGGTCTGGACCCACAGCCAGGGCATCCAGAATCTGCGCGATGACCTGACCAAGGCCTTGGGTCTGGACAAACAGGCGATCGTGATGCGGCACGTCGAAGGGGCCGGTTGCTATGGCCACAACGGGGCCGACGATGTGGCGTTTGACGCAGCCCTGTTGGCCATGGCCCAGCCCGGTGATGCTGTGCGGGTCGTGTGGTCTCGTGCCGACGAGTTGTCGCAAGCGCCGCTGGGCAGTGCCCACCTGGTCTCGCTCCGGGCCCGTTTGAACGCGCAGGGGCGCATCAGCCACTGGCACCACGAACTGTGGGCCAATGGGTACAGCTCCCGGCCGGGTCGCGCCTTGGTGCCCACTTTGCTGGGGGCGTCACAGCGCGCCCAGGGCCAGCCCTTGCCCCTGGCCATCAACCCGCCGCTGGCCGCAGGAGGCGGCTCGGACCGCAATGCCATTCCAGGTTATTCGTTTGACAACACCCATGTGGTGAACCACCGGCTGACGGTCATGCCGATTCGAACCTCGGCCATGCGGGCTTTGGGGGCGTTCGCCAATGTGTTCGCCATCGAGTCCTTCATGGACGAGCTGGCCCATGCCAGTGGCCAAGACCCATTGGTGTTTCGAAAATGGCACATGGAGGACCCCAGAAGCTTGGCCGTTTTGAATGCTGTGGTCGATCGCAGCAGCTGGTGGCACCAGCCCAAAGCCGAGGGCGTGGGCCATGGCGTGGCTTGGGCCCGCTACAAAAACACCTCGGCATGGTGCGCTGTGCTGGCGCGCGTGCAGGCCGGCGAAACGCTGCGCGTGTTGCAGCTGGATGTGGCCGTGGATGTGGGCCGTGTGGTGGACTTGGACGGCGTGATCAACCAAACCGAAGGCGGTGCCTTGCAAGGCATGAGCTGGGCCCTGAAAGAGGCCGTTCAGTTTGACCGCACGCGCATCACGTCCCAAAGCTGGGCCGATTACCCGATTTTGCGTTTCAGCGAAGTGCCCGAATTGGCCATCCATGTGCTGGACCAGCCGGAGCAAGCATCGCTGGGGGCGGGCGAGTCGGTACAAGCCCCCGTGGCGGCCGCTTTGGGCAATGCCTTGTTCGATGCCCTGGGCGTGCGTGTTCGCCACTTGCCCTTGTCGCAAGACCACATCTTGCAGGCGCTGAACGCGTCGCAATGACATGGCCGCATTGACATCGACCCTGGTGGACATTTGCAGTGCTGGCGCTGGACGCGTCTGGCTAGAGCACTGCCTGGCCCTGCCGAAGTGGGCGCAAATGGCACAGTACCGCACACGCTATGCGGCTTTGCAAAGCACGCTGGACGAGGTGAACCGCAGACTGGAAGAAGCGCAAGACTGCCAGCTGTGCGTGCTCACCCCCGATGCCATTCGAAGTTTGCAAACCCGCTGGCCCGATCGCATCGACGCGCTGGGTTCTTTGGGCCAAGCCGAGACCGGCTGGGTGAGCTTGGCAGGCGATGGCCAGTCCTACGATGTCTTCACCGTCCAAGCCTTGCGCCAGACCCTGATGTCCCTGGACGTATTGCTGGTGCCGGATCTGCAACAGTCTTCGGGTGGGCGGCATTTGCAGCGTGTGCTCGACCAATTGGCTGTTCCTGCAGCGGACATGCCCGCCGTGCAGTCCTATGCCGGTGGCGCTCAAGCGGTGACCGCCTTGTCTGCCCATGCCGGTCAGCGTGTGATGGCCTGCGCCCAGTCCACCGAGGTTCAAGCGGCGTCTCACGCCCACTATCTGGGCCCTTTTCCGGCCCCGCATGGTTTGTTGACCGAATACGCTGTGGCTGCTGTGCGCCCCCATCCAGACCAACATGACCCCGAGGCCCAAATGGCCTGGACGGTGGCCTGCGATTTGGCACGTTACCTGTGCTCACCGAGTCAGCAAGCCCGGCGCCTGGCGCTGGGTTTTGCTGCCGTGTCCTGACAGAACCCGAGACCGACCATGATCACCATCAACGCCAAGAACATTGCCCTGACAGCGCCCGACAAAACCCCTTTGCTCAGCTTCTTGCGCAACGAGTTGGGCTTGTCGGGCCCCAAGTTGGGTTGCGGTGAAGGCGAGTGCGGCGCTTGCATGGTGCTGGTGGATGGACGGCCTCAAACGTCCTGCAATTTGCCACTCTGGGCGGTGAAAGGCCATGCTGTGACCACGCTCGAGGGCTTGGACACGGCGGCACAACCGCATGCTTTGCAACAAGCCTTTATAGAAGAAAACGCAGGCCAGTGCGGCTATTGCCTGAGCGGCATTTTGGTCAGTGCCAGCGCCTTGCTGCAGCACTGCCCCGAGCCGACCCGGGCGCAGATTTGTCAGGCCTTGGACAAACACCTGTGCCGCTGTGGGGCGCATGAACGCATCATCCGCGCTGTCCAGCGTGCTGCACAAATGGGCAAGATGGCCGCGGCTTGAGCGGTCTGTCAGGGCTTCAAAAAAGGTCTCGCCAGATTCAGCGGTGTTGGGGGTCTTTTGGGGCCGGTGCAGGTTTTTTGCGCTGCGCCCGCTCGGCATCGGCCTTTTTGCCTTCGGCCAGCCAGATGGCAAATTCCTCGGGCGTTTCCAGTGTCAGGCGGCCCAAGGCCGCTGACCGAAAATCATGGATCACGATTTCGGCGGCTTTGGTGGTGTTGACACGCCCGCCACTTTGGATCGCGCCGCGCTGGCGGGCGATCGCGGCAAGCAAGGTTTCGTCGGTGTGGCTGGCCACGTCTGGCACCTTGTAGCGCTCGGTGATGGCCTGCGGGTAGCGCGGGATCAAATAATGGAGCAGCTCCAGCGCCACCACTTCTTCGTCAAAAGCGTTCACGCCAATCGCGCCGCTGGCGGCCAGGTTGTAGCCGCTTTGCTCGACGATGATGCGCGGCCACAGCACGCCGGGCGTGTCATACAAATAAAAGTCGTCGGCCAGCCTGATGCGCTGCTCCAGTTTGGTCACGCCCGCTTCGTCGCCGGTTTTGGCGGCGCGTTTGCCCTTGAGGGTGTTGATCAGGGTGGACTTGCCCACGTTGGGAATGCCGCAGATCAGCACGCGCATGGGTTTGACCATGCCGCCCCGATGGGGGGCCAACTGGCGGCTGGCATCGATCAAGGCCTTGGCCGGTGACACCACGCTGGTGTCCATGCCCAAAGCGCTCACGCCGGGCAGGGCGTTGTAGTGCGCCAACCAGGCCGCGGTTTGTGCCGGGTCGGCCAAGTCTTGCTTGCTCAGGATCTTGAGCGCTGGCTTGCCCTTGATCAGCTCGGCCAGCATGGGGTTGGCACTCGAGCCGGGTAGGCGGGCATCCAGCATTTCAATGACGACGTCGATGTCTTTGATGCGCTCCCCAATCGCCTTGCGCGTGAGGTGCATGTGTCCGGGGAACCATTGAATCGCCATAAAGAGCCAGAGAAGACCTGATGTCAAAGATGGTGATTGTCGTTGACTTCCTGACGAGTCAACTTGGTCGCAAAATGCCACAAACAAAATCTCAGGGAGAGCGACATGCACATCCACCAAGCCGAAGAACGCGCTTTCGCGCAAGTTCACATGCACACCATCCTGGCCCGCTTGGCCGGTCCGGGTGCGGTGCCCCGTACCGACCAGGTGGACGCGGTGCATGCCGTGCTGCAACCGGCTTCGCGGGTGCTGGTGGTGCAGGCCACGGGCTGGGGCAAATCGGCGGTGTATTGGGCAGCCACGCACGCGATCCGCAGCACAGGCGCTGGACCCACGCTGGTGGTGTCGCCCTTGCTGGCGCTGATGCGCGACCAGGTGAGCGCGGCCGAGCGGGCGGGCCTCAAGGCCGCCACGGTCAACTCCACCAACCTCGATAATTGGGACGATGTTTTCCAGCGACTGGACGCGGACGACATCGATGTGCTGCTGGTCTCGCCCGAGCGTTTGGGCAACCCGCGCTTTGCAGCGAGGCTGGGCGCTTTGTTGGCCCGGGTGGGCTTGATCGTGATCGACGAGGCGCATTGCATCAGCGATTGGGGTTTCGATTTTCGGCCCGACTACCAGCGGCTGGCGCGGGCGCTGTTGTCCACGCCGACTGCCAGTGTGCTGGCCACCACCGCCACGGCCAACGAACGGGTGACGCTGGACATTGGCAAACAGTTGGGCGCGACCACGGTGACGTTTCGCGGCACGCTGGCCCGCACCTCGCTCACGCTGTCGGTGGTGCCGGGTTTGTCGCCCTTGCAGCGCTACGCCTGGATTGCCGATGCGCTGGAGCAAGTGCCGGGCTCGGGCATTGTGTATGTGCTGACGGTGGCCGAGGCCGAGCGCTTGGCGGCGTTTTTGCGCAGCTGCGGTCATGCGGTGGTTGCTTACAGCGGCCAGACCGACGCCGACACCCGTCTGAAAGTGGAAGAGCGTTTGCGCCACAACCAGGTCAAGGCGGTGGTGGCCACGTCGGCGCTGGGCATGGGCTACGACAAGCCAGACCTTGGGTTTTGCGTGCATGTGGGTTCGCCCTCGACGCCGGTGGCCTATTACCAGCAGGTGGGGCGGGCGGGCAGGGCGGTGGCGCATGCCGAAGGGGTGTTGCTGCCGTCGGATGCCGATGAGCGCATTTGGGATTACTTCGCCACCGCCTCGATTCCCGACCCTCAAACGGCAGAAAAGGTGCTCCACAGCCTGGGGGGCGATGCGCGCAGCCTGATTGAGATCGAAGCCGACACCGGCGTGCGCCGTGGGCGGCTGGAGGCGCTGCTCAAAATTTTGGCGGTCGAAGGCGTGGTGGACAAAGACGGCTCGGCCTGGCGGGCCACCGGCGTGCCCTATGTGCACGACACCGCCAAATGGACGGCGTTGGCCCAAGTGCGCCAGCAAGAGGCGGGCATCATGCGCCAGTACGCGCAGGGTGCGGGCTGCCTGATGGCGTATTTGCAGACCGCGCTGGACGACCCGTCGCCTGCGCCTTGTGGGCGTTGCTCGGTGTGTACGGGGCAGGTGCCCTTTCCGGGCCTCACGCCCTCACAAGACAAAGTGATCGCAGCCCGCAACTTTTTGCGTGGCATGGATGTAGACATCGAGCCGCGCAAACGCTGGCCCGCCGGGGTGGGGCGCAAAGGCACGATTCGCGGCTTTGATGTGGGCCGCGCCGTGGCCTTTGCCGACGATCCGGGCTGGGTGGCCGAGCTGCAGGCTTTGCGCCTGGCCCCCGCCGATGTACCACCCGATTTGCTGGCCGGGGCCTTGGCCACATTGGGCCGCTGGGCCAAAACCTGGCCTGCGCGCCCGGTGTGCGTGGTGCCACTGCCCGCGCCCGACATGACGGCCAACCGTGTTTTGACCGAGCACATTGCGCGCAAGGGGCGCTTGCCGCTGCACGATGTGTTCAGCTGGCGCGGCGGGCCTGCGCCTGACGACACCGCCTCCACCCCTTTGGTGGCACATCTGGATTCGGCCATTCGTTTGTCTGCAGATGCGCAACTGCCCAACGGCCCGGTGCTGCTGGTCGCCAGCACGGTGCGCACCCGCTGGGCTGCCACCGTGGCAGCGGCGCTGTTGCGCGAACAAGGCGCCCCGCAGGTGCTGGTGCTGGCTGTGCATTTGCAGCCTTGAGGCATGATCGGAGTCAACTTTTGAGCGATGACACGATGAGCGACGACACACAAGACACCCCCCTGCTGCAGGAAGCCCGACTGTGGCAGGACGAAAACTGGACGGCCCAGGTCATCAAAAACGACGATGACGACGGTTGGGCCGTGGCGATGTTCAAAGCCGGTGCGTCTGAACCGGCGCTGGTCGGCCCCTGGACCATGGGCCGTGACAAAAAGAACCCCAAGCCGTTGGATGGCACGGCCTTCATCACGCTGGTCAAAACCGCCAGTGAGTTTGTGCGCCGCAGCGAGCAGCAACTGCACGCGCAACTCAACCAAAGCGTGATCGTCAACGGGCAGAACAGCCGCGTCACGGTGCTGCTGCGCATCGTGCCCGATGAGGACAACCCCTATGCCGTGCTCAGTGCGCAGGACGAAGGTGGTGATGCGCTGGCAGAGGTGA
This sequence comes from Limnohabitans sp. Rim8, assembly GCF_945901735.1. Classification (GTDB taxonomy): domain Bacteria; phylum Pseudomonadota; class Gammaproteobacteria; order Burkholderiales; family Burkholderiaceae_C; genus Limnohabitans_A. Next base: position 46,405 of record NZ_CAMDLM010000009.1, read on the forward strand.
AAGTGGATGCCGGGTTCAAGCTCAACCGCCAAACGGCCCAAGCTTGGGTCGATGCGGACTTTGCCAAGCCAGGCAGTGGGCGGCGGTGACCTTGCGTCGCAGAGGTTCACTTCGTTCAAGTCTCACCTGGCGCATTGCCTACACTTGAGCCCATGACCACAGCCAAAACTTTTTCACCCGCCACCGGCCCTTTGGCCGGCCTCAAGGTCCTTGAATTGGGCCAGTTGATCGCGGGCCCCTTTGCCGCCAAAACCCTCGCCGATTTCGGGGCCGATGTCGTCAAGATCGAGCCGCCTGGTGCGGGCGACCCCCTGCGGCAATGGCGCATGATGAAGGACGGCACCTCAGTTTGGTGGCAGGTGCAGTCGCGCAACAAACAGTCTTTGGCGCTGGACCTCAAGCAGCCTGCTGCGCAAGACATCGTGCGCCAGTTGGCCGCCGAAAGCGATGTGCTGATCGAAAACTTTCGCCCCGGCGCGATGGAGGGCTGGGGCCTGGGGCCAGACGATTTGCTGGCGCTCAACCCGCGCTTGATCATGCTGCGCGTGAGCGGCTACGGCCAAACCGGCCCTTACCGTGACCGCCCCGGCTTTGGCGTGGTGGGCGAGGCCATGGGCGGCATTCGCCACCTGACAGCCGAGCCAGGCAGGGTGCCGGTGCGTGTGGGCATCAGCCTGGGCGACACGCTGGCGGCTTTGCACGGCGTGATTGGCATTTTGCTGGCCCTGCACGAGCGGCAGACTTCGGGGCGAGGACAGGTGATCGACGTGGCCTTGTACGAGGCCATGTTCAACTGCATGGAAAGCCTGCTGCCCGAGTACAGTGCCTTTGGCGCGGTGCGCGGGCCGGCAGGCAGTGCCTTGCCCGGCATTGCCCCGAGCAACGCCTACCTGTGCAAGGACGGCGGCTACGCCCTGATTGCGGGCAATGGCGACAGCATTTTCAAACGCCTGATGGCCGAGATGGGCCGGGACGATCTGGCGCAAGACCCGGCCTTGAAAGACAACACCGGCCGTGTGGCCCGTGTGGCCGAAATCGATGGGGTGATTGGCCAGTGGACGGCGCAGCTCGCGGTGGACGAGGTGCTGGCCGCGCTGGACCGCGCCAAGGTGCCAGCCGGGCGCATTTACACCGTGGCCGACATCGCTCACGACCCGCACTACCAAGCCCGCGGCATGCTGCAAACGGTGCACATGGACGACGGCAGCGATGTGATGGTGCCGGGCATCGTGCCCAAGTTGTCGCGCACGCCCGGCGGACATCGGCGCAATGCGCCCGGCATCGGTCAGGACAGCGACGCGGTGCTCGCGGGCATGGGTTTGAGCGCCGCGCAAATCCAGGCGCTGCGCGAGCAGGGCATTGTGGCCTGAGCGCAGCGCCTGAGTTGCCGCATCACTGCGCCTTGGCGCCCGAGTCTTTCACCACCTTGGCCCATTTGGTGATCTCGGTGGCCTGGTAGCGCGCCAGCTCGGCGGGGCTGGACAGCACCGGGTCGAGGCCCAGGGTTTTCAGGCGTTCTTGCACTTCGGGCAGTTTGAACACGCGCAGCACCTCGGCGTTGAGCCTGTCGATCACGGGGCGGGGCACGTTGGCCGGGGCAAACATGGCGAACCAGGTGGTGGCTTCAAAGCCGGGCACCGACTCGGCCACGGTGGGCACGTCAGGCGCGGCTGGGGAACGGGTGGCGGTGGTTTGTGCCAAAGCCCGGATCTTGCCCTCCTTGGCCATGGGCAGAGCCGAGGGCATGTTGTCAAACATGACCTGGATGCTGCCGCCGATCAGGTCGGGGATGGCAAATTGTCGGCCTTTGTAGGGCACATGCTCCATGGTGGTGCCGGTAAGCGACTTGAAGAGTTCGCCCGAGACATGCACCGAGGTGCCGATGCCGGGAGAGCCGAAAGACAGCTTGTTCGGGTTGGCCTTCATGTAGGCGATCAGCTCGGGCACGTTTTTGACGGGCAGGGCGTTGTTGACCACCAGCAGGTTGGGGGCCGAGGCGATCAGCGAGATGGGGCTGAAGTCCTTGACCATGTCGTAGGGCATTTTTTCGTAGAGCGCGCCATTGATCGAATGCGTGCCCACAGTGCCCATCACGATGGTGTGGCCGTCGCCCGGCGACTTGGCCACGTTGTCTGCGCCGATGTTGCCACCCGCGCCGGGCCGGTTGTCCACCACCACCGGAAAGCCCAATTGGGCTTTTTCGCTGAACAGGCGCGCCAGGATGTCGGGTGCACCGCCCGAAGGAAAGGTCACCACCAGGCGCAAGGGCTTGGTAGGAAAGGTTTGCGCCGAGGCGCCGACGGCGCTCAAGGCCCCCAGCCCCAGCAACAGGCCTCCCAGGCTGCGGCGAATGCGGTTGGCGATGCGGCGGGCAGACCCGGACGCGGACAGTGCTGGGGTTGTGGGGGTGGCAGAACGTGTGGACATGAACAACTCCTTTTGAGCGTTTCACTTTAGGGGCCTGCAGGTCGGGCCGGGGATGGTGAAAACCCTTTGTCGCAGGGCGCTGGCTGTCATGTTCGAGACGCAGTGCGCTGTTGCCCAGGCGTCAGTGTGCGCATGCCTTGTAACCAAGGTCGTCACAAATGCGTGGATACTTGGCGCTGCTATGCAAGACACTTCCAACGTCCGTTCTCTACAACCTTGGCAAGTCATGGTCGGGGGCATTTGCGGACTGGTGCTGACCATTGGCTTGGCCCGCTTTGCTTATACGCCTTTGCTGCCTGCCTTGCAGGCGCAAACCGGTTTGAACGACGCGGCCGCCGGGGGCTTGGCGGCCGTCAATTACGCGGGCTACATCGTCGGCGCCTTGGTCACAGCCTGGATGGACGATGTGCGTTGGCGACACCGTTTTTACAGCGCTGGCCTGTGGATGGCCTTGCTCACCACGGGGGCCATGGCGCTGTCGAGCTGGTTGCCGGCCTGGGGGCTGTGGCGCTTTTTGGGTGGTTTGTGCGGGGCCACTGGCATGTTGCTGGGCTCGGGTTTGGTGTTGGGCTGGCTGATGCGCCAAGGCCGCAGGCCCGAGCTGGGGGTGTTGTTCATCGGCCTGGGTTTGGGCATTGTGGTGTCGGCGCTGGGTGCTTGGATCTTGTCGGGCATCTGGACGCTGTGGTCAGATCAGTGGTTGGCCTTTGCCGCGCTGGGCGTGGTGTTTTTTGTGCCGGCATGGCTGTGGCGCCCGCCTGTGCCGCCCGTGCCCACCGCCGCAGCGGTCGCCCAGGCGCAGCCGCAGGTCTCGCGCCGCTGGATGGCGACCATGGCACTGAGCTATTTCGCGGCGGGCTGGGGCTTTGTCATCAGTGCCACGTTTACCGTGGCCATTGTCGAGCGCGAACCGGCTTTGGCCGGGCAGGGCGCTTTGGCCTGGGCGCTGGTGGGTCTGGCGGCCATGCCGGCTGTGTTTTTGTGGGACCGCGTGGCACGAAGGGTGGGTGACATTCGGGCTTTGCTGCTGGCGTTCGGCCTTCAGACCATGTCCCTCGTGCTGCCGGCTTTGTCGGGCTCATTGGCGGCCGCTTTAGCCGGTGCCGTGGGCTATGGGGCGACTTTCATCGGCATCGTGAGTCTGACCCTGGCCCTGGTGGGGCGGCGTGCGCCTCAAAACCCCAGCAAGGCCATGGCGCGTTTGACGCTCAGCTACGGCGCAGCGCAAATGATCGCGCCCGTTGTGGCCGGGGCCATGGCCCAGGCCACGGGCAGTTTCAAGGGGGCTTTGTGGTTGACGGCTGCCGTGATGCTCGTGGGCATGGCTTTGCTTCTGGCATTGCCCAAAGAGACCTAAATCCCCAGACTTTCTAGCTGCACCAAACCTTTGGGGGTTTGCAAGCTGGCCACCAAATTGGCTGGACCTGTTTCGATAGCGATGTCAGCCAAGCCTATGGCTTCAAAGGCGGCATGCAGTTTGGCTCCACTGGGGTGACTCACTTTGAGGCTTTGCAGCGTCACGCCAGAGCGCGGCAGGCTGTTGCGCGGGTGCAGCCGCAGCGGATCGGTGGCCTCGGGCTTGCCCCACTGGATCAGGGTGGGCAGACAGCCATTGAAGAGCCGCTCGCCATCTTCGCGGACGGTGATTTGCCAGTTGAGCGTGCCTTTGCTCGACTTGCGGCTGGCATGTACCACTTGGCCGCGCTCGATGCCCTGGGTGCGCAGCAGATGGCGGGCGGCCTTCACGTCCTCGGTGCTGCTGACAAAATGGATGAGCCTGGGGCCTTGCGCGATGGCTTTCAGCACAGTGGCGTCGTCCATGTCGAACCAGCGCGGTACTTGGTCGCGCTTGGGGATCAAGGCCGCCGGATTGATGGCAATGATTTCGAAGTATGCCAAGGGAAATTGGGGTGTGGCGATCTTGAAGAGGCGGTTGTGGGTGCCGTATTTTTCATGCTCACCGCCGGGGCCGGGGGTGATGCCCAGGGTGTCTTGGCACCATTGCACGCCTTGGTCCAGGGTGGCCGCCATCACCACGAGGTGATCAATTTGAGTTTTCATTCTGTGGATTGTCGACATTCATTGGTAAGCGACGAGCGCCATTGAAGCGTTTTTGCCAGTAAGCGCTGCGCATGTCCTCGACGTTGACCGTTTTGCCCGCGCGTGGGGCGTGGATGAATTTGCCATCGCCCACGTAAATGCCCACATGGCTGAAGGCCCGGCGCATGGTGTTGAAAAACACCAGATCGCCGGGTTTGAGCTCGTCGCGGTCAATGACTTCGGTGGCCCGTGCTTGGTCGACGGCGCGACGCGGCAGAATTTGTCCGACCGATTTTTCGTACAGGTGGCGCACAAAGCCACTGCAGTCAAAACCGGTGCCCTCACTGTTGCCGCCACGGCGGTAGGGCACGCCCAGCAAACCCATGGCCTGCTCTACCATCCCTACAGCTTGGCCACTGGCCTTGTCCTTGACCGCGCCCAATTGGGTGCCGATCTGCGAGACCAAGCCGCGTTCGGTCAAGCCCGCAGCGGGCGTTTCCTCTGTCGGGGAAGACCAAGCAGGCAGGTTCAGGGCTGTAGCCAAAAATAAAAAAATGAGCCAACGCATAAGCTTGCAGCATAACGGATATTTTTGGCTTAATTGATGTGGGTTGTTCGCTGTCAGGCCACTTGTTCCCGGCGGTGATCCCATTCCTCATTTTCAGATGCCGGGGCTGCTGCGACAATCCTGACCCAGACACTTCAAGGACTGAACATGTTGATCGATGCAGATGAAAGCCAATTGGTGCTGGTGGATTTTCAGGCCCGTTTGAAGCCCGCGATGCTGGATGCCGATGCCGTTTGGGCCAACGCCGCACGCCTGGCCACCTTGGCCCAAGCGATGGATGTGCCCATCTGGGGCACCGAACAAAACCCGTCGCGTCTGGGTGAGATGCCGCCTGAAATGCGCAGCTGCTGCCGCCAAGTGTTGGCCAAGATGCAGTTCAGTGCAGTGGAAGAGGGCTTGGGCGAATGGTTGCAGCCCGAGTCGCCTCAAGTCCCCAAGGGCAATGCCCGCAGCTTGCCACGCCACCTGCAAAAACCACAGCCCGGCCTAGCGCCGCGCAAGACCATTGTGTTGGCGGGTTGCGAAGCGCACATTTGTTTGTTGCAAACTGCCTTGGATTTGTTGGAAGACGAGTTCGAGGTGTGGGTGGTGACCGATGCTTGTAGCTCGCGCACAGAGCGCAACCGCGATGCGGCCTACGACCGCCTCGCCGGTGCAGGGGCTGAGTTGGTGACCGCTGAAATGGTGGCGTTTGAGTGGCTTCGCACGGCCGAGCACCCCGATTTCAAGCTGCTGCAAAGTTTGTTCAAATGACCGGTTCAAACTGGAGGAGCGCTGGTCAAACATCGTCGATGATGATTTTGTTCATGGGCTGAGTCAGCTTATTGCAAGTCCCTTGGCCATAATTATGAATTCAGAAGCGCTGGGTGGTGCACGAACATCGCCCCACTTCCTCGGTTTCAACTTGGTGGATTTCAGGAGACATTTATGGGCAATTTCGCAGAATTTCACCAGCGCTCGATCAACGACCGCGACGCCTTCTGGGCCGAGCAGGCCAAGCTGGTGGACTGGAAAGTCCAGCCCCAGCAAATTTGCGACTACAGCAACCCGCCGTTTGCCAAGTGGTTCGTCGGCGGCCAAACCAACCTGTGCCACAACGCGTTAGACCGCCACTTGGCCGAGCGTGCCGATCAGCCCGCTTTGATCTTTGTGTCGACCGAAACCGATACCGAAAAAACCTACACCTTCCGTGACCTGCATGCGGAAGTGCAGCGCATGGCCGCGATCTTGCAAGACTTGGGCGTGGTCAAAGGTGATCGCGTGCTGATTTACATGCCCATGATCGCCGAAGCGGCGTTCGCCATGCTTGCCTGCGTGCGTTTGGGGGCCATCCACTCGGTGGTGTTTGGCGGCTTCGCATCGCATTCGCTGGCCACCCGCATCGAAGACGCGTCGCCCAAAGTCATCATCAGCGCCGACGCGGGTTCACGCAGCGGCAAGGTCGTGGCCTACAAGCCGTTGCTCGACGAAGCCATCCAGCTCTCAGCCCACAAGCCTGCCAAGGTGGTGATGGTGAATCGACATCTGGCCGCCTTCACGCCTGTGGCAGGACGCGACATGGACTACGCTGCCGAGCGCGCCCGGCAAATGGACACCGTGGTGCCTTGCGTCTGGGTCGAATCCACCCACCCCAGCTACACCCTCTACACCTCGGGCACCACCGGCAAACCCAAGGGCGTGCAGCGCGACACCGGGGGCTACACCGTGGCCTTGGCGGCCAGCATGCCCCATGTCTTTGAAGGCAAGCCGGGCGGCACCTTTTTCTGCACCAGCGACATCGGTTGGGTGGTGGGCCACAGTTACATCATTTATGGCCCGCTGATCGGCGGCATGGCCACCATCCTGTACGAAGGCCTGCCCATCCGTCCAGACGGCGGCATTTGGTGGAGCCTGGTCGAGAAGTACAAGGTCAACGTCATGTTCAGCGCGCCCACAGCGATCCGCGTGCTGAAAAAGCAAGACCCTGCGCTGCTCACCAAATACGATTTGTCCAGCCTGCAAGCGCTGTTCCTGGCCGGGGAACCGCTGGACGAGCCCACCGCCAAATGGATTTCTGAAGGCCTGGGCGGTAAGCCCATCATCGACAACTACTGGCAGACCGAAACCGGTTGGCCTATTTTGAGCATTTGCAATGGTGTGGAAAAAGCACCCAGCAAGTTCGGATCGCCTGGCAAGGCCATTTATGGCTACAACGTCAAACTGGTCGACGACCAGACCGGCGAAGAGCTCACCGGTGCCAACCAGAAGGGCGTGCTGACCATCGAAGGCCCATTGCCCCCGGGCAACTTGCAAACCATTTGGGGCGACGATGCGCGGTTCGTCAAAACCTATTGGAAGACGGTGCCGGGCAAGATGGTCTACAACACCTTCGACTGGGCCGTGCGGGATGAAGACAGTTACTTCTTCATCTTGGGACGCACCGATGACGTGATCAACGTCGCCGGGCATCGTCTGGGCACCCGCGAAATCGAAGAGAGCATCTCCAGCCACCCCAACATCGCCGAAGTGGCGGTGGTGGGCGTGGCCGATCAGCTCAAAGGGCAGGTGGCCATGGCGTTTGCCATCGCCAAAGACACTTCGGGTTTGGGTGATGCGCCAGCGCGCCTGAAGCTTGAAGGCGAAGTCATGAAGGTGGTGGACAAGCAACTGGGTGCGGTGGCCCGCCCCTCGCGCGTGTTTTTCGTCTCGGCCTTGCCCAAGACGCGCAGCGGCAAATTGCTGCGCCGCGCGATTCAGGCCGTGGCCGAGGGCCGCGATCCGGGTGACCTGACCACCATGGACGATCCGGCCGCCTTGCAGCAGATCGTGGACCAGATCAAGGGCTGACGCCCTGGCCCTGTCACAGGACCTCGCCTTGGCGAGGTTTTTTAACTGAAAGCCATTCGCCGGTTCAGTTTGACTTGACTGTAAGTATCAGAGCCGACTAGCCGTGGCACAATGCGCGATGTACTCAGGCCCTTCCCATGCCACAGTCGCATCCGCCAACCGGTTCAGCCGTGTCGCGGAAGGTAAAAATAACCCAACTTATGTTTCCCAGAGGGAAACGGAGGTCAGCGAAATATGAGCGAGACCAATTCCGTCTACGCCGCCTATCAAGGCAACACGTACTTGTTCGGCGGCAACGCCCCGTATGTCGAAGAGATGTACGAAAACTACCTGGCCAACCCCGGCAGCGTTCCCGACTCTTGGCGCGACTACTTCGACGCCCTCCAGCACGTACCCGCAGTCGACGGCTCCAACGCCAAAGATGTGCCGCACCTGCCTGTCATCAATGCCTTTGCCGAGCGCGCCAAGTCCGGCGGCACCAAAGTCGTGATGGCCAGCGCCGATGTCGAAATGGGCCGCAAGCGCACCGCCGTTCAGCAGCTGATCGCCGCTTACCGCAACGTGGGCCAGCGCTGGGCCGACCTGGATCCGCTCAAGCGCACCGAACGCCCCAACATCCCTGACCTCGACCCGGCTTTCTTTGGCTTCACCGACGCAGACCAGGAAACCGTATTCGATACCAGCAACACCTTCTTCGGCAAAAACCGCATGTCCTTGCGCGAGTTGCTGAATGCGTTGCGTGAGACCTATTGCGGCACGATCGGTGCCGAGTACATGTACACCACCGACCAGGCCGAAAAGCGCTGGTGGCAGCAAAAGCTCGAAAGCATCCGCAGCAAGCCCAACTTCACGGTCGAGAAGAAAAAACAGATCCTCGACCGCCTGACGGCTGCTGAAGGCCTGGAGCGTTACCTGCACACCAAGTACGTCGGCCAAAAGCGCTTTTCGCTCGAAGGTGGCGAGAGTTTCATTGCGGCCATGGACGAGTTGATCCAGTCCGCAGGGGCCCAAGGCGTGCAGGAAGTCGTGATCGGCATGGCCCACCGCGGCCGCTTGAACGTGTTGGTCAACACCATGGGCAAGTTGCCGGCCGACCTGTTTGCCGAGTTCGACCACACGGCCCCCGAAGAGTTGCCCGCTGGTGACGTGAAGTACCACCAGGGTTTCAGCTCTGACGTGAGCACGGCCGGTGGCCCGGTCCACTTGACGCTGGCCTTCAACCCCTCACACCTGGAAATCGTGAACCCCGTGGTCGAAGGCTCGGTGCGCGCCCGCATGGACCGCCGGGGTGATCCGCAAGGCAAGCAGGTGCTGCCGGTGTTGGTGCACGGTGACGCCGCCTTTGGTGGCCAGGGTGTGAATCAGGAAACCTTTGCTCTGGCGCAAACCCGTGGTTATTCCACGGGCGGTACGGTGCACATCATCATCAACAACCAAATTGGCTTCACGACGTCCGACCCGCGCGACATGCGCTCGAGCGTGTTTTGCACCGACATCGTGAAGATGGTCGAGGCGCCGGTGTTGCACGTCAATGGCGACGACCCGGAAGCCGTGGTCATGGCTGCGCAGTTGGCCCTCCAATACCGCATGACCTTCCGCAAGGATGTGGTGCTGGACGTGGTGTGCTTTCGCAAACTGGGGCACAACGAGCAGGACACGCCAGCGTTGACCCAGCCGCTGATGTACAAAAAAATTGCGGCCCACCCCGGCACGCGCAAACTGTTTGCCGACAAACTGGCTGCGCAAGGCTTGGGCGACAACCTGGGCGAGGAGATGGCCAAGACTTACCGCGACGCACTCGACGCGGGCAAAAACACGACCGAGCCGGTGCTGACCAACTTCAAGACCCAATTCACGGTGGATTGGTCGCCTTTCCTGGGCAAGAAGTGGACCGATGCGGGCGACACCGCTGTTCCACTGGCTGAGTGGAAGCGCGTGGCTGAAAAAATCACGACCATCCCTGAATCGGTGACGCCTCACCAATTGGTCAAAAAGGTGTACGACGATCGCGCGGCCATGGGCCGTGGCGAAACACCCATCGACTGGGGCATGGGCGAGCACATGGCTTTTGCAACCTTGGTGGCCAGTGGCTACCCCGTGCGCCTGTCGGGTGAAGATTGTGGCCGTGGCACCTTCACACACCGCCATGCTGTGATTCACGACCAAAAGCGTGAGAAGTGGGACACAGGCACTTACGTAGCCCTGCAAAACGTCTCTGACAAGCAGGCCCCTTTTGTGGTCATTGACTCGATCTTGTCCGAAGAAGCGGTGCTGGCGTTTGAATACGGTTACGCCTCCAACGACCCCAACACCCTGGTGATTTGGGAGGCGCAGTTTGGCGACTTTGCCAACGGCGCGCAGGTCGTTATTGACCAGTTCATCGCCTCGGGCGAAGTCAAGTGGGGCCGGGTCAACGGCATCACCTTGATGCTGCCGCATGGCTACGAAGGGCAGGGTCCCGAGCACAGCTCGGCCCGTGTCGAGCGCTTCATGCAACTGGCGGCCGACACCAACATGCAACTGGTTCAGCCCACCACGGCCAGCCAGATCTTCCATGTGCTGCGTCGGCAAATGGTGCGCAACTTGCGCAAGCCCTTGGTTATCTTTACCCCGAAGTCGCTGCTGCGCAACAAGGACGCGGCATCGCCAGTGTCCGAGTTCACGCATGGCAGCTTCCAGACCGTGATTCCTGAGAACAAAACGCTCAAAGCCGACAAGGTCAAGCGCGTGGTGGCTTGCTCGGGCAAGGTGTACTACGACCTGGTCAAGCACCGTGAGGCCAAGGAGGCTGAAGACGTGGCCATCATCCGAGTGGAGCAGCTCTACCCGTTCCCGCACAAGGCCTTTGCGGCCGAGCTGAAAAAGTACCCCAACGCCACCGACCTCGTGTGGTGTCAGGATGAACCACAGAACCAGGGGGCCTGGTTCTTCATCCAGCACAACATCCACGAGAACATGCAGGATGGTCAAAAACTCGGGTATGCCGGTCGCGCAGCCTCCGCCTCACCCGCGGTGGGTTATTCGCACCTGCACCAGGACCAGCAAAAGGCCCTGATTGAGGCAGCATTTGCCAAACTCAAGGGCTTCGTGCTGACCAAATGATGCGGCCCCTGGCGCTGAGTGTTCAGCGCCAGGCCCTTCACCCCAATCTTCCAGTACACCTTTCAAACGTAGAACGCATAACGGAAAAATCATGGCAATCGTAGAAGTCAAAGTCCCCCAACTGTCCGAGTCCGTGGCCGAGGCCACCATGCTGCAGTGGAAAAAGAAAGTCGGCGACACCGTGGCCGCCGACGAGATCCTGATCGAGATCGAAACCGACAAGGTCGTGCTCGAAGTGCCCGCACCTTCAGCAGGTGTTTTGTCGGAAATCCTTCAGGCCGACGGTGCCACGGTGACCGCAGAGCAGCTGATCGCCCGCATCGACACCGATGGCAAAGTGGCCGCCGCCGCGCCTGCAGCCGCAGCGCCTGCCGCTGCATCGGCCCCGACTGTCGCCGCTGCCCCCGCAGCGGCCAGCACCAGCATGGCCGGTGTGGCCATGCCCGCTGCCGCGAAGCTGATGGCCGACAATAGCCTGGCCGCTGGATCGGTGCCTGGCACCGGTAAAGACGGCCGAGTGACCAAGGGCGATGTGCTGGCCGCTGTGGCCGGAGGCGTCAAAACGACTGCTGCCGTGATCCCCACGGGTGTGCCCACCCAGGCTTTGCCTCAGGTGTCTGGACCAGCCGTGGATTTGGGTGAGCGCCCAGCGCAGCGCGTGCCGATGACGCGTCTGCGTGCCCGTGTGGCCGAGCGTTTGCTGCAATCGCAATCGACCAACGCTATCCTGACGACGTTCAACGAAATCAACATGGCCCCGGTCATGGACATGCGCAAGCGCATGCAAGAGCGTTTTGAGAAGGAACACGGCTGCAAGTTGGGCTTCATGAGCTTTTTCGTCAAGGCCGCTGTGCACGCCCTCAAAAAGTTCCCCGTGCTCAACGCTTCGGTGGACGGCAACGACATCGTCTACCACGGCTACTTCGACATCGGCATCGCGGTGGGCTCGCCGCGTGGTTTGGTGGTGCCCATCTTGCGCAACGCCGACCAGATGAGCTTTGCTGAGATCGAAAAGAAGATCGCTGAGTTTGGACAAAAAGCCAAAGACGGCAAGCTGGGCATGGAAGAGATGACCGGTGGCACTTTCTCGATCTCGAACGGCGGCACCTTCGGCTCGATGATGTCAACACCCATCATCAACCCACCCCAGTCGGCCATTTTGGGTGTGCATGCGACCAAAGACCGCGCCATGGTGGAAAACGGCCAAGTTGTGGTTCGCCCGATGAACTACTTCGCCATGTCTTACGACCACCGCATCATCGACGGCCGCGAAGCTGTCTTGGGTTTGGTTGCCATGAAAGAAGCGCTGGAAGACCCCGCGCGTTTGTTGTTCGACATCTAAATATTGACGACGTATCCAAAGGAAAAAACATGAAAATTTTGGCAACACTTACTCTTGCTGCTTTACTTTCTGGTTGCTCAACTTATATGCCTCAGCGGTACAGTGCCTCGGCTGATAATGTTGTTGTAATTAAGGCATTGAATGTGAATGGCGTTAATGTTGGAACTTTCACTACAACGGTGAAAGTTGATAGTGCATGTCGAGGTGCTGGGCCTATTGCTCCACCCGACAGTATGAGCTTTGAAGCCTATATACAAAAAGCGTTTGCAGACGAATTGAAGTTGGCAGGCGTTTTTGATGCTGTAGCACCTAAGGTAACTTTAGCTGGCGTCCTAACCAAAATAGACTTTTCATCTTCAAAAGGGCTGACAGGCGGGGAGTGGAATTTGGCGCTTGACCTGAAATCTTCCAATGGGAAGTCTATTTCTGCCACAGAAACATATAACTTTAATAGTGGCTTTGGTGCAGATACTGCATGTAAACAGACTGCGGAGGCTTTTCTGCCAGCCACACAAAATTTGTTGGCTAAATTAATCAAAAATCCCAATTTCAAAGCAATGTTGCAATAAAGATTTAAATCATGAGCAAACAATTCGACGTTGTCGTCATCGGCGGTGGCCCCGGTGGCTACATTGCGGCCATCCGAGCGGCACAACTCGGTTTCCAGGTCGCTTGTATTGACGAGTGGAAAAACGCAGCCGGTGGCCCAGCGCCCGGCGGCACCTGCACCAACGTGGGCTGCATCCCGTCCAAGGCTTTGCTGCAGTCCAGCGAGCACTTTGACCATGCCAACCACCACTTTGCAGACCACGGCATCACGACCAAGGACGTGAAGATGGACGTGGCCAAGATGCTGGCGCGCAAAGATAACGTGGTCAAGCAAAACAACGACGGTATTCTTTACCTGCTCAAGAAAAACAAGGTCACCTTCTTCCACGGACGCGGCAGCTTTGCTGGCCAAGCCGAAGGCGGCTACGCCATCAACGTGGCGGGCAAGACCGAAGAGTCGATCACCGGCAAAAACATCATCATCGCCACCGGCTCCAACGCCCGTGCCTTGTCCGGCACGCCGTTTGACGAAGTCAATGTGCTGTCCAACGACGGCGCCTTGCGCTTGAGCCATGTGCCCAAAAAGCTGGCCCTGATCGGTTCCGGCGTGATTGGTCTGGAAATGGGCTCGGTCTGGCGCCGTCTGGGTGCAGAAGTCACCATCCTCGAAGGTCTGCCGACCTTCCTGGGGGCCGTGGACGAGCAGATCGCCAAGGAAGCCAAGAAGGTATTTGACAAACAAGGCCTGAAGATCGAGCTGGGCGTGAAAGTCGGCGAGATCGTCAACGGCAAAAAAAGCGTGACCGTCAACTACACCAACGCCAAAGGCGAAGCTGTGGTGCTGGACGCCGACAAGCTGATCATCTCGATCGGCCGCGTGCCCAACACCATCGGTTTGAACCCAGAGGCCGTGGGCTTGCAACTCGACGAGCGCGGTGCGATTGTGGTGGACGCGGATTGCAAAACCAACCTGCCCGGTGTCTGGGCGGTGGGTGACGTGGTGCGTGGCCCCATGTTGGCGCACAAAGCCGAAGAGGAAGGCGTGGCGGTGGCCGAGCGCATCGCGGGCCAACACGGTCATGTCAACTTCAACACCATCCCTTGGGTCATCTACACCAGCCCCGAGATCGCTTGGGTGGGCCGCACCGAGCAGCAGCTCAAAGCCGATGGCGTGGCCTACAAGGCGGGCTCGTTCCCGTTCTTGGCCAATGGCCGTGCCCGTGCTTTGGGCGACACGACCGGCATGGTGAAAATGCTGGCCGATGCGACCACCGACGAAATCTTGGGCGTGCACATCGTGGGTCCGCAAGCCAGCGAGTTGATCGCCGAGGCCGTGGTGGCCATGGAATTCCGTGCCAGCGCCGAAGACATCGCCCGCATTTGCCACGCGCACCCGTCCTTGAGCGAGTCCACCAAAGAGGCTGCTTTGGCCGTGGACAAACGCACGCTGAACTTCTGAGTCTTTGACGGCCGCCGGAACTGCGGTTCTGGGTGAGTTGGGTTAAAGTTCTGCATCCCTGAAAACCCGGGCTTGGTCCCGGGTTTTGTTTTTGAATTGAACAACAAGCCCCCCATGTCCGTTCGTGAAGTCTACGAAGAAGAGCTCCAAAAAAGGGGCTACCAAAGCGATCCGGCCCAACTGCGGGCCATCGAAGCGCTGGAGCGGTGCGCCAGCGAGTGGGCCGCTTACCAATCCAAGCGAACAGGTCTGCTGGGCAAGTTCTTCAGCCGCCCTGAGATCCCCAAGGGGGTGTACATGTTTGGGGGCGTGGGGCGCGGTAAAAGCTTTTTGATGGACTGCTTTTTTGCGGCACTGCCCATCCAGCGCAAGACCCGGCTGCATTTTCACGAGTTCATGCGCGAAGTGCACCGCGAGCTGACCGCCATTCAGGGCACCGTGAACCCGCTGGACGAGCTGGGCAAGCGCATGGCCAAGCGTTACCAGCTGATTTGCTTTGACGAATTTCATGTGGCCGACATCACCGATGCGATGATCTTGCATCGGCTGCTGGTGGCCTTGTTTGACAATGGCGTGGGCTTTGTCACCACCTCCAATTTTGAACCCGACGGCTTGTACCCCGGGGGCCTGCACCGTGATCGGATTTTGCCCGCCATCGCTTTGTTGAACCAGCGCATGCAGGTGCTCAGTGTGGACAACGGCACCGATTACCGCCGCCGCACCTTGGAGCGGGTCAAGCTGTACCACTCGCCACTGGGTGAGCAGGCCGATGCCGAGATGAACGATGCCTTCAACCGTCTGGCCACGGGTCCCGACGAAGACCCGGTGCTGCACATCGAAGCCCGCGACATCTCCGCCAGACGCCGCGCTGGGGATGTGGTCTGGTTCGACTTTCGCGCCATTTGCGGCGGTCCGCGTTCGCAAAATGACTACCTGGAAATCGCCACGCAGTACCACACAGTCTTGCTCAGCAATGTGCCGCACATGCCGGTGAGCATGGCGTCTGAAGCGCGGCGCTTCACCTGGTTGATTGATGTGTTGTACGACCGCCGGGTCAAGCTGATCCTGTCGGCCGCCGTGCCGCCCGAGGGCCTGTACACCTCGGGTCCGATGTCGCACGAGTTTCCTCGCACCGTCTCGCGCTTGCATGAGATGCAGTCCAGCGAGTTTCTGGCCTTGGCACACCGCACGGTGGACACGCAGCTCACATGAAACGCGCATTTTTGAGCGGATGTTGCGTTTTGGCGCTGAGCCTGTTGACGGGCTGGGGCGTTCAGGCGCAAACAGACCAGACAGCCCCCTTGACGGCCCAAATGGCGGATCCGGTCAGAACCATGCTGAACGCCCAGGAACCCTTGGCTTGGGAGCCCAACCTGGACGAGGTGCCCGAGGTCATCGCACGCCAACGACAGGCACTGGAGGCACAACGCAGCGCCATCGTGCAAGCCGAGCAGATGCAGCAAGCAGCGTGTTGGCAAAAATTTGCCGTCAATGTCTGCTTGAGCGAAGCGCGGCTCGTCCGAAGACAAGCCTTGGCGCCCTTGCGCCAGCAGGAGTTGGCCTTGAACGCGCAAGAGCGCGCGTGGCGCAACGCGCAACGCGAACGGCGTTTGCAAGGCAAGCCATCTGTGACTCTGGGGGCGCCATGAGCGAAGACAGCCACATCGATGTCACCAAGATACCGCCAGTTGATTTGCGTTCGCCCCAACGCCAGCTGATTGAATGGCAAATCGAGCATGCCGACCTGGATGCGCTGATTGACCAAGCCGTGCCTGTGGCCGTTCAACTCGACGAACTGCGCTTGCGCCGCATGAAAAAACGCCGCTTGGCCCTGCGTGACCAGATCGTTCAGCTGCAATCGCAGTTGTCCCCCAAGGAACCCGCTTGAGTTTGCTCGATCAGCGGGTCGCCGAAACCCTGTCCTGCCACGGGGTGTTGGCGCAAACCGTGCCGGGTTTTCAGCCTCGGCAGGGCCAGACCGACATGGCCATGGCGGTCAGCCGCACGGTGCAAGACGGTGGCCAGCTGGTGGTGGAGGCGGGCACGGGCACGGGCAAGACCTATGCCTATCTGGTGCCGGTCTTGTTGAGTGGCCAGCGGGCACTGGTGTCCACGGCCACCAAGGCGCTGCAAGACCAATTGTTTTCTCGCGACATCCCGCGTTTGGTGGAGGTGCTGGGTTTGCCCATTCGGGTGGCTTTGCTCAAAGGGCGTGGCAATTACCTGTGCCTGCACCGCATGGAACAAGCCCGGCACAGCCCCGAATCGGCGCAAGCCGGGGCGCAAAAGGCCTTGGCCAAGATCGAGACCTGGGCGCAATCCACCCGCAGCGGCGACATGGCCGAGCTGACGGGTTTGGACGAGCGCTCCTCGTTGTGGCCGCTGGTCACCTCCACACGCGACAACTGCCTAGGCTCCACATGCCCACGCTTTCGCGCTTGTCACGTCAACCTGGCGCGCAAAGAGGCCATGGCCGCGGACGTGGTGGTCATCAACCACCATCTTTTCTTTGCGGACATGGCGGTGCGCGAGTCGGGGGTGGCCGAGCTGTTGCCCACCGTGCGCGTGACCGTGTTTGACGAGGCCCACCAGCTCAACGAGATCGGGGTGAATTTTCTGGGCCAACAACTGTCCACGGTGCAGTTGCACGAGCTGGTGGGCGACGTGCTGGCCACCGGTTTGCAGTTGGCGCGTGGCCTGGTCGATTGGCAAGCCCTGAGCGCAGGCCTGGAAAAAGCCGCCCGCGATTGGCGTCTGGCCGCTGGCCAGCACCGCGGATCGGTGCGTTTGCGTTGGACGGGTCAGCACCCCGAGGGGGTGGCCCCAGACGAGTGGTCGGGTGCACTGCAAGCCGTGTCGAGCGCCTTGGTGGATTTGCAAAACGGCTTGGACTTGGTGAGCGAGCTGGCCCCCGATTTTCAGCGACTGAGCGAGCGCACCCGTGAGCTGATGCAGCGCGCCGCCTTGTTCACCGAAACACCCAATCCCGATGGCGTGCGCTGGGCCGAGGTGAGTGCGCAACTGCGCCTGATCGAGTCGCCCTTGGATATCGCGCAGGCCTTTTCTGCCCTGACCCGTTCTGCGTCAGTGACACCGCAACCCGAGGCTGAGGCCGAATCGCCAGCGGACGCCGACTCTCTGGCGGCCTTGATGGCGGGGGATCCGCGACACGCTGCAAGCCACCCTGCTTCGGCAGTGCCTGCGCCGGCAGGACCTGGGCCGGGTGTGGGTCAGCGGGCCTGGATTTTCACCTCAGCCACTTTGGGTGACGAGCCGAGTTTGCGCTGGTTCACCGAGCCTTGCGGGCTGAGCTCGGCCGAAGTCATGCAGGTCAACAGCCCTTTTGACTATGCACAGCAGGCGGCCCTGTACGTTCCGCCGCACCTGCCTCGCCCGGGTGACCCGGGCCACGCCCACCAAGTGGCCGCTTTGGTGCTGGAGGCGCTGGCGATTTTGGGCGGTAGAACCCTGGTGTTGACCACCACCTTGAACGCGATGCGCAGCATTGGCGAGCAATTGCAAGCGCAGTGCGAAGGCGGCTTGGAGGTGCTGGTGCAGGGCCAAAGCCCCAAACGACGCTTGATGGAGCGTTTTCGTGAAGGAGGAGGGCGCGGTGATGCGCAGGGCCGCAGGGGTTGCGTGCTGGTGGCCTCGGCCTCTTTTTGGGAGGGCTTCGACGTGCCCGGTGATGCGCTGCAACTGGTGGTCATCGACAAGCTTCCTTTTCCGCCCCCAGGTGACCCGCTGTTTGAGGCGCGAAGCCAGCGCATCACGCAGCAGGGCAAGAGCGCTTTTGCCGACCACGCTTTGCCCGAAGCGGCGGTGTCACTCAAACAAGGGGCAGGGCGCTTGATTCGCAGCGAAACCGATCGCGGCATTTTGGTGGTGTGCGACAACCGCCTGAGCACCATGTCCTATGGCCGCCGCCTGGTGCGGGGTTTGCCCGCGATGCGCCGCCTGGAAGACCACGCGGGTTTTTTGGATACGCTGCGTCAGCTCACCACAGACGCCAGCCACCCGAGCGTTTGACCTCTGCGCCATCGGTGGGCAAAAAGGCCGACTTTGGGAAGTTGGTTTGCAACACACGCTTGGCATCGTTGCTCAGTGCCGACATGCCCATGGCCTTGTAGGAACTGATCAAAATGGCCAGGGCTTCCTCCAAGGCAGGCACACCCTGGTAGTCGGCAATGGCCTGCTGCGCCCGGTTGATGGCCGCCACATGCGCCCCCCGGCTGGCATAGAAACGGGCCACATGCACCTCGTAAGCGGCCAGTGAGTTGATGATGTAGGTCATGCGCTGGCGTGCATCAGCGCTGTATTTGGAGTCCGGAAAGCGTGTGCTCAAATCGCGAAAGGCCTCGAAGGAATCTTTCGCAGCCTTTTGGTCGCGCTCGGAGAGGTCTTGACGCGTGATGAAAGAGAACAAACCCAGGTTGTCGTTGAAATTGACCAAACCTTTGAGGTAGATGGCGTAGTCAATTGCCGGGCTGGTGGGGTGCAGGCGAATGAAGCGGTCCAGCGTGGCAATCGCCTGGATCTTGTCGCCGGTTTTGTACTGGGCGAAAGCCTTGTCGATCTGGGCTTGTTGGGCCAGGGCCGTGCCCGCGGCGCGGCCTTCGAGTTTTTCGTAGTAGCCAATGGCCTTGTCCCACGCACCGGCATTCGCCTCGTCGCGGGCTTCGCTGTAGATTTTCTCAGGGGTCCAGCCTGCCGTCAGGTCCTTGGGGGTGTTGGCGCAGCCACTCAGAAGGAGTCCCATGGCCAAAACCAGGCCAGCTGGAACCATCGATAATCTGAAGCTTTGCATCTGTGACACCTTGATTGTTGAACCCTTTGATTATATCGACCGACCCCGAAATGCATGACCCCGGCGAGCTCGCCGAAGATGCCGAGCCCGCCCTGGAAGCGTCGCAAGAAGATGCACAAGAAGAGGTGCGCACGGCAGCCGTCCCTGTGACCCTGCATGGCCAGCGGCTGGACCGGGTGTTGGCACAGTTGGTGCCCGAATTCTCGCGCAGTTATTTGCAACAACTGATCGAGCAAGGCGAGGCGCTGATCGATGGCCGCGTGACCACCAAGGTCTCGGCCAAGGTGCGGCTGGGCCACCAGCTGCAAATCACCTTGCGGGCCACGCCGCAGTCACAAGCCTTTGTGCCTGAGGCCATGCCCATCGACGTGGTGTACGAAGACGCGCATCTGCGCGTGGTCCACAAACCGGCGGGTTTGGTGGTGCACCCGGCTCCGGGTAACTGGCGCGGCACGCTGCTCAATGGCTTGCTGGCCTTGGACCCGCAAGCCAGCGAAGTGCCCCGCGCAGGCATCGTGCACAGGCTGGACAAGGACACCAGCGGACTGATGGTGGTGGCCCGCACGCGCCAAGCCATGGACGCGTTGGTGGCCCAGATTGCTGCGCGGCAAGTGCACCGCCAATACCTGGCCTTGGGCCACAAGAACTGGACTGGCCCCTCACCGCGCACCCTAGAAGCCGCCATCGGCCGAGACCCAGCCAACCGTTTGCGCATGGCCGTGGTGGACCTGGCCCACCAATCGGGCAAAACAGCGGCCACGACCTTCGATCTGCTGGCCCAAGGCGAGCGCTGCTGCTTGGTGCGATGCACCTTGCACACGGGGCGCACGCATCAGATCCGGGTGCACATGGCGCACCTCGGGCACCCCTTGTTGGGCGATGCGGTGTACGGCGGCGCCCCCCTGGGGGGCATCACGCGCCAGGCCTTGCATGCCTGGCGACTGGCCTTTCAGCACCCGATCACCGGCCAGAGCATTGACCTGACATCGGCTTTGCCCGAGGACATGGTGCAGGCCATGCAAAATTCAGGCCTCAGTTACAATCAGTCCCCTTGACGCGCCGCTGAGGCCGTCGGGCCTGATCCTTTTGGAGGGTCTTTGGCAGTGCTGCACTGCCCTTTCCACACGCCGTGAGGCGTTTTGCCACTTCGCCGTGAGGCGTTTTTTTCCGAAAGACCGACACCATGAATACGGCGCAAGCCAAGCGTGTCCTGGAAACGGCCCTGCTCACAGCGGGCCAGCCTTTGTCGCTGCGCGACTTGCGTGTGCTGTTTGACGATGCGCTCGGGGCCGACACCCTGAGGCTGATGCTGCAAGACCTCGAACTTGAATGGGCTGGCAAAGGCCTGGAGCTGGCCTGCGTGGCCAGTGGCTGGCGTTTTCAAAGCCGCCCGGAGCTGCGCGTTTATCTGGACCGCCTGCACCCCGAAAAGCCCCCCAAATACACCCGTGCTGTGCTGGAAACCCTGGCCATCATCGCCTACCGCCAACCGGTCACACGGGGTGACATGGAAGACATTCGGGGCGTGACCATCGGCTCGCAAATCATCAAGCAGCTGGAGGACCGTGGCTGGGTCGAGGTCATTGGCCACCGCGAAACCGTGGGCCGTCCCAGCTTGTTTGCCACCACCCGCCAGTTTCTGGACGATCTGGGTCTGGCCGCCTTGGACCAATTGCCCTTGCTCTCCCAGGGTGACTCGCCCATGTCGGCCTTGGCCGGCATGCTGGAAGAGTCCCCTGCACAAGCCAGCCTTTCGCTCGAAGAGGCCCTGGCCGAGTCAGCCGAATCGACGCTGGCGGGTCAACCCCGCTCTGCCGCGCTTTCTGTCGAAGCCTCCAACGCCCCACAAACCCAACTTTCCAGCGATCCTTCCAGCCCTGCATTGAGCGACCCGCTCGGCGATCACCACCCGGACGCCCATCTGCCCGACGTGGACCCCGCCAACCCCGGCCAAGGCCAAGAAAACACCCCCACATGAACGATTCTTCCTCCAAAGCGCAGGGCCAGCGCTCTGGCGTTTACGCCGCCCGCAAAACGGCTGCAGCCACAACGGCCCCCACCCCTTACAAGGCGATTGATCTGGCCGATGTGGTGTCTGGCCAGTTCGATGACGAGGACGCCGCCGAAGCGGTGGCGCAAGACCTGGGCAAGCGCGTGCTCGCGCCCCAAACCGACTCGCCCAAACTTCACAAGGTGCTGGCCCAAGCTGGCATGGGGTCGCGCCTGGAGATGGAAAAACTCATCACCGAAGGCCGCATCGCCGTGAACAGCGAACTTGCCCATGTGGGCCAGCGCGTGCAATACGGCGACCAGATCAAGGTCGACGGCAAGCCGATCCGCATCCGCATTGACCCGCCGCCCGCCCGCGTGATCGCTTACCACAAGCCCGCTGGTGAGATCGTCAGCCACGACGACCCCCAAAACCGCCCCTCGGTGTTTCGCAAACTGCCGCGCCTGCAAAACGGCAAATGGCAGTCGGTGGGCCGCTTGGATCTGAACACAGAAGGCTTGCTGCTGTTCACCAGTTCGGGTGAGCTGGCCAACCAGCTGATGCACCCGCGTTTTGGTCTGGAGCGCGAATACGCCGTGCGTGTTCTGGGCGCCCTGAGTAAGGACGAAAAGCAAAAGCTGTTGGACGGCGTGATGCTCGACGACGGTCCGGCTCAGTTCGGCTCGATCGAAGACGGTGGTGGCGAGGGCTCCAATTGCTGGTACCGCGTGACCATCTCTGAAGGTCGCAACCGCGAAGTGCGCCGCATGATGGAATCCGTCGGTCATGCGGTCAGTCGCCTGATCCGCATCCGTTATGGCGCGATGGTGCTGCCGCACGGTTTGCGCCGTGGCGCTTGGCTTGAGCTGGACGAGGCTGATATTCGCGCCTTGATGCGGGCGGCGGGCACGAGCGAACGTACCCGCCCCGTCACCGAACAACCGACACGCACCAACCGCAATGACCGCCGCCCCCGCACCGGTGGACAAGGCCGCGCGGGCACGGCCGTGCCCCGCGCCAAACCGACCGCCAAGCCGAACCAGGCCCCCGGAGGGTCTGGCTTACATGCCCAGCCGGATGCCCCCAAAAGCGAGGCCAAGTACATTGGCGCCGAAAGCTTCAACCGCCTGAAAAAAGCGCCGACCACCCCGGGCCGAGGTGGCCGGGGCGGTGCAGGGCGCAGTCGTTGAACACAGGCTTTGGCCGTCTTGCCAGCCCACGGTGGCCCAATCCCGCTTTCCCTATCGGTCCATCGGTAAGCAGGGTCACTTTGTCACCCCACTCAGGTTAGAATGGCAGGCTTTGTCGCATGACAAAAACAGTTAAAAATCACCTCTTTACAGGAAAAAACCATGGCCATCGAACGCACACTCTCCATCATCAAGCCCGACGCTGTTGCCAAGAACGTCATCGGCCAAATCTATGCCCGTTTTGAAGCCGCTGGCCTCAAAGTGGTCGCTGCCAGAATGGCCCACCTTTCGCGCGGCGAAGCCGAGCAGTTCTACGGCGTGCACAAAGAGCGTCCTTTCTTCAAGGACCTGGTGGATTTCATGATCTCCGGCCCCGTGATGATCCAGGCCCTGGAAGGCGAGAACGCCATTGCCAAAAACCGTGACCTGATGGGCGCGACCGATCCGAAAAAAGCCGCCGCCGGCACCATTCGTGCTGACTTCGCCGACAGCATCGATGCCAACGCCGTGCATGGCTCCGATGCGCCAGATACGGCAGCCGCTGAAGTTGCCTTCTTCTTTTCCGGCATGACCGTGTACGCACGCTGATCGCGTCGCGGACCGCACGCGCCCCCCTTGCGCCCTGACCCCATGACGACCAACCTTCTCGAATTCGACCTGGAGGGTTTGGCCGTTTTTTGCGAGGGTCTGGGCGAAAAGCGCTTTCGGGCCACCCAATTGTTCCGCTGGATCCACCAGCGCGGCGCCGCAGATTTTGAGCACATGAGTGATTTGGCCAAGTCCTTGCGCCAAAAACTCCTGTCTCACGCACACGTTGCGCCGCTGCCGCTCATCAGTCAACACATGTCAGCCGACGGCACCATCAAATGGTTGTTTGATGTCGGCGACGGCAACGCCATCGAATCGGTGTTCATCCCCGAAGACGATCGGGGCACCTTGTGCATCTCCTCACAGGCCGGTTGCGCCGTGGGCTGCCGATTTTGTTCCACTGGCCACCAAGGTTTCAGCCGCAACCTCACCACCGGCGAGATCCTCGCCCAGCTGTGGTTTGCCGAGCATTTTTTGCGCCAACACCTCAAAACCGACGAGCGCGTCATCTCCAACGTGGTGATGATGGGCATGGGCGAGCCGCTGCAAAACTATTCGGCCTTGGTTCCAGCCTTGCGCGCCATGCTCGATGACCATGGTTATGGCCTTTCGCGCCGACGCGTCACCGTGTCCACATCGGGCGTGGTGCCCATGATCGAGCGCTTGTCGGGCGATTGCCCCGTCGCGCTGGCCGTGTCGCTGCACGCACCTTTTGATGCGCTGCGCGACAACCTGGTGCCGCTCAACCGCAAATACCCCCTCGATGAGCTCATGCAGGCGTGCATCGCTTATCTGGCCCATGCGCCGCGCGACTTCATCACCTTTGAATACTGCATGCTCGATGGTGTCAACGACCAGCCCGAGCACGCCAGCGCCTTGATCGACCTGGTTCAAAAGCACGCCCGCCAGGGCCTGCGCTGCAAGTTCAACCTGATTCCTTTCAACCCCTTTCCAGCCTCCGGCTTGCTGCGCTCACCTCAGGCCCGCGTCCAGGCCTTTGCCAAGCAGTTGCAAGACGCCGGTTTGGTCACCACGGTGCGCAAAACCCGTGGCGATGACATCGATGCGGCCTGCGGCCAGTTGGCCGGTGATGTGAAAGACCGCACCCAAGTGCAATCGCGCATGGCCGAGCAACGCACCATCACCAGGGTGCCCCTGTCCGCTGTGACTTTTTCGGAGCCCCGACATGACACCAAGCCTAAACACTGAGTCCGACCCCGAGTCCGGCAGTTCTGAGCTCCCTGTGTTGGCCGTAACGGCCGGGCAGTTGCTGCGAAAAGCGCGTTTGGAGGCAGGCATCCACTTGGCCGTTTTGTCGGTCACCTTGAAAGTCCCGGTGCGCCAACTTGAGGCTTTGGAGGCGGATCAGCTTGACCCTGGCAAAGGCCCCGTCTTCTACCGGGGCCTGGCTTCCAGCGTTTGCCGTCACCTGCAAACCGATCCTGCACCGATTTTGGCCTTGTTGCCGCAAATGTCCACTCACCTGGCGCCCCTTCGAAGCGCCATCCAGCCTTTTTCACATGAGGTTTCTGGGCCTACCTCTGGTCTCGCCTGGGGCCGCTT
The DNA here is from genome assembly GCF_945901735.1 of Limnohabitans sp. Rim8. Taxonomy (GTDB): domain Bacteria; phylum Pseudomonadota; class Gammaproteobacteria; order Burkholderiales; family Burkholderiaceae_C; genus Limnohabitans_A. The sequence goes on from NZ_CAMDLM010000009.1 coordinate 70,856, forward strand.
GGCTTCCGCAAAAGTGGTCTGGAGTGCTGCTTTCATGCTGTTTTTGACAGGCGCTTTGCTCTGGCTTCCCGGACCGTCCCAATGGGCTTGGTTAGATGACGTCAAATCCTTGATGGCCGACGAGGTGGTTTCGCAAGACTCAGGCGAGCCGGTCTCGCTGCCTGTGTTGGGCGCGACATCGCCCACTTTTCAAGCTGCTGATGCAAAAACCACACCGTCGCCAGCGTCTGCGGTCTCGACTGTTTCAACTGCGGCAACCACCGCTGTGGTGACACAGCCCATGGCATCCAAGAGTGCGCAAATGATCCCTGCCAATCCATCGACGGCCATGGCATCATCTTCCGCAGGCCGTTCTGATGCATCCCCCGAATGGGTGTTTTCCGCTTCGGGCGACAGTTGGCTGGAAGTGCGCAACGCGCAAAAAGCGGTGGTCTGGAGTGGCGTGGTCAAAGCCGGCGAAAGCACCCGCATTCAGAGCCCTCTGCCTGTGAGTGTGGTGGTTGGCCGTGCCCAGGTGGTCACCGCAACGCTGCGCGGCAAAGCTTTTGACCTCAAGCCCCACACCCAGGTGACGGTGGCTCGTTTTGAAGTGAAGGAGTGAACATGTCATCTGCCAACTTGCCACTGAGCCCTGAGCCGATCGCCATTGCGCGCCCTGCAATGCGGCGCAGCCGCCAGTCCCAAGTGGTCTGGGGTTCACGCATCGTGACCGTGGGCGGCGGCGCCCCGGTGCGCGTGCAGTCCATGACCAACACCGACACAGTGGACGTCATTGGCACCGCCATTCAGGTCAAGGAACTGGCGATTGCCGGCTCCGAAATGGTGCGCATCACCGTCAACACCGTCGAAGCCGCTGAGGCGGTGCCGCACATCCGCGACCAGCTCGACAAAATGGGCATCGACGTGCCCTTGATCGGTGATTTCCATTACAACGGCCATCGGTTGTTGACCGATTACCCGGCGTGCGCCGAGGCCCTGTCGAAATACCGCATCAACCCCGGCAACGTGGGCAAGGGCGACAAACGCGATGTGCAGTTCGGCCAGATGATCGAAGCGGCCATGCGCTGGAACAAAGCCATCCGCATTGGCGTGAACTGGGGGAGCCTCGACCAGGAGTTGCTGGCCGATCTGATGGACATCAACAGCCAGCGCGCCCAGCCCTGGGAAGCGCGCCAAGTCATGTACGAAGCGCTGATTTCTTCGGCCATTTCGTCTGCCGAGCGCGCTGAAGCCATGGGCTTGAATGGTGCTCAAATCGCTTTGTCCTGCAAGGTCTCAGGGGTGCAAGATTTGATCGCTGTGTACCGCGAATTGGGCCGCCGCACCGATTACGCCTTGCACTTGGGCCTGACCGAAGCGGGCATGGGCACCAAGGGCACGGTGGCTTCGGCGACGGCTTTGTCGGTGTTGCTGCAAGAAGGCATCGGCGACACCATCCGCGTCTCGCTCACGCCCCAGCCTGGGGAAGCCCGTACGCAAGAGGTGGTGATCGCGTCTGAAATTTTGCAGTCCTTGGGCTTGCGCATTTTTGTGCCCAGTGTCACGGCTTGCCCGGGTTGTGGCCGCACCACCAGCAGCACCTTCCAGGAACTGGCGAAACAGATTGATGACTTTTTGCGTGCCCAAATGCCCGTCTGGCGCGTGCGCTACCCCGGCGTGGAAAACCTCAAGGTCGCCGTGATGGGCTGCATCGTGAACGGCCCCGGCGAGAGCAAGCATGCCGACATTGGCATCAGCCTGCCCGGCACGGGCGAAGCGCCTGCGGCCCCGGTCTTCATCGACGGCGAAAAGCGCCTGACTTTGCGTGGCGAAGGCATTGCGCAGGAGTTTCAGGTGCTGGTCGAAAACTACATTGAGAACCGCTTTGGTTCCGAATCTGCAGAAGCAAAATGAGCGAACCGCTAAAAGAACACACGCCTCAAGTTACAAAGGTGGCCAAAGCCCAAAAACTGGTCGGCGTCAAGGGCATGAACGACATCCTGCCAACCGAGTCGGCGCGTTGGGAGTGGCTGGAGCAACAGGTGCGCGCTTTGATGGCGCGTTACGCCTACCGCAACGTGCGCTTGCCCATCGTTGAGCCGACGGCCTTGTTTGTGCGCGGCCTGGGTGAGGTGACCGACATTGTTGAAAAGGAGATGTACTCCTTTGAAGACCGACTGAACGGCGAGCAACTCACGCTGCGCCCCGAAGGCACGGCGGGCTTGGTGCGCGCCGTGGTCGAGCACAACCTGCTGTACGAAGGTGGCAAACGCCTGTATTACATGGGCCCGATGTTCCGCCACGAGCGCCCACAGCGCGGCCGCTATCGTCAGTTTCACCAAGTCGGTGCCGAAGTCTTGGGTTTTGGCGGACCAGAGGTGGATGCCGAACTCATCTTGCTGGCCAACGACCTCTGGTCGGTGTTGGGCCTGAAAGACGTTCGCCTGGAACTCAACAGCCTGGGCCAGCCCGCCGAGCGACAGGCCCACCGCACAGCCCTGATTGCGCATCTGGAGCAGCACAGCGATGTGCTCGACGAAGAAGCCAAACGACGCCTGCACAGCAACCCGTTGCGCATTCTGGACACCAAAAACCCGGCCATGCAAAGCGTGGTCGAAGCCGCACCGCGCTTGCTCGACTTTTTGAGCGAAGCTTCCTTGGCCCACTTCAACGCGGTCAAAGCCATTTTGGATGCCAACGGCGTGGCCTACAGCATCAACCCGCGCCTGGTGCGCGGCATGGACTACTACAACCTCACGGTCTTCGAGTTCATCACCACCCGCCTGGGCTCGCAAGGCACGATCTGCGGCGGCGGCCGTTACGACTACCTGATCGAGCAAGTCGGCGGCAAGCCGTCGCCTGCCGTGGGGTGGGCATTGGGTGTCGAACGCGTGCTCGAGCTCATCAAGGAGCAGGGCGGAGCTTTGCCCGATTGGGCCCCCGATGTGTACGCCATCATTCCTGAAAATGCCGCCTTGCCGGTCGCCATGCAGGTGCTGCAGCGCTTGCGCGCTTGTGGCGTCTCGGCCCAAATGCATGCAGGCTCGGGTGACGGCATGGGCAGCATGAAGACCCAGTTCAAAAAAGCCGATGCCTCGGGTGCGCGCTTCGCCCTGGTCTTCGGTGCCGAAGAGTTGGCGCAAGGCCTGGTCGCGGTCAAATCCCTGCGTGACGGCGCAGGGGCCCAGCGCACCCAGCCGCTGAACACCGTGACCGCATGGGCCCACAGCCTACAATCCGCGCTTTGAAGCGCTCAACTCATCACTCACACCATGGCCAAAGCCCTCGACCTTGAAGAACAAGAACAACTCGACCAGATCAAACACTTCTGGAAGAAATACGGCAACCTGATTTCCTGGGTACTGATCGTCGTTTTGGGCAGCTATGCTTCCTGGAATGGTTACAAATACTGGCAACGCGACCAGGCGGCCAAGGCGGCCGTGCTGTTTGACGAGGTCGAGCGCGCGGTCACTGCCGGGGATGTGGTCCGTGTGGAGCGCAGTTTTGCCGACATGAAAGACAAGTTTGGTGGTACGCAATACGCCCACCAAGCGGCCTTGCTGGCAGCCAAGGCTTTGCAGGCCAAAGACAAGGCCGAAGCCGCCCGCGCTGCTCTGAAGTGGGTTGCTGAGGTGGCGCCCGATCCTGCGTACCGCGACATTGCACGTTTGCGACTGTCTGCCCTGTTGCTCGATGCCGGCTCCAACGACGAGGCTCTGGCCCAGTTGAGCGCGCCTTTTACCCCGGCCATGGCGGGTTTGGCCGCCGATTTGCGCGGCGATGTCATGCAGGTCAAAGGCCAAAAAGGCGAAGCGGTCAGTGCTTATCAAAGCGCTTGGCAACTGTTGAGTGACAGTCCCGATTACAAGCGCTTGGTGCAAGCCAAGCTCAATGCGTTGGGTGTGGATCCCGAAACGGCCAATCCGGCCACTGCGACAGGAAGCGCCAAGTGACACGTTTGTTCAACTCTCTGTTCGGACGCTGGTTGGCTGTGGCCTGCTTGTGCGTGTTGTCGGCTTGTTCCAGTGCCCCCAACAAGCCACAGCCCTCACCTTTGCCCAGCGTCAGTGGCTCTTGGAATGTGAAAAAGGCCTGGACCAACCAAATTGGCGAGGTCAGCACCCCTGTCTTGGCCTCTGTCCATGGTCAGCAAGTGGCTGTGGCTTCTACGGCTGGCCAGTTGGCACTGATCGATGCGGTCAGTGGCAGGGATGTGTGGCGGTTGAATCTGGGTGCACCGATTCAAGCAGGTGTTGGCGGTGATGGCCAGCGCTTTGCAGTGGTCACGCGCAACAACGAACTGGTCACGGTCGAAGCCGGCCGGGTCCTCTGGCGTCAAAGCCTATCGGCTTTGTCCTACACACCGCCCTTGGTGGCCGGTGAGCGTGTGTTTGTTTTGACGGGCGATCGGTCCGTGAGCGCTTTTGATGGGGCCACGGGCCAGAAACTTTGGACGCAACAGCGACCGGGTGACCCGCTGGTGTTGCGCCAAGCCGGTTTGTTGATGCCCGTGGGGGACCAGTTGCTGGTTGGCTGGGGTGGGCGTCTGGTCTCCTTGAACCCCTTGTCGGGCGCTGTGCGCTGGGAAACGCTGGTCGGTAGCACCCGCGGCACCAACGAAGTCGAGCGCCTGGTCGATCTGGTCGCTGGGGCCAGCCGTGTGGGCAGCTCGGTCTGCGTGCGAGCCTTCCAAGCCACCGTGGCCTGTGTGGACGGCACCAATGGCCGCATGGCCTGGAGCCGCGCCGCACAAGGCCACCAAGGCCTGGACGGTGACGCCCAAACCCTGTGGGGCGTCGAGTCCGATGGCAAGCTGCAGGCCTGGCAACGCACTTCGGGCGCGCCTTTATGGACACAAGAGGCTTTGCGTTTTCGGGGTGTGAGCATGCCTTTGGCTTGGGGCCAAGCACTGGTTGTGGGAGATCAGGACGGCTGGGTGCATGCACTCTCGCCTCAAGACGGGAAGCCCTTGCAGCGCATCGGCACCGATGGCAGCGCCATCACCGGCCGCCCGGTGGCCGTGGGTCAGACTTTGGTGGTGGTGACACGCACCGGGGGCGTCTTCGGATTTCGCCCCGAATGATGGATCGGAAAATTTTTAAGTGAAACCTGTACTGGCCCTTGTTGGCCGCCCGAATGTGGGCAAATCGACGCTGTTCAACCGCCTGACCAAAAGCCGAGACGCCATCGTCGCCGATTTTGCCGGCTTGACCCGTGACCGCCATTACGGCAATGGCAAACAAGGTCGACAAGAGTTCATTGTGATCGACACGGGCGGTTTTGAGCCCGATGCCAGCAGCGGCATCTACAAAGAGATGGCCAAGCAAACGCAACAAGCGGTGGCTGAGGCCGATGTGGTGATATTCGTGGTGGACGCCCGCGGCGGGTTGTCGGCACAGGACCACGACATCGCCAAGTATTTGCGCAAGATCGGCAAACCCTGTTTGCTGGTGGCCAACAAGGCCGAAGGCATGCTTGAAGGCATCCAGCTGACCGAGTTTTATGAGTTGGGTCTGGGCGAGGTGATCGCCATCTCGGCCGCCCATGGCCAAGGCACTCGCGGTTTGGTGGAGTTGGCCTTTGACCTGTTGAACCTGCCCGACGAGCCGGAAGAGACAGAGGAAGATCTCTCGGTCATCAAACTGGCGGTTGCCGGTCGGCCCAACGTGGGTAAATCCACCCTGATCAACACCTGGCTGGGTGAAGAGCGTTTGGTGGCTTTTGACATGCCGGGCACCACCCGGGATGCGATCTCGGTGCCGTTTGAGCGTCAGGGCCAGAAATTTGAATTGATCGACACGGCCGGTTTGCGCCGCAAAGGCAAGGTGTTCGAGGCCATTGAAAAGTTCTCGGTGGTCAAAACCTTGCAGGCCATTGAATCGGCCAATGTGGTCCTGCTCTTGCTCGACGCCGAGCAGGGCGTGACCGAGCAGGACGCGCACATTGCTGGTTATGCACTGGAAAGCGGCCGCGCCATGGTGCTGGCCATCAACAAGTGGGATGCCGTCGACGAATACCAACGCCAGTTGGTGCAGCGCTCGATTGAAAACCGCTTGCCGTTTTTGAGCTTTGCCAACATGCACTTCATCTCGGCCAAAAAACGTCAAGGTCTGGGGCCTGTCTGGGCCTCCATTGTGCAGGCGCACAAGTCGGCCATGTGCAAAATGAGCACGCCGACTCTGACGCGTTTGCTGCTGGAGGCCGTGCAGTTCCAGAGCCCTCAACGTGGCGGCATGTTCCGCCCCAAACTGCGTTATGCCCACCAAGGTGGCATGAACCCGCCCGTGATCGTGATCCACGGCAATTCGCTGGAGCACGTCACCGACACCTACAAGCGCTTTTTGGAAGGACGCTTTCGCAAAGCCTTCAGCCTGGCCGGCACGCCCATGCGAATTGAAATGAAAACATCGACAAATCCTTTTGCGGACAAAGAATCCAGCTGAGATTTGAGGAATTCATATTTTTCCAAAATCACCTCCCTTTCCCTGTGGTAAGGTCATGTTTTTAAAACTTCTGAACACGGAGAATATCGTGAGCAACAAAGGTCAACTTTTGCAAGACCCCTTTCTGAACGCACTGCGCAAAGAGCATGTGCCCGTGTCCATTTACCTCGTCAACGGTATCAAACTTCAAGGCCAGATTGAATCGTTCGACCAATACGTTGTGCTTTTGCGCAACACAGTGACCCAGATGGTCTACAAACACGCCATCTCCACCATCGTCCCCGGTCGTTCCGTCACCTTCAGCACCCCTGAAACGGGTGAAATCACTGCTTGATGCGGTTTTCGCTCAACTGGCGGTGTGATATCGCCACTGCAGGTTGCTGACATTGTCTGAAACATCCTCCCAACAAGCCGCGCCGACCTTATTGGTCGGCGTTGACTTTGGGCTGCCGCATTTTGACGGCGCGCTGCAAGAACTCGGCCTTTTGGCGGAGTCTGGCGGCTTAAAGCCGGTGGCGCGCCTGACCTGCAAACGCAAGGCCCCTGATCCAGCGCTCTTTGTCGGTAGCGGCAAGGCCGACGAAATCAAAGCGCTGGCCCTGATGCACGGAGCGGTCGAGGTCTTGTTCGACCAGTCTCTGAGTCCGGCACAACAGCGCAATTTGGAGCGCCACATCGGGCTGCCAGTGAATGACCGAACCTTGCTGATCCTGGGAATTTTTGGCCAACGTGCCCGCAGCCACGAGGGCAAACTGCAAGTGGAACTGGCACGCCAGCAGTACCTGAGCACCCGTCTGGTGCGCCGCTGGTCGCATTTGGAACGGCAAAGTGGCGGTATTGGCATGCGAGGTGGTCCGGGTGAGACCCAGATCGAACTGGACCGCCGCATGATCAACGACTCGATCAAGCGCATCAAAGAGCGTTTGCTCAAGGTCAAGAAGCAGCGCAACACCCAGCGGCGACAGCGCGAACGCCGCGACACTTTCAACATTTCGCTTGTGGGCTACACCAACGCGGGCAAGTCCACCTTGTTCAATGCCCTGGTCAAAGCCCGCGCCTTCGCCGCCGACCAGTTGTTTGCCACCTTGGACACCACCACGCGTCAGTTGTATCTGGGCGAAGCAGGGCGCTCGGTCTCCTTGTCCGATACCGTGGGTTTTATCCGTGATTTGCCGCACGGTCTGGTCGAAGCCTTTCAGGCCACACTGCAAGAAGCCACCGAAGCCGATTTGCTGCTGCATGTGGTGGACGCGGCCAACCCGGATTTTCCGGAGCAAATGGCCGAGGTGCAAAAAGTGCTGGCCGAAATCGGTGCCCATCAGGTGCCGCAATTGCTCGTTTTCAATAAACTCGATGCGCTGGCCGCTGAGCGTTACCCCTTGCAGATGCAAGACCAGTACGAACTCGATGGTGAGCCCGTGCCGCGTGTGTTTCTGAGCGCGCGAAGCGGCGAGGGTCTGCCCCTTTTGCGCTCGGCGCTGTCCGACATCGTCAAGGTGGCGCTGCCTGCAGCCCAATCATCAGAGCCTGATCCCCGTGACTTGACCCGGGAATATCCCGGTGACGCGCCTTGAGTGGTCCTTAAATTCGGCACAATGCTGTTTCGTTCTCCAGACAAAGACAAAGAACCATGAATTTTCAACTGCCAGCCCTGCGATGGTCCTTGCTGCCCGCCACGATACGAGGCATTTTCAATTTGAACGACCCACGCTGGGGTCGTGACGATGACAAATCTTCCGGCGACTCGGGCAACAAGCCATCGGGCGACACGCCGCCACCTGGCCCCAAACCGGAAGCCTGGCAGCCACCGCCCGGACGCGGCCCGCAGCAACAGCAAAGTGGCCCGCCCGATTTGGACGAGTTGTGGCGTGACTTCAACCGCAAGCTCGGTCAGATTTTTGGCGGCAAAGGCGGCCCTCAACGTCCCCAAGGCCCTGGCGGTTCTGGAGGTGGATCGGGCGGGCCGGAAATTCCAGCCTTCATCAAGAACCTGGGCATTGGTGTCATTTTGGGTGGTGCCTTGCTGGTCTGGTTGGCCACCGGATTTTTCATCGTGCAAGAAGGTCAGCAGGCCGTCATCACCCAGTTTGGCAAGTACAACTCCACAGTGGGGGCGGGTTTCAATTGGCGCTTGCCTTACCCAGTGCAGCGCCACGAACTGGTGTTCGTGACGCAAATCCGTTCGGTGGACATTGGCCGCGACAACATCGTCAAAGCCACAGGTCTGCGTGAGTCGGCGATGTTGACCGAGGATGAAAACATCGTTGAAATCAAATTCGCCGTGCAATACCGCCTGAACGACGCTCGGGCCTATTTGTTCGAAAGCCGCAACCCGACCGAAGCCGTGGTGCAGACCGCTGAAACCGCTGTGCGCGAGGTGGTGGGCAAAATGAAAATGGATTCGGCGCTGGCCGAAGAGCGTGACCAGATTGCGCCTCGCGTGCGTGAAAAAATGCAAACCATCTTGGACCGTTACAAAGTGGGTATTGAGGTCGTGGGCATCAACTTGCAGCAAGGGGGCGTGCGCCCACCTGAGCAGGTGCAGGCTGCTTTCGACGACGTGCTCAAAGCCGGTCAGGAACGCGAACGCGCCAAGAACGAAGCGCAAGCCTATGCCAACGATGTGGTCCCGCGTGCCGTGGGTGCCGCCTCGCGTCTGAAGGAAGAGGCCGATGCTTACCGCGAACGCATCGTGGCGCAAGCCGAAGGTGATGCCCAGCGCTTCAAGACCATCTTGCCCGAGTACCAAAAATCGCCTCAGGTCATGCGTGACCGCATGTACACCGACACCATGCAACAGATCTACAGCAACGTGACCAAGGTGCTGGTCGACAGCAAATCAGGCTCCAACCTTCTGTATTTGCCGCTCGACAAAATCATGTAACAGGTCACGCAAGTGGCCCCGCCCACCATGGATGTGCCCGCAGCCCCTGCCAATACCGGCAGCAACGGCGCTGCGGACACCCGCTCCCGAGACCTCGAGCGTTCGCGTAGCCGCGATCCACGATAAGGAATAAGACAATGAATCGCATCGGATTGTGGATTTCGAGTTTGCTGGTGGTGTTCGCACTGCTCAGCTCTACCTTGTTCGTGGTGGACCAGCGCCAGTTTGGCGTGGTCTACGCTTTGGGTCAGATCAAGGAAGTGATCACCGAGCCAGGCCTGCACTTCAAGTTGCCGCCTCCACTGCAAAACGTCAACTACATTGACAAGCGTTTGTTGACGCTGGACAGTCCCGACAACGAGCCCATGCTCACGGCCGAAAAGCAGCGCGTGGTGATTGACTGGTATGTGCGCTGGCGCATCACCGATCCGCAGGCCTACATCCGCAACGTGGGTCTGGATGAAAAGGCAGGTACCAACCAGCTCAACCGCGTGGTACGCAACGCTTTCCAGGAGGAGATCAACAAACGCACCGTCAACGAGCTGCTGTCTCTCAAAAGGGAAGCGCTGATGGACGACGTCAAAGCCGCCGTGCTGGTCGTGGTCAAAGGCGCCAAGCCTTGGGGCGTGGACGTGGTGGATGTGCGCATCACCCGTGCCGATTACGTGGACACCATCACCGAATCGGTGTATCGCCGTATGGAAGCTGAACGCAAACGCGTGGCCAACGAGTTGCGCTCGACCGGTGGTGCAGAAGGTGAAAAAATTCGTGCCGACGCCGATCGCCAGCGCGAGGTGACGATCGCCAATGCTTACCGCGATGCCCAAAAAATCAAGGGCGAGGGCGATGCCCAAGCGGCCCGCTTGTATGCCGAGTCCTTTGGCCGCGACCCGCAGTTTGCCCAGTTCTATCGCAGCCTAGAAGCTTACAAGTCCAGCTTCAACAGCAAGGGCGACGTGATGGTGCTCGACCCTGGCAGCTCCGAGTTTTTCAAGGGCATGCGCGGCACACCGGGCGGTGCACCGGCCCGGAAGTAAATTTTGCTCGACACCCTCCTGCTGGCTTTTGGCCTGATGCTCATCCTGGAGGGTTTGCTGCCCATGCTTTCCCCGCGGCGATGGCGCAGCCTGTTTGAGCAAATGCTCCAGCTTCAGGAGGGGCAGATCCGGTTTTTCGGCATGCTCATGGTGGTGTTCGGCTTGTTGGTGATTTGGCTGCTGGCCTGACACCCTTCTGGTTGCGTGGTTGTTCAGATCGGTCCCATTCTTTGCACAGAGACTGGATTTGGACAAATTGCCCCTCTGTTTGCCGGAAATGAGCTTGTCAACCCGGTAAAATCTTGCTTTTAACCGTCTCCCCCCCATCCCCTCATGTCTGCTTGGGTCCTCCCGGATCACGTTGCCGATGTCTTGCCTTCCGAGGCTCGCCACATCGAAGAACTCCGCCGCGAACTGCTCGACACCGCCCGTGGCTATGGCTACGAGCTGGTGATGCCGCCGCTGCTGGAGCATTTGGAATCCCTGCTGACCGGCACGGGTGAAGCTTTGGATTTGCAGACCTTCAAACTGGTCGACCAACTCTCGGGCCGCACCCTGGGCTTGCGTGCCGACACGACGCCCCAGGTGGCGCGCATCGACGCTCACTTGCTCGGCCGCACGGCACTGACCCGTCTGTGTTACTGCGGACCTGTGCTGCACACCCGCCCGGCACGCCCACACGCCACGCGTGAGCCGCTGCAACTGGGCGCCGAAATCTACGGCCATGCCGGCCCGGAAGCCGATTTGGAAATTCTGCAGTTGGCCCTGGACTGCCTGACCGCTGGCCGTGCCACAGGGCTGCAGGTGGACCTGGCCGATGCGCGCATCGTGAACTGCTTGTTGAACGCCCAACCTTTAAGCCAAGCGCAGCGCCACGCCATCCATGCCGCTTTGGCGAGCAAGGACGCCTCGACCTTGTGCCGTTTGAGTGCCGGTTGGTCACCCAGCTTGCGCGAGGGGTTGCTGGCCTTGGTTGATTTGTACGGCGACATCAGTGTGCTGGACCGGGCGGCATCGCGCTGGCCCGAGCACCCTGAAATCACCCAGGCCTTGGCTCAGCTGCGTTGGTTGGCCGAGCAGATCCCAGGCGTGGCTGTCAGTTTTGATCTGGGAGACTCCCGTGGTTACGCTTATTACAGCGGCACGCGCTTTGCCATCTATGCCAAAGGGGCCTCCGATGCCCTGGCCCGCGGCGGACGCTACGACGGCGTGGGTGCGGTTTTTGGGCACCGCATCGACCGCGACCGTCCGGCGGTGGGTTTTAGCCTGGATTTGAAAGAATTGGTGGCCGCCGTTCAGCCGTTGGCTTTGCGTGCAGCCATTCGCGCACCATGGGGCCAATCGGATGCCTTGCGTTCGGCCATTGCAGCGCTGCGCAGCCGGGGCGATACCGTGGTGTGCGTTTTGCCAGGCCATGAAAGCGAAGTTGACGAATTCCATTGCGACCGCGAGCTGGTTGAAGTTGCAGGGCAGTGGTTGGTCAAGGCTCTTTGAGAAAGAACATTTCAAGCATGAACAAGTTGCAAGGCCGTAACGTGGTCGTTGTCGGCACCCAGTGGGGCGACGAGGGCAAAGGCAAACTGGTCGATTGGTTGACCGAAAGCGCTCAAGGCGTGGTGCGCTTTCAGGGCGGTCACAACGCGGGGCACACCTTGGTGATCAACGGCGTCAAAACCGCTTTGCACCTGATCCCCAGCGGCATCATGCGCGCCGGCGTGAAGTGCTACATCGGCAACGGTGTGGTGTTGTCGGTGCCCAAGCTGCTCGAAGAAATCGCTGGCCTTGAAAAAGCTGGTGTCGAGGTGCGTTCACGTTTGCGCGTGAGCGAAGCTTGCCCGCTGATCTTGCCTTACCACGTCGCGCTGGATGTAGGTCGCGAAGCCGCCAAGGAAAAAGCCGGTACCGCCAAAATCGGCACCACGGGACGTGGCATTGGCCCCGCTTACGAAGACAAAGTGGCACGCCGGGCATTGCGTGTGCAAGACCTCAAATACCCCGAGCGTTTTGCCACCAAGTTGCGCGAAAACCTGGCGCTGCACAACGAAATTCTGGTCAACATCCTGGGGGTTGCACCCGTGGACTTTGACGCGACTTACAACGAAGCCATGGCTTACGCCAAAGCGCTGTTGCCCATGGTGGCCGATGTGTCGCGCGAGTTGAACGAAGCCCACAAGGCCGGTGCCAATTTGCTGTTCGAAGGTGCGCAAGGCACTTTGCTCGACGTGGACCATGGCACCTACCCCTTTGTGACCTCGAGCAACTGTGTGGCGGGCAATGCCGCTGCAGGCTCCGGAGTTGGCCCGGGCATGCTGCACTACATCTTGGGCATCACCAAAGCTTATTGCACCCGTGTGGGCGGTGGCCCGTTCCCGACCGAACTCGACTGGGAAACCCCGGGCACACCCGGTTACCACATGTCGACGGTCGGCGCTGAAAAAGGCGTGACCACCGGCCGTTCGCGCCGTTGTGGTTGGTTTGACGCGGCCTTGCTCAAGCGCAGCGCGCAGGTCAACGGCCTGAGCGGTCTGTGCATCACCAAACTCGATGTGCTCGACGGCCTGAAAGAGTTGCTCCTGTGCACCGGTTATGAGTTGGATGGCGAGACCATCGACATCCTGCCCATGGGCGCGGACGAGATCGCCCGCTGCAAACCCATTTATGAAGTGATTCCAGGTTGGACAGAAACCACCGTGGGCGTGACCGAGATGGACAAGCTACCGGCCACGGCGCGTTATTACTTGGACCGCATTGCTGAAGTGACTGGCGTGCCTGTGCATGTGGTCTCCACCAGCCCTGACCGTGACCACACGATCTTGCTGCACAACCCCTTTGCCGCCTGATTTTTCCAGTCCGCGAAACCCATCGATCTCAACCCCTGAATTTTTGGAGTGACCCCATGTTGACCGAAGACGGCAAGCACCTGTACGTGAGCTACGACGAATACCACAACCTGATCGAAAAACTCGCGATCAAAATTCACCAGTCCGGCTGGCAGTTCGACACCATCCTGTGCCTGGCCCGCGGTGGCATGCGCCCCGGCGACATTCTCTCGCGCGTGTTCGACAAGCCGCTGGCCATCATGTCCACCAGTTCCTACCGCGCCGATTCGGGCACGGTGCAGGGCCACTTGGACATCGCCCGCTTCATCACCACACCCAAAGGCGAGATCGCAGGCAAAGTGCTGTTGGTCGACGACTTGGCCGACACCGGCCACACCCTGCGTGCGGTGGTGGACCAGCTGAAAAACAACTACCAGCCGATCACCGAGCTGCGCACAGCCGTGATCTGGACCAAGGGCGTGTCCAGCTTCAAGCCCGATTACTCTATCGAGGACCTGCCCACCAACCCCTGGATTCACCAGCCTTTTGAGCCGTACGACAACATGCGCCCCGAAAAGTTGATGGCAAAGTGGCGCGTCTGAGCCGGCTCGTACTTTCCCTGAGTTGACCTGCAACAGCCTCCTTCGGGAGGCTGTTTGCATTAGGATGTCTGGATGCAAAAAGACCATCCAATTATTCCCGTCGTGCCCAGCGTCACCGGCCTGATTCACCACCCCTACACACCGCCTGGCGGGTTCGAAGCGCCCCAGCCCGGCGTGTTCAAGGCCTCGACGGTGTACTTTCCCACGGTGGCCGATATGCGCCAGCGTGAGTGGAAAGACAAATCGGCCTACACCTACGGCCTGCACGGCACGCCCACCACGTATTTGCTTGAGGAACGTTTGTGCGCGCTGGAGGGGGGATTGCAATGCATGCTGGTGCCCAGTGGGCTGGCTGCTTTGGCCTTGGTGGCTTTGGCCGTCCTGAAAACCGGCGATGAAGTCCTGATTCCGGACAACGCCTACGGCCCCAACAAAGCATTGGCCGCTGGCGAGTTGCGCCACTTTGGCATCACGCACCGTTTTTACGACCCGATGGACCCGCAAGATCTGTCCCGCCAGATCACGCCCAGCACCCGCCTGGTCTGGCTTGAAGCGCCGGGCTCCGTGAGCATGGAGTTTCCCGATTTGCCCGAGATGGTGCGCCGCTGCCGCGAGCGCGGTGTCTTGTGCGCCCTGGACAACACCTGGGGTGCTGGCCTGGCGTTCCAGCCTTTTGATTTGTTGGCCGATGGTGCTGCAGGGGAGGGCAGTCTGGCCGTGGACATCAGCGCCCACGCGCTCACCAAATACCCCAGCGGCGGCGGCGACGTGCTGATGGGCAGTGTCATCACCCGCGACGCGGCTTTGCACCTCCAAATCAAACTTTGCCACATGCGCCTGGGCCTGGGCGTGGCGGCCAACGACGCCGAAACCGTGCTGCGCTCTTTGCCCAGCATCGCGCTGCGTTATGCGGCGCATGACCAAACCGCTCGCGTTTTGGCCGCCTGGTGGCAAAACCAGCCGCAATGCGCGCAACTGATGCACCCAGCCTTTGAAGGCGCACCCGGCCATGCCCATTGGAAGGCCTTGTGTGATCGCGCGCCCGGTACAGGCCTGGCCGCAGGCTTGTTCAGCGTCATGATCGACGCGCGTTACAGCCAAGCCCAGGTGGATGCGTTTTGCGACGGGCTGAAACTCTTCAAGATCGGCTACAGCTGGGGCGGCCCTGTGAGCTTGGTGGTGCCCTACGACATCGCTGCGATGCGCCAAGCTTGGCCCGGCCATTTGAAGCCGGGCACGCTGGTGCGTTTTTCGACGGGCCTGGAGTCGGCGCAGGACTTGATTCTTGACTTGCATCAAGCCGCAGGGGCGCATTTGCCCATGGCCTGATCACTTCAGTCAATCGAAGGACACTTTTTGGGCCAGAGAAAACAGCTTGAGTGGTTGACTGGCTGTTCAAAGCGGGCCGTTAGGGGTAATCTGAAAACCTTTGTATTTTCAGAGGGACTTTTCACATGAACGCCGACGCCAAGTCCCTTGAAGCGGCCCGAGAGCCAGACCTGCCCACCATGGACACGCCCTATGTGCCCCCGCCGCCTGTGGGGCCGCGCTCGCGCATGCGCCCCTTGGGTGCCTCAGATCCTTTTCGATGGCTGCTGAGTGGCTGGAAGGACTTGCGCCAGCACCCAGGCATTGCCCTGTTTTACGGCCTGTGTTTCTGGGGCATGGCGCAGCTGCTGGCCCAAGTGTTCAAGCACAAGCCCGAGTACACCTTGTCCCTGGTCTCGGGTTGTTTGCTATTAGGGCCATTTTTGGCCATGGGTTTGTACGAGGTCAGTCGGCAACGCGAGCGCGGCGAGCGCCCCGAGATGGCCTCATCGCTCATGTGCTGGGACCAACACATCCGCAGCATGGCCATGTTGGTGCTGGTGCTGATGGTGTTGGAGTTGCTGTGGGGCAGGGCGTCGCTGGTGGTGTTTGCGGTGTTCTTCAACACCGGCATGCCCTCGACCACGGGGGTGATCGAGGCGGTATTCAACCCACAAAACATCGAATTTTTGATGGTGTATCTGGCTGTAGGCGGGGTGTTTGCGGCCCTGGTTTATGGTCTGTCGGTGGTCTCGATTCCCATGATCCTGGACCGCGACACCGATGCGATTTCGGCGGTGATCACCAGCATGCGGGTGGTTTTTTTGCACCCGGGTGTGATGCTGCTGTGGGGCTTGCTGCTGAGCGTGCTGGTGCTGGCGGCCCTGTGGCCTTGGGCGCTGGGCATCATCGTGGTGGGGCCGTGGCTGGGACACGCCAGCTGGCACGCGTACCGGGGCAGTGTCGAGTGGGAAGAAAACCCTGAAGAAGCTGTTACATTGGGCAGCTCAAATTAAAGGAGCCATCTTGGCCACACCCAACTACGGATTCGAAAAACGCCAGAAAGAACTGGCCAAGAAACGCAAAAAAGAAGACAAGCTCAAAGCCAAGTCCGACCGCAAATCGGGCCTGTTGGCGGAAGACGGCTCCGAAATCGAGGGCGAAGAGGGCGAAGCCAACACTGCAGCGCCCGGTCCGGCCGAGTCATCCACCCCTGCTGCCTGACCTGTTCGCTGCAGCCTCTTGCCTTGTAGAAGCAACGTCCTCGCTTGGATAACCCATCGCAGCCAACTTGCGCGTCCATCGCACCGAGGGCGAGGCTCCTACATAAAGACCTTTCGCTTAGGCAGTTTGCACAAGCGTTCGCGCCAAAACCAGCATGTCGGCCATGCTGTGGCTCGTTGGGGTGATCAAGGGCGCTTTGGCGTAATGCACAAAGTTGTTGCCGGTGGAGGCCTCGTAACCCGGGTCGTAGTGGCCTGAGAGCAATTCGGTCACCACCTCGCGCATTTCCCCCCTCTCAATTCTTTCTTGCCAGCCTTGCACCACGGCCTTGCCGCGCAGGGCCGTCAGCCGCTCCAACCGGTCGGCAAACAGGGCGCGATCTTGCGTGAAAAACGCATAATCCTCCAGCAGCAAATTCACCCGATTCTCCAGCGACAGGTCCAGCCGCAAGCAGGGGCTGGCCCGCATGGCCACCATCAGCGCATCGGGCACCGCGAGGTTGCCCACCTTTTTGCTCTCGGCTTCGACAAACACTGGCCGGTCTGCACTGAAACCTCGCAAAGCATCCCAGACCTGCGTGTCAAAGGCCTTTTGCGTGGGTTGCGGCGTACCCGGAATCAAGCCCAACACAGAGCTGCGGTGGCAGGCGATGGCCTCCAGATCGAGCACCTGCGCGCCTTCTTGCGCCAAAGCCTGTAGCAAGCGTGTTTTGCCCGAGCCGGTGGGCCCGCACAACACCTTGAACTGCAGTCGCTGGGCCTGGCGGGGCGTGTCTTCCATGACCTCTTTGCGAAAGGCCTTGTAGCCGCCTTCGATCAGGTGCACCTTGAAGCCAATTTGCCCCAGGATCAGTGCCAGCGAATTGCTGCGCTTGCCCCCGCGCCAACAATACACCAGCGGTTGCCAGTTGCGCGGCTTGTCCATCACTTGGGTTTCGATGTGGCGGGCGATGTTTTTGGCCACCAAGGCCGCGCCCACTTTTTGTGCCTCAAAGGGGTTGACCTGTTTGTACAGCGTGCCCACTTGGATGCGCTCTTCGTTGTTCAGCGATGGCCAGCTCAGGGCCCCGGGCAGGTGGTCTTCGGCGTGTTCGCCTTCGGAGCGCGCATCCAAAATGGCGTCAAACTGGCTCAGTTGGGCCATGGCATCGGCTGCCGAGATCAGGTGAAGACTCATTTCAGTTGTTTCTTCAAGGTGGGCCAAACATTGGCCAGCATGCGCGGCTGCGCGGCTTCATTGGGGTGGATGCGGTCGGGTTGAAACCATTTGAGCGGCTCAGGGTCGTCGCCCACGCCTTTTAAAAAGAAGGGCACCAGCGCCGCCTTTTGGCTTTGCGCCACTTGGGCGTAGGCGGCTTCAAACTGGCGCGCCATCTCGGGCCCATAGTTGGGCGGCATTTGCATGCCGAGCAGCAGCACTTGCGCCCCGGCCGCTTGGGCTTGCTTCGTCATGGCCAGCAAGTTGTCTTGCGTCATGTTCATCGGCAGGCCGCGCAGCGCGTCGTTGCCGCCCAATTCGATGACCACATGGCTGGGCTGGTGTCGTTTGAGCAAGGCGGGCAGGCGAGAACGCCCGCCCGAGGTGGTGTCGCCGCTGATGCTGGCGTTGATCACTTCCACGCCAGACTTTTCTTGGGCCAATTGTTTTTGCAACAAAGCCACCCAGCCGGTGCCGCGGGCCAGGCCGTATTCGGCGCTGAGTGAGTCGCCCACCACCAAAATGCGCTGCCCGGAGGCTGCCATGGCTGGCGCGGCAAGGCCCCAGCTGGCCAGGGCCAGCAAGGTCCAGTTAAAGTGGCGTCGTCTCAACAAAGGTTTGTGCATGCCTGAATCCATCCTTGCCGTGCGTGGTGTCTCCAAAACGGTGCAAGACGCCAGCGGCGAACTGCGCATTTTGCGCGATATCGATTTTTCATTGAACGCGGGGGAAACAGCGGCCATTGTCGGCGCATCCGGCTCGGGCAAAAGCACGCTGCTGGCCATCTTGGCCGGATTGGACACACCCAGCGCCGGGCAGGTGGTGTTGGCAGGGCAATCGCTGTTCGATTTGTCCGAAGACGAGCGCGCGGCCGTGCGCGCCCAGCATGTGGGTTTTGTGTTCCAGAGCTTTCAGCTGATGCCCAATCTGACAGCGCTTGAAAACGTGATGTTGCCCCTGGAGTTGGCCGATCGGACCGATGCCCGCAGCATCGCCACGGCCATGCTGCAGCGCGTGGGCCTGGGCGAGCGTTTGAAACACCTGCCCAAAGTGCTCAGCGGTGGCGAGCAACAGCGCGTGGCGCTGGCTCGCGCCTTTGTGGTGCAGCCCGATGTGCTGCTGGCCGACGAGCCCACCGGCAGCCTGGACCACGCGACCGGCGAGGCCATCATGGATTTGATGTTCGCGCTCAACCGCGAGCAGGGCACGACTTTGGTTCTCGTCACTCACGACCGCCTGCTGGCCGCCAAATGCGAGCGCAGCTTGGTGATTCAGGCAGGGCGTTTGTCGGAGTCTGCAGCGCCACAGGCCTGAAACTCCCGTTCGTGCGGGCAAGCGGTCAAATCGGCAGGCTGTGACCAACGATAATCCGGGCATGTCATCCCACAAAGTGCTGTTCGGCTTCCATGCCGTTGGCGTTCGCCTCAAGATCGCCCCCCAATCCGTTGTTGAAATCCATTACGAGGTCACGCGCCGCGATGCGCGCATGCGCCTGTTCATCGACAAGGCCCGCGATTCGGGCATGCGCATGATCGAATCGGACGGTGAGCGCTTGGCCAAGCTGGCCGGGGGCCACGGCCACCAGGGCGTGGTGGCCATGGTCGCGCCCATGCCTCAAAACCATTCGCTGGACGACCTGCTCGACACCGTGGAAGGCCCGCCCTTGCTCTTGGTGCTGGACGGCGTGACCGACCCGCACAACCTGGGCGCGTGCCTGCGCGTGGCCGATGGCGCGGGTGCACACGCGGTCATCGCCCCCAAAGACCACGCGGCTGGCATCAGCGCCACCGTGGCCAAAGTGGCCAGTGGCGCGGCCGAAACCATGCCGTATTTCATGGTCACCAACTTGGCGCGCACCTTGGGCGAGCTCAAGGAGCGCAGCATCTGGATCGTGGGCACCAGCGACGACGCGCCGCGCAACATTTACCAAGCCGACCTGAAAGTGCCCACTGCCTTGGTGCTGGGCGCCGAAGGCGCGGGCATGCGCCAGTTGACGCGCAAGAACTGCGACGAGCTGGTCAGCATCCCCATGCGCGGCGCGGTCGAGAGTCTGAACGTGTCGGTGGCCAGCGGCGTGTGTCTTTACGAAGCCTTGCGCCAGCGTAGCTGAGCCATTTGGGCTGCATCCAACGATTCAAATAAGGGAGTCAATCATGTCAAAAATCACCACCCACATGGCCTTGATCCTTGCCCTAGGCGCAGCCAGCCTGCTGGCCGCCTGCACGCAAGAGCAACAAAACAAAATCAGCCGCAGCATCCAGAACTGGACTGGCACCAATGGCGTGATGGAGGTTTATGCAGGCGAGAAGCTGGTGCGCCGCTTCATCAAGGTGGACAAAGTCAGCACCGCTTTGGGTACAGACGATGGCAAAGCCCGTGCCTACCGCTACGGCTATGGCGTGCTCGATGAAAACTTCAACTTGGAAGTCGATCCGGGCGAGAAAAAAGTCTATTTCGAGGTCAGCGATTATTCGAACACGGTGTTCTTCGAGAGCCCGCGCTGAGGGGCCGTACAGCCCTGACGCCTCAGATCCAGCCCAACGCGCCGATCACAGCGCCTGCGCCAATTAACCACAGCAAATGGATGCGGGTGCGCCAGACCAGCAGCATGGCCACGGCCGTGAGCAGCCACAGCGGCCAGTCTTTCGTGGGCTGGTTGTGGACCGCAGTGAGCAACCAGCCGGTGGACACCAGCAGCGCAATGACCACAGGTGCCATGCCCAGCTTGAAGGCCCGCACGCCCAACTTGTCCCGGTGGCGCTGGGCCCAGCGCGTGGTGTTGTAAGTCAGTATGGACGAGGGCAGCATGATGCCCAGCAAACTCATGACAACGCCCAGGGCCGACAAGCCCACGCTGAACCAACCCCCTCCCAAGCCCATGCCTGCGTTCAGTCCCACGTTCCAGCCGATCAAGGCCACAAACAACACATTGGGTCCGGGCGCAGACTGCGCCAGCGCGATGGAGGAGCTGAATTGTTGTTCGCTCAGCCACTGGTGCTCGTCCACCAAAAAACGGTGCATGTCGGGCGCGGTGATGATCGCACCGCCCACCGCCAACAGGGACAGGGACAAAAAGTGGTTGAAAAACGCCAGCCAATCGCTGACGCTCAGTTGTACCGCCAGGCTCATGCGGCGTCCCCTTTGTTCAGCATTTGGCGCGTCAGCTGAAAATAAGCCCAGCCACAAGCGGCACTGCCCACCCCCAACAGCACCCAGATCAGCGGCCAGCGGAGGACGCTCACACAGACGAAGGTGGACAGCATCACGGCCGCGCACACTGGCAGACCCATGGGGTTGCGTTTCAAGGCGCTCATCAGTTTGATCCCGGTGGCGGCAATCAAACCGGCCGCCACAGCGCCCATGCCGCGCAAGGCGCCTTGCGCCCAAGGGGCATCCGATACGCCTCCGAATGCCATGGCCAGTAGCAAAACCACCGCCAAGGGGGCCATCAGCAAACCCGCCAAAGAGGCCATAGCACCTGCCAAACCAAAATACCGACCGCCAATCATCAGGCAAAAATTCACCACATTTGGCCCCGGCAAAATTTGCGCCACCGCCCAGTCTTCAACAAATTGCTCGCGTGTCATCCAGCGTTTTTTCTCGACCAACTCGCGCTGCACCACAGCCAGCACGCCACCAAAGCCTTGCAAGGCCAGCCAGTTGAAGGACAGAAACAAATCGGTTTTGGAGCGCGGTTGCTGCAGGGGTTGGTATTCGGGCATGTTTCAGATTATCCCTGTACGGGCTCACTCAAAGGTGTCACAGTCCAGCCACACCAGTTGGCCCCGACCGCTCTCGCTCAGCCGAGCCATCAAGGCTGCCGCCTGGGTGGCGGGCAAGGCAAAGCGCAAAGTGACCACGCTGCCATGGGCCACTCCCAGCAGCTGCGCCTGGGCCAGTTCAATTTCGCGCCGCACCAGCCCTTCCAGCGCATAAGACACGTTGCAAGCCAGCGGCGTTTGCACGATGAGCAGGACTTTTTCGGCGCTAAGCAAGGCTTGCGCCACCGCATCGGTGTAGGCCCGCACCAGACCACCCGCGCCCAGCTTGATGCCGCCAAAGTAACGCACCACCGAGGCCATCACGCCTTGCAGGTCCTGGTGGCGCAGCACCTCCAGCATGGGTCGTCCGGCCGTGCCGCCGGGCTCGCCATCGTCGTTGGCCGCCGACTGGCCGCCGGCCAGCAACGCCCAACACACATGGGCGGCATCGGGGTGCTCGGCCTTGAGTTGCGCCACCCGGGCCTGCGCCTCGTCGCGTCCCGCGACCGATTCGACGCAGGCGATGAAGCGACTTTTTTTGATGACCAGTTCGTGGTGGGCAGGGCAGGCAAGAGAAAAAGACATCGGGCAAGAATACCCCAAGGGCTGTGGCACCACACCGCACCGAAGGCCGTCAAAGTGACGTTTCGATATGATCCCACGCTAAACCTGATCAGACAGCGCTCTTTTTCACTCGCCAGCGTGCCAATCGGTGCGTCTGGCCCATCATTTTTCTGTCGCTTCCACCTCTTGAAAGCACCATGCACCAACCGGCCAGCGCGCCCCGCCGCTCGATTTATTACGACTACACCGTGCACCCGCCTTGGCTGCCCTCGCAACACCCGGCGCAGCCGCTGCACCCCGTGGTGATTGCAGGTGGCGGGCCGGTGGGCCTGACGGCCGCTTTGGAGTTGGCCCGCTTTGGGGTGCCCTGTGTGCTGCTGGAGTCGGAGCAGCAGGTCAGCGAGGGCAGCCGCGCCATCGTGTTCACCCGCCGGTCCATGGAAATCCTGCAACAAGTGGGTGTGGCCGAGCGCGTCACGCAAAACGGCTTACCCTGGCGCTTTGGCAACTCGTTTTACCGGGGTCAGCGCGTGTTCCGCATGGAAGCCCCGCACGACGAGAACGACCGTTTTGGCCCCATGATCAACCTGCAGCAGCAGTTTTTGGAGCAGTACCTGGTCGAAGCCTGCCAAGCGAACCCTCTGATCGATCTGCGCTGGGGCAACCGCGTCACGGCCGTGACGCAACACGCCGACCACGCCCAGCTGCAAGTCGACACCCCCGAAGGCCCCTACACCCTGCAGGCCGAATGGCTGATGGCCTCAGACGGGGCCCGTTCGGCCATTCGCAGCCTGCTGGACCTCAAGCTCGAAGGCGCATCTTACGAAGGCCGTTTTGTCATTGCCGACATCCGCATCGACCTGCCTTTGCCCACCGAACGCCTGGCCTTTTTTGACCCCGATTGGAACCCTGGCAATACGGTGTTGCTGCACCGCGAGCCCCTGGGCATCTGGCGCATTGACTACCAACTGCCCGAGGGCGAAACGCCAGAGCAGGCCTTGTCTTCAGAGTCGCTCAAAACCCGCATCAACGCCCAACTGGCCATGATCGGTCATGCCGACAAGCCTTGGGAGATGGACTGGAGCTCGGTGTATTCGGCCCGCACACTCACCTTGCCCGACTACTGGGTGGGACGCACCTTGTTCATGGGGGACGCCGCCCATCTGCTGCCGATTTTTGGCGTCCGGGGGGCCAACACCGGTTTTCAGGACGCGCAGGCCCTGGCCTGGCGGCTGGCGCTGGTGTGCCGGGGACAAGGCGCTGCGGCCTTGCTGGCCAACTACAGCACCGAGCGCGTGGGAGCGGCTTGGGAAATCATCGAAGAAGCGGGCAAAAGCACCCGCTTCATGACCCCGCCCACACGCGGCTTTCGGCTGTTGCGCGACGCCGTCTTGTCGCTCTCGCTCACCGAAGCCTTTGTGCGACCGCTCTACCACTGGCGCACCTCGCGCCCACACGAGTACAGCCACTCCAGCCTCAACTGCCGCGTGGACGACAACGCGCAGTTCTTGGCCGGTCCCGCGCACGGTGCGCCGCCGCTCAATGTGCGCTTGACGAACACGCAGTTTTTGCTGGACCACCTGGGCGGTGGTTTTGACCTGCTGTGGTTTGGAGAGGCAGAGCATTTGCCCACCGAGCTGCACGACGGCGTTGCCCAATGGCAGGCACAGGGTTTCCCATTGAGGCTCACGTGCATCACGCCGTCTGGCCCGTCAGTGGCGGGCCTGGTGCAAAGCCCGACCGATGTGCCCTGGCTGCAGGTGCTGTCAGACCCGCAAGGCCGGGTGCACAGCCGCTACGGCGTGACCACGCCCGGCGCAGCCTACCTGTTGCGTCCCGACCAGCACATATGCGCCCGCTGGTTGCGCCTGGATGCGCAGCGTCTGAACGCTGCGCTGAAGCAAGCCACCACCGGAGAAGCCTCATGAACAACCCGACTGGTTTGGACATTGCCGGACTGGAAACCGCCTACGACCAACTGGCCACGGCCATTGACGCCGCTGGCCCCGAAAAATCCGAACTCTTTCTGGTCAAGCTGGCCTTGCTGGCCGCTCAAGCGCTGGGCGACGCGCCGAGTTTTGTTGACTTGATCGAGCGGGCCCAAAAAGACCTTTCACGCGGAGACTCGGCTGAAGGCTTTGACGCTCCCGGGTGAGTACCAGGTCGAATACCCGCGCCGGCTTCAGGCCCACCGCTGAGCCCCTACACTAGAGGGTTGCCCCAAATGCCCGCCCATGAACGCCTTTGTCGACGTTTCCTTTTTCCCGCGTGACGCCAAACCCCTGACCAGTTACCGCAAGTACTGGGCGCAGCGCTTTGGCACGGCCCCGTTTTTGCCGATGAACCGTGCCGAAATGACCCAACTGGGCTGGGACAGCTGCGACATTGTGTTGGTCACGGGCGACGCCTATGTGGACCACCCGAGTTTTGGCATGGCGGTGATCGGCCGCATGCTGGAAAACCAGGGTTTTCGGGTTGGCATCATCGCCCAGCCCGACTGGACGAGCGCAGACGCCTTCAAAGAACTGGGCCAACCCAACCTGTTTTGGGGCGTGACCAGCGGCAACATGGACTCCATGATCAACCGCTACACGGCGGACCGCAAAATCCGCAGCGACGACGCCTACACCGCGGGTGATGTGGGCGGTAAGCGGCCAGACCGCGCCGCGATTGTTTACAGCCAGCGCTGCCGTGAAGCCTTTCCCGAAGTGCCCATTGTGCTGGGCGGCATCGAAGGCAGCCTGCGCCGCATCGCGCATTATGACTACTGGTCTGACAAAGTGCGCCGCTCTGTGGTGGTGGACAGCAAGTGCGACTTGCTGTTGTATGGCAACGCCGAGCGGGCCATTGTCGAGATCGCCCACCGCTTGGCCGCCCGCGAGCCCGTGCAGCAGATCACCGACGTGCGCGGCACCGCCTTTGTCCGGCGTGAAACGCCTGTAGGCTGGTTCGAGATCGACTCCACCAGCGTGGACACGCCGGGCCATGTGGAAGCGCACATCAACCCGTATCTGATGATTTCGGACCAGGCGCGGGAGCAGGGCGCCACGTGCGCCCGCGAAGAAGAAGCCAAGGAAGTGGCCGAGGGCCACAACGCACACAACGCCCGAAGCGTTGAAGCCGATTTGTCGGCCGCCGTGGCCCAAGCCCGCACCGTGCAAGCCGCTATTCAGCCCATCACTCAGCCGCTGACCTTTGTACCCAACCCGGCCCTGCGAGGCAAAGGCACCCATAAAGTGCCGCCGCGTGACAAAAGCGTGATCCGCCTGCCCAGCTACGAGCAGGTCAAGCAAGATGTCGTGCTCTATGCCCACGCCAACCGCGTGCTGCACCTGGAAACCAACCCCGGCAACGCCCGCTGCCTGGTGCAAGCCCACGGCGAAGGCACCACCGCCCGCGACGTGTGGATCACGCCGCCGCCCATCCCGCTCACCACCGCCGAGATGGACCATGTGTTCGACCTGCCATACGCCCGCAGCCCGCACCCGCGCTATGCCGACGAGAACGGCAGCCACGACCACGCGACCAAAATCCCCGCTTGGGAAATGATCCGTTTTAGCGTGAACATCATGCGCGGCTGCTTTGGTGGCTGCACCTTTTGCTCCATCACCGAGCACGAAGGCCGCATCATCCAAAGCCGCTCTGAAGAATCCATCATCCGCGAGGTGGAAGACATCCGCGACAAAGTCAAAGGCTTCACCGGCGTCATCTCTGACCTGGGCGGCCCCACGGCCAACATGTACCGCTTGGGCTGCAAGAGCCCCGAAATCGAATCGGCCTGCCGCAAACCGAGCTGCGTGTTCCCCGGCATCTGTCAGAACCTGACCACCGACCACGGTCCGCTGATCAACATGTACCGCCGGGCGCGCAACTTGAAGGGCATCAAGAAGATTTTGATCGGCTCCGGTCTGCGCTATGACTTGGCCGTGCAGTCGCCCGAATACGTGAAAGAGCTGGTGCAGCACCATGTGGGCGGCTATTTGAAGATTGCGCCCGAGCACACCGAGGGCGGCCCGCTGTCCAAGATGATGAAGCCGGGGATCGGCACCTATGACCGCTTCAAGTCGATGTTCGACAAGTACAGCGAAGAGGTGGGCAAAAAGCAGTTCCTCATCCCGTACTTCATCGCCGCGCACCCGGGCACCAGCGACGAAGACATGATGAACCTGGCCGTCTGGCTCAAAAAGAACGGTTTCAGGGCCGACCAGGTGCAAACTTTCTACCCCAGCCCCATGGCCACCGCCACGGCCATGTACCACTCCACCCGCAACCCGCTGCGCAAAATCACCCGCGACAGCGAAAAGGTGGACGTGGTCAAAGGCGACAAGCGCCGCCGCCTGCACAAAGCGTTTTTGCGCTACCACGACGCCAACAACTGGCCGCTGCTGCGCGAAGCCCTCAAGGCCATGGGCCGGTCGGATTTGATTGGCAACGGCAAACACCATTTGATTCCGAACTGGCAACCGCTGGCCGAAGACGGCTACCAAAGTGCTCGGCGCAAAAACAGCACTGGGGCGGGGGCCAAGTCTTCGGTGTCTCTGTCCACCAGCCCCAAGGCGATGGGGCAGCCTAAAAAAGGCCAATTGTTGACGCAGCACACCGGCTTGCCGCCACGGGCAAAGAGGTAACTTGCGGTTGGCTTTTGAGAGAGGCGCCAGGGCTGTGGGCTGCTGGCATTGCCTGTTTATTAAGCGTACCTCGCCAGCCCAACAAGTACGCGCCTTGGCACACTTGTCCCGGGTCTTATCCACAGCCTGGGCACGGTGGGTGTGGATGGCTGTAGAAGTTTTCCCTGCGTCGATAGAGATTTATTCAAGCCAGATGGCCAGATGGGTCCGTTTTGGCGCTAAACGCGCCACAAAGGAGCGTCTCATGTCTGCATCACCTTCTTCGTTTGCATCCGTCAAAGTGCAGCAGCCCAGGCAGATCAGCTGGACAACATCGAGGCCGAGTTTGTGAAGGCGCAAGCCACTGGTTGCCTTGCACAGGCAGTGCGTCAGGCGGTGCAGACCAATCGCCGTCAGGCGGTCAACGGCGACTAAGTCATACAAAGGCTGTTGGTCGCGACCACACATCGCACCCCCAACTCTTCCATCAACCGCTGCTGCGAAGGCGCAGGTGCCATGTCGGTGAACAGGGTGTGCACCACTTTCAGCGGAGCCATTTCGATCATGGCGGAGCGCTCGAATTTGCTGTGGTCGGCCACCAGCCAGACCTGGCGCGATTGCGCCACGATGGCGCGGGCCACCATGACTTCGCGCATGTCGTAGTCACGCAACGTGCCGTCGGCGTCGATACCGCCGATGCCGATCAGGCCAATGTCCACCTTGAATTGGCGGATGAAGTTCAAGGCGGCTTCACCCACAATGCCCAAATCTTCGTGGCGCAGGGTGCCGCCTGCCACCACCACGTCGCACTGCGGGTTGGCCGCCAAAATGCGGGCCACGTGCAGGTTATTGGTCACCACCCGCAAGTCGCGGTGCTGCAGAAGTTCGCTGGCCACGGCCTCCACGGTGGTGCCGAGGTTCATGAACAGGCTGGCCCCGTGGGGAATGGCGGCGGCCACTTGGCGCGCAATGTCTTGCTTGGCGCTGGCTTGGGTGCGTTGGCGTTCGGTGTAGGTGGTGTTTCGGGTAGAAGAGTCCACCGCACGCACACCGCCATGAAAGCGCTCCAGCTCTGCCGCTTCGGTCAGGCGTTGGATATCGCGCCGGGCAGTTTGCAGGGTGATGCCGAACTCTTCAGCAAGCTCTTCGGTTTTGACGCTGCCTTGTTCGCGCACGGATTGCAGAATGGCGAGTTGTCTGGGGTTGAGGGCCATGGTCGATTGCTTTTTTAATGTGGATTCGGATTCTTCACTAAGAGCGACATGCCAAAAAACAGGGTCTTTATTTCAATAAAATCAAAAAAGAATCATTATAATCATCAATTTATGATCATTTAAAAGACTATTTTGAATGAATTGAAAATGGAAGAAGCTCCAGAGTCGTATGATCTGCTGGTGGTGGGCGGTGGGGCCACCGGGTTGGGGGTGGCTTTGCAAGCCGCGCTGGAGGGGCGCAGCGTCCTGCTGGTCGAGGCCCGCGATTTTGCCAGCGGCACCTCTTCGCGCTCAACCAAGCTGCTGCACGGCGGTGTGCGTTATCTGGCGCAAGGGCGGCTGCGCCTAGTGCGCGAAGCTTTGCGCGAGCGCGCCACCGTGCTGGCTTTGGCGCCGCATTTGGCGCAACCCTTGTCCTTTGTGGTGCCTGCAGCCGATTGGCTGAGCTGGGCCTTCACGGGCGTGGGCCTGAAGCTGTACCAAGGGTTGTCTGGGCGTTTGAGTTTGGGCAATACCGTGGCCGTCTCGCGCCAGGCGTTGGCCCAAGGTTTGCCGGACCTGGCGGGCCTGGTCGGGCGCGCAGTGGCAGGCATGCGTTATTGGGATGGCCAGTTTGAAGACGCCCGATTGGCGCTGGCCTTGGCCCAAACTGCGCAGCGCGCAGGTGCCCGCGTGCACAACCACACCCGTGTGAGCGCGCTGAGTCCCGTACAGAACGGCTGGCAAGTGCGCTTGCTCGATGCGCGGCGGGGCACATCGCGCACGGTGCAGGCGCGCTGCGTGGTCAACGCGGCGGGGGTGTGGGTGGATGAACTTCGCCGGTTGGCCTTGCCGCCCGAGGCCGGGGGGGCGCCCATCAAGGCCTTGGTTACAGCCAGCCAAGGCGTGCACCTGGTGGTCACGCGGGCGTGTTTGCCGCTGCGCGAGGCCGTGCTGATTCCGCGTACCGCCGATGGGCGGGTGCTGTTTGCCGTACCTTGGTTGGGGTCCACTTTGATTGGCACCACCGACACCCCGCGCAGCGACGCACCTCGCGAGCCGCAGCCCATGGCCGAGGAGCTGGACTTTTTGTTCCGCGAAACACGCAACGCATTTGGCCTGGCGCTGCAGCCCGGTGATGTGCGCAGCGTTTGGGTGGGCCTGCGCCCTTTGGTGGGGAGCGCAGGGCCGGGCGACAAAGCGCAGTCGACCAGCCAGATGTCGCGCGAACACCTGATCCGACGCGAAGCCCCGGGGCTGGTCACGGTGACCGGTGGCAAATGGACCACTTACCGCAGCATGGCCGAGGAGGTCATGCACACCCTGCAAGCCCACGGCGATGTGCCGCCTGCACCGAATGGGCCAGTAGACACCCGGCAGCACCGCCTGGTGGGTGCGCCTGCACAAAGTGGCGCGCAGACGCCGCACCCCTTGAGCGAAGCCCCCGGCGTGCACCTGTGGGGCAGTCAAGCCGACCAGGTGCTGGCCTTGCCCGGTGCGAAGCGCGATTTGGGCTTGGGCTTGACCGAGGCGATGGTGCGTTTTGCCGCACGCCATGAGTGGGCTTTCACGGTAGAAGACATGCTCGCCAGGCGCTGGCGGGCTTTGTTTCTGGATGCACGCCAGGCTGCGACCATGGCACCGGCCGTGGCCGCTTTGCTGCAAGAAGAGACTGGACTCGAGCCCCGTTTGAATGATTTTTTGGAACTCTGTCAGCGTTACACGCTGAGCGATTGACGCAGCACCGAATCGGCCAAATCAGCCAAATCAGCGATGGGCGGCCGACACAGCAGCCCGCAGGCCCAGCAGGTAACTGTCCGCGCCAAAACCGG
The DNA here is from genome assembly GCF_945901735.1 of Limnohabitans sp. Rim8. GTDB lineage: Bacteria > Pseudomonadota > Gammaproteobacteria > Burkholderiales > Burkholderiaceae_C > Limnohabitans_A. The sequence continues at coordinate 100,306 of NZ_CAMDLM010000009.1, forward strand.
CGATCTGGCCTTTGGCGATGTCGGCGATCACCGAATGGTGGCGAAAGGCTTCCCGGGCGTGGATGTTGGACATGTGCACCTCGATGATGGGGCACTTGAGAATGGCCAGCGCATCCCGGATGCCGTAGCTGTAATGCGTCCAGGCCCCAGCATTGATGACCACGGCCTGCACGCCATCGCCGTGGGCGCGGTGGATGCGCTCGGCCATTTCGCCCTCGAAGTTGGTTTGGTAGCACTCGACCTGCGCGCCCAGTTCTTGGCCGAGGGCGGTCAGTTGGGTGTTGATTTCGTCCAGCGTGGTCGTGCCGTATTGGGCCGGGTCGCGTTTGCCAAACATGTTCAGGTTGATGCCGTGAAGGACAAGGATGTTCATGGTGGGGCCTTGGGCTAAAAGAATCAGGGAGATGGGTGCCTACCACTGCGATTGTCGGTGATTTGCGGCAAGATACGCGGCTTGGTTTGCCATGAAAGCTGCTGATGATCGCCATGAAAATTGATTTTGTTTCTGACATTGCTTGCCCTTGGTGCGCCGTGGGTTTGGGCGCTCTCGAAAAAGCCCTGGTTCGCCTGGACAGTGAAGTGCAGGCCGATCTGCACTTCCAGCCTTTTGAGCTCAACCCCCACATGCCCCCAGGCGGGCAGGATTTAGGCGAGCACTTGACTGAAAAGTACGGCTCCACGCCCGAGCAACAAGCCCAAATGCGCCAGACCATTGCCGCACGCGGGGCTGAGGTGGGGTTTACCTTCCACCCCGGCGGTCGCGGCCGGGTTTACAACACCTTCAACGCGCACCGCTTGCTGCATTGGGCCGAGAGTCAAGGCGCTGGGGCGCAGCACCAACTCAAAAAAGCCTTTTTGCAGGCCTATCAGGGCCGCGCCGAGTGCGTGGAAGACACCGAGATCTTGCTCGCGGGCGTGGCCGCAGCAGGGCTGGATGTGGCATCTGCCCGAGCGGTGCTGCAAAGCGATGCCTACACCCTAGAGGTGCGCGAACGCCAGCAGTTCTACACCCAGGCGGGCATTCGCTCGGTGCCCGCGGTGATCATCAACGACAAGCATTTGATCTCGGGTGGTCAGCCGGTCGAGGTGTTTGAGCAGGCGCTGCGGCGCATCGCCTCAGGCGAAGTGGCTTGAGTTGGGCCTTGCAGATGAACCCACCGTTCCAGCAGGTGACTGCAAATCACGAGACGCCGAGGGTCTGTATTTTACGGCGCAAACTTTTGGGCCCATGGCCTGCGGCGGCTGCCTTGGCCCTGCTCGGCTTTTCGCGTGTCGTGCAGGCGCAGCCTGAACGCAAGGCTGCCGCGGTCGAACTGCTTCGCCTTTGGCGGCAAAGCGGCGGTGCGCTGCTGATACGCCATGCCGCGACCGAATCGGGCCTGGGCGACCCGGCGGGATTCACTTTGGGGCAGTGCCGCACCCAACGCAATTTGAGCGATGCGGGCAAACAAGCCTCTCAGGCATTTGGGGCCTGGTTGCAAACGCAAAATTTCAAGCCCGATGCGGTGCTGAGCAGCCAGTGGTGCCGCTGCCAAGACACGGCGCGACTGGCTTTTGGGCAGTTCGAAGACTGGCCCGCATTGAACAGCACCTTTGCCGGGCAAGGCGATCCGGCAGCCCAGAAAAAGGCCTTGTTGGCCCGTTTGCGTGGATGGCCTCAAGGCCGAACCGAGGTGTGGGTCACGCACCAAGTGAACATGACTGGCCTGACAGGCGCCTACCCCAGCATGGGCGAGGGGTTTTTGGTGGACCGAGAAGGCCGTTTGCTGGCCCGAGCGGAGCTAGCCCCATGAGCGGCCTGCACAGTTTGACCGTTTACTTTGATGGCTCGTGCCCCATGTGCCGGCGCGAGATCGCGATTTACCGGCGTTTGCCCCAGGCGGCCGCCATCGATTGGGTGGATGTGACTGCGGGGGCCGAATTGGGCGCCTCGCTCAGCTGCGCGCAGGCGATGGCCCGTTTCCATGTGCGTGACCGCCAAGGGCGCTTGTTCAGTGGCGCGGCAGCGTTCTCGCAAATGTGGCGGCTATTTCCGGGTTGGCGTTGGTTGGGTTGGCTGTCGGCCTGGCCTCCGCTGTCTTGGTTGTTCGAGGCCGCGTACCGTTTGTTTTTGCCGTTGCGACCCACTTTGCAACAGTGGGTCAGGCGCGGCTTAGGTGAGGAGAAATCGAGATGACCAGAGGATTGTCGGGCGCTTTGCCCAAAGTGGTTGGCTTGGGTCTGTTTGGCGCTTTGGCTGTGTTGGATCTGCCCCTGGCTTTGGCTCAAGCATCCAGCCCTGTTGGCGAGAAGGTGACTTTGGGCCCTTGGGCCATCGACCGCACCGAAGTGACCATCGGCCAGTTTGAGCGCTATGCGCGAGCCACTGGCACCGTGACCCGGGCCGAAAAAGAGGGTGGTGGTTTTGAGTATGTGGGCGGATGGGTACGCCGTCCCGGCTGGTCTTGGCGCCAACCGGATGGCGTTCCTGCTAATTCTGAGTTGCCTGCTGTGCACCTGGACTTTGCCGAGGCGCAGGCTTACTGCCGCTGGGCAGGGGGCCGTTTGCCCACAGGCGCGGAATGGCAAAAGGCGGGGTTCACCGAGTTGCGTGACAACCCCCCAGCGCCTTGGGTGAAAGGCAAAACTTATGCCTGGAGCACGGGTGACAGCCCGCAAGGCGCGAACACCAGCGACCCAGACCCCTGGCCCCGCGCCGCACCCGCCGGGGCCACGCGCCAAGGCGTGAACGGCTTGTACGACATGGGGGCCAACGTGTGGGAGTGGACCACCGATGAGCAGGGCGGCCAGCGGCGCACCGTGGGTGGCTCGTGGTGGTACGGCGCGTTCAACATGAAGGCCGATGTGCAGGCCTTCAAAGCCGCTGACGTTTACGTGGTCTACCTCGGCTTTCGCTGTGCTTATGACCTCACGCCAAAAGGCGCTAATCCGAGCAAGACACCCTCATGATGCATTCTTTGCCCGAGGACTACCGGGCTTTGGTGTTTGGCGCCAGTGGCGCGATGGGCCAAGCCTTCGTGCAAGCCTTGAACAGTGACCCGCGCTGTGCCAAGGTGTGCGGCGTTTCGCGCCAGAGCTTGCCAGGCTTTGACTTGCTGGACGAGTCCAGCATCGCCACTTGTGCGCAGGCTTTGGCCGCACAGGGGCCCTTTCATTTGGTGCTGGACGCCACGGGGGCCTTGACGCTGAATGGGCGTGGCCCAGAAAAACGACTGGACGAGTTGGATGCCCCCCACTTGCTGAACGCGTTTCACCTGAACGCCGTGGGCCCTTCTTTGCTGCTCAAGCACTTCGCGCCTTTGCTGGCATCTGGTCAGCGGGTGATTTGGGGCAAATTGTCGGCGCGCGTGGGCAGCATCGAAGACAACCGCAAAGGCGGTTGGTACGGCTACCGGTCGGCCAAGGCGGCGCTCAACATGTTGCTACAAACAGCGTCCATCGAAATCGCGCGGCGCAGGCCATTGGTGGTGGTGGCCGCCTTGCAGCCGGGCACGGTGCAATCGGCCTTGAGCCAGCCGTTTGTCGGCCAAGATGCCCTGCACCCTGATGAGTCAGCCCAGCGCTTGCTGGCCACGCTCGATGGCTTGCAGCCCACCGGGCGTGCACAGTTTGTGGACCATCAGGGGCAAAGCATTCCCTGGTGACGAGCCCAAGCGCTGAGGTGGGCCTGCGCAGGGGTGGACAATTCATGTTCCCCGCAAAAAACAGGGGCGGGGGAATGGGCTTGCAGGATTGGTGGATGTTTGTCGTGATGGCCTTTGTGGTGTCGGCCACCTCGGTGCCCAACATGCTGCTGGGGATTAGCCACGGCGCATGCCACACGCTCTTGCGCCTTTGACAGCAAGCCCATGTGCTGAAAAATTTAACCGTGTCACGGGCGGTGCTTTTGTGGGTTTTGCCGCCTTGATGGTTGCCAGCCGCTTAGAAGGGCCGTGCGTTAGCCGGGTTGCCCCCCGCTAATAGTGCGCCAAGTTGTGGATAAGTGCATGAACAAGCCCTGCGACCCGCATGCCTGTTGGCCTGATAGCTTCTGCTCGTTATTTGAGCAATTCCTTCAACACGGTGCCTTGACGATCTTGTGACGCGTGGTGGGTGGTTTGGGGCGCATTGATCCTAGGGAAGATCAAACACTGGCTTGTTTGCGCTGATCCCTAGCCCGACTGCCGGGTCCGGGCCGCGTGCATTTTCGACGGCGGCTTGACGTTCGGTCACGTCACATAAAACAAGACCCGCTTGATCAAAAGGCTGCGATTGAAGGGTTTCACCACGCATTCGTTCATGCCGGCAGCAAGGCAAAGGGCGAGCGCGTCTTTGTCCGCGTTGGCCGTCAAGGCGATGATGGGAGTTAAGCACTGAGGCGCAGGCAACTCGCTGCGGATTTTGCGGGTGGCGGCTTGGCCATCCATCTCGGGCATCAGAAGGTCCATCAAGACCACATCAAAGCCAGGGCCGTCCCGCACCGCTTCAAAGGCCTGCAGACCGTTGTCTACTTCAGTGATTTGGGCTTGCGTGAAGTGGTGGTGCAATTGCAATGCGGCGATTTGGCGGTTCAGCGGGTTGTCGTCTGCAATCAAGATGCGCACCATTTGGTCGCAGTTTCCGGCTTCGTCTTGAGGCAAACTCCGGGCCGGGGCGCAGCTCAAAGCGCAGGGCAGGGTAACAGTGAAGGTGGTGCCGACATCCACCTGGCTTTCAAAGTCAATGCTGCCGCCCATGGCCTCGACCAGCCCCCGGGTGATGGACAGGCCCAGGCCGTTGCCGCCAAAGCGCCGAGCGATTGAACTGTCGGCTTGTGAAAAGCTCCCAAAAACCCGGGAATGTAATTCGGGGGCGATACCGATGCCAGTGTCACGCACCGAGATTTTCAGAACGCAGCGGTGTTGCGGGTCTTCGGGTGCCGGTTCTGCGGCGCAATGCATGTTGATCTCGCCTTTGGCGGTGAATTTGATGGCATTGCCCAGCAAGTTGACCAAAATTTGAGTTAAGCGATGGCTGTCGCCAACGACCCAATGGGGCAAGTTGGGCTCGGTGTGCAGTGTGTAGCGCAAGGGTTTGCTTTGTGCCCGCCGCCTGAGCAGTTGAAAGCTCATCTCCAGGGTGTCGTGCAGGTTGAAGGGCTCTTGCACCACCTGCAAGCGACCGGCTTGCATTTGCGCATGGTCCAACAAGTCGTTGATGACGGTCAGCAGATGCTCGCCAGATTTTTGAATGTCCCCGGCCTTCGAGTGTATGTCGTCATCGAGCCGCTTGTCTTGCTGGATCAAATCGGCCAAGCCTAAAATGGCATTCATGGGGGTGCGCAGCTCGTGGCTGACTGAGGCCACAAACTGGTCTTTTTGATTCTGGCTATTTTGCAGGTTTTTGGTCAATTGCCTCAGTTTTCGCCGTTGTTGTTGTGCGTACTGGAGTCGCTCGTTGCGCACTTTGCCCAAGAGCAGCAACAAGACCAATTGCATGCCAAAAATCACGATGGCCATCATGAAATGCCAATGGATCAGGTTGTTTGGCTTGATGGGCCAAGACATGTCTCCTCCCATCAATGCATAGCCATACAGGCCCACTATCAATAACCAGCCCACACCCAAACCGATCAAGCGCGCGCGTTGGGTGTAGGCCAGTATGGCCGGCAGTGTGGCCAATGCCAACCAACTGGTCGTGGCCGAATAAATGCCCCCTGTGATCCAAGTGATGTAAAACGCCTGAGCCAAGGTCAAGGCCTGCAAGGCCGTGATCAGCGGGCTGAGTCGCACGCCGGCCAGTCGCAAGCCTCCGAGCACAAGCATGGCCAAGATACCGAGCAGATTGGTCAGCAACCCTTTAGTCAGATCCAATTGCCAGGACACCACCGCAAACGCTGCGAAGCCCAGGAGCAGGATGAGCAAGAAGGAGAAAAAAAGCCACTCTCGCTCATGGTGCTGCGAGGAGCGGGGGCCGTGACGACCACGCAGGCGCTCTTTTAGTATTTTTAGATTTGAGTTAATGGTTGAGAATGAATATTTCATTTTTATTTATAACAAAGTATTACTTGTAAGACAATTTTTTTACAGGAAATTACCGCTGACGGCGATGGCTGGGGTTTCGCTTGGTTATTGACGCCTTGCCAAGGGAGCCTATTTTTTGCAATGGTTCAGCTCAGAGCCTTGGCGATCGTGTGGCGCAGCACGGTGGTCTTGGGGCACAGCCCCTTGGGCAGCTCAAACCACTGGCGCACATCGTTTTCCACCCCCACACCGTGCATGAAGTTGTAGATGGCTTTTTTCAGGCCCTGGCCCAGCAGGTCGTGGTCCACGCCCGCAGGCATGGGGGTCGGGTCGACAAAGCCCACATCGTTTTTGGCAAAGGTGCCTTCCGGCAGGGGCAATAACGTGACGCCGTAGGCCTCGGGGTTTTGGCCTACGGGTGAGTGCACGGTGCACACAAATCGGTGGAAGAAACCGCTGTGGATGCAGCCGTTTTCAAACAGCTGGCGCACGTACTCAAGGGCATCCACCGTGTCTTGCACGGTCTGCGTCGGAAAGCCGTACATCAGGTAGGCATGCACCATCACGCCCGCGTCGGCAAAGCCTTTGGTGACCTGCGCCACCTGTTCCACCGAAACGCCTTTTTTCATGAGCTGAAGCAAGCGGTCAGAGGCGACTTCGAGCCCGCCCGACATGGCAATACACCCGCTTTGGGCCAGCAAGTCGCACAACTCGGGTGTGAAGGTTTTCTCAAATCGGATGTTGCCCCACCACGAGATTTGCACGCCTCGGCGCAGCAGTTCTTCGGCCAGGGCCTTGAGCGCTTTGGGGGGCGCGGCTTCGTCCACAAAATGAAAACCGGTTTGGCCCGTTTCGGCCACGATCTGTTCGATGCGGTCCACCAGTGTGCTGGCCTGCGCGGTTTCGTAGCGGCTGATGTAGTCCAGGCTCACGTCGCAAAAGCTGCACTTCTTCCAGTAGCAACCGTGCGCCACGGTGAGTTTGTTCCAGCGCCCGTCGCTCCACAGCCGGTTCATGGGGTTGAGCATGTCCAGCAATGACAGGTATTGGTGCAGCGGCAAGCCATCCCAAGTGGCCGTGCCCACCTCTTCAAACGGGATATCGGGCTCTTGCAGGTTGATGTACTGCACCAGGCCAGCGTCGTTGCGGATGAATGTGCGCTGCAGGCGCTGCACGCTGCGCTGGCCTTGCAGGTGTTCGATCAGGCTGAGCAGCGGGCGTTCGCCGCCGTCGAGCGTGACGAAATCCACATGATCGAACACGCGAGCGTCTTTCAGCTCGCGCAACTCGGTGTTCACAAAGCCGCCGCCCAGGCCAATGCGGATGGCCGGGTGCGCCTGCTTGATGCACTGGGCGATGCGAAAGGCCGCATACACCGAGCCGGGGAAGGGCACCGAGAGCAAAACCAAGGTGGGCTGGTGCCGCTCAATGGCTTGCAGGGCCAGGCGCTCCAGCGTGGCATCGATCAAATTGGGCGGCTGGGCCAAAGCGTCGGCCAACGCGTTAAAGCTGGGCTGGCTGGCGGCCAAGCGCTCGGCGTAGCGCACAAATTCAAAGCCTTCGTCCACCGCATCGCGCAGCACATCGGCCAGGTCGTTCAAGCACAGCGTGGCCAGGTGCCGGGCGCGGTCGGTTTGCCCCAGGGCGCCAAAAGCCCAGCCAATCGGGTCGCCGGTGCCGTCGTCGTCATAGGCATCGAGCGCGGCAAAGCGCGGCCCTTCGGGCAAAAAGCCGCGGCCTGCGATGCGGTGGCTCAGGGTGCTGTCGCGGCCTTGCAAGAAGGCAATCACCGGGTCGATGCTGATGGCGTAATCGTGGAAGTGGTCGAGGAAAAAATTCACCGGGCCCGAGCGATCTTCAACCGGCAAGGCCAGGGCGGCGTCGCGCAGGTCGGTCAGCCCTTTTTTGTTCAGCAAAGCCAGCACTGTGGCCAGCGCCAGGTCTTCTTGCACCGCATCGAAACCCCGCGAACGCAAAAAACCCGTCAGGTAGGCTGTGGACGGGTAGGGCGTGTTGAGCTGCGTCATCGGCGGGATGAGGCTCAGGACTTTGAACGGGGCGGGGCTGGGCATGCTGGGGTGTTTTCGAATCGGTGCGTGATTATCAACGGGCAGAGCCACCCCGGCATTCGGCCCTGGGGACGGCCCACATGGCCGCGTTAACATCCAACAGGCCTTCCATCAGGCCCATACGCAACCGCCCGATTGATTTCTTTCAGAGAACGCCCTTGTCCGAAATGCCCCTTCATGCTGCACCATCCTTGTCGACCTTGATGGTGCAAGCCTCGGCGCAAGAAAAACTGAGCCCCGCACAACAGCGCTTCAACGACTTGCTGGGCCAGATCGAGCGGCTTTCGGGGCAGATCCAGCGACTGCAGGCATGGTCTGACAAGCACCGTTATGCGCACATTCAGGCCCTGCGCGCGTCGGTGCAGCTGTCGCAGGCGCAACGCAAAAGTTTGTTGCTCTTTGTGCATGAACGCCTGCAAAGCTCAGACTTCACCGATCGGCAGCAGCGCATGGCCCGGGGACTGGTGCGGGGTTTGATGGCGCATTTGGCCGCCACCCACGACCCAGAGGTTCAGGCCCTGGTTGAGATTTATGTGAGCGAAGAAGACGAGCAAGAAGCCGCAGATGATCAGGCCGAGGCCGCGCAGCGTTTGCGTGAGCGGATCGAAGAAGCCTTGGGTCAACCCCTGGAAAAACCCAGCCAGTACCAGACACCCGAAGAGATGATGGCTGCGGGCATGCGCCAGTGGCAACGCCAGCAGCAAGCCGACGAAGAACGAAAGAACACCAAGCGCGCAGCCCGCAAAGCCCAAAAACAAGCGCAAAAGAAAAGCGCTGCGGCCGAAAAAGGCGAAGTGCCCGCGGCGCTGATGCGCGAGTTGGACGCCAAAAGCGCCATCCGCACCATCTTTCGGCAACTGGCCAGTGCCTTGCACCCCGACCGTGAACCGGATGAACTAGAACGCCTGCGCAAAACCGCGCTGATGAGCGAGGTCAACGCCGCTTATGAAAAAAACGACCTGACCACTTTGTTGCGCCTGCAAATGCAGGTGACGCAGATCAACCCCAAAAACAAGGCAGGCACGGCACGCATGGCCGACGACAAACTGATCGCCATGTCCTTGCTGCTCAAGGAGCAAGTGGCTGCGCTCGAAGACGATCTGGAGCAGCTGGAAAGCCGCTTGAGCCGCGAGCTGTGCGTGCCGGTGCGCGCCAGTGTCGACGAGGCCGCGCTGAGCCAGTCACTGCAGCGCATCCAGGCCGACCAGCGGCACAGTGCCGACAGCCTGGCCGCCGATTTACGCCGCATTCAGAACGAGGCTGAACTCAAGCGTTGGCTCAAAGAGCAGTGGCAGCTGGCTAAAGCCACTTCTGCATGAAGCTGGCTTGGCCTGCTGCGGGGTCGAGCGCGTAGGGCTCAAAGCCAAATCCCAAATAACTTTTTAAGGCCCGCGAGTTGCCCGTCAGCACTTCCAAGGTCAGCTTGCAGCAACCGCGGTCCTTGGCGTGCTGCTCGGCAGCTGCCAACAAAGCCTGACCGACACCCCCACCCCGGTGACACGGCAGCACGGCGATGTCGTGGATATTCATCAAAGGCCGTGCCTTGAAGGTGGAATAGCCCTCGATGCAGTTGACCAAGCCCACCGGCGCATCGCCCAACCAGGCGATGAAGCTGGCCGCATCGCTGCGCGCGGCCAGGTCATCGCACAAGCGCGCTTTCACATCCTGCGCCAGCGCCTCGCCCCCGCCCATCGGGTCTTGGGCATAGGCGTCCAGCAGCACCACCAAGGCTTGGCGGTGCGCGGGGTTTTGGTAGTCAACGGGCAGGATGTGAAGTGTCATGGTCAAGCGGTGGCGGGGGTCATCAAGGAGCGCACATTGTCCTGCATAGCGGCCATCACATGGCCAGCCAGTTGGTGTGCCGTGATGGCGCTCAGCGTCCAACCCAGGTGCCCGTGGCCGGTGTTGTAAAAAACGTTGGCTTTTTTGCCCGCACCCACGCGCGGCAGCATGTTGGGCATCATGGGGCGCAGGCCCGCCCAAGGCTCCACCCGACGGGTGTCAACGCCCGGGAAGCATTGGTTGACCCAGTTGACCAGCGGCTGGATGCGGTCGGCTCGGATGTCGAGGTCGATGCCGTTGAACTCGGCGGTGCCCGCGACGCGGAAACGGTCATCGCCCAAGCGGCTGGTGACCAGCTTGGTCTCGTCGTCCAACAGGCTGACCTCTGGTGCGGCGGCCTGGCTGGCGGCATCGTGAAGGCCCACAGTGATCGAGTAGCCTTTGACGGGGTAAATGTTCAAGCGGTCGCCCAGTTGCGCGGCCAAGCCCCGGCCGTGCACGCCGGCACAGATCACGATGCCGTCAAAACTCAGGGTGTCGGTCTGGCCTTGGTGTTGCACCTGCACCGTGGCGGTCTGGCCGTTAGAAGCCACATTCAGCACCTGGTGCTCGGTCAGGATCTTCACGCCCAGACGCTCGCAAGCCTTGGCCAAGCCAAAGATGTATTTGTGGATGTCGCCGGTGGAATCGCTTTCGGTGAAATAGCCGCCGTAGTAATGGCCTTGCAGGGTGGGCTCGATGGCTTTCATTTCTTGGGGCGTCACGGCGCGGCGTGGCAGGCCGCCTTGGGCCAGCAGCTGGGAGACTTCGCCCGCGTGGTCAAAGCCCTTTTTGTCCCTGTAGATGTGCAATATGCCTTTGGGTTTGTGGTCAAAGTCAATACCTTCAGCCTTGGCCCATGCAAAGTGGTGCTCGCGCGATGCAATGGCCAAACGGGCCGTGGCGATGGTGTTGTCTTTGTACCGGGGCATGGCAGTCACGAACTCGGCCATCCAGCTGAGCTTGTGCCAGGTGGGGGCGGGGTTCATCAGCAGGGGCGCGTCGCTTTGGAGCATCCACTTGATGCCTTTGATGATGGTGGACGGGTGGGTCCAGACTTCGGCGTTGGAGGCCGACAGCTGACCGCCGTTGGCATAAGACGTTTCCATGCCGGGGTAGCGGTTTTTCTCGATCAGGGTGACCTGGATGCCTTTTTGGGCCAGGGCGTAGGCGGAGGTGACGCCGGTGATGCCGCCGCCAATGATGACCATGTGCTTTTTCATGGGGAGTTTTCTCTTCAAAACGTCTCAAACGTGAGGGCATGCTGCGCACCGGATGTGAGCGGCATGACCCCCTCTGTTTGAAACCTGAGAGATTCACCTCGGATGAGGCTTGCTCCTGCGGTGGGCCCCGGTGACGAACCGGGGGCGCTCTTCAGAGTTTTTGACACGGAGGTGTCGACCAGCATCGGTCCTTTGGCCTGAGAGTTTCCGGGGTGGTTGCTCCTTCGGCGCTGCCTGCATTTGCAAACAGTCTCTCCCGATGCGGGAATTCGATTTTGAAGTGTGGGTCTTCCTTTGCCCGTGTATCAGGCGTAGTCGCTCAGCGGAATGCAGCTGCAAAACAGGTTGCGGTCGCCATACACGTTGTCCACCCGGCCCACTTGGGGCCAGTATTTCACGCTGCCGGGCAGGCGCTGAGCTTGGGACGCGCCGACTTCTCGGCTGTAAGGTCGACCCCATTCGCTGCCCAGCAGGCTGTCTGCGGTGTGCGGTGCATGTTTCAGTGGGTTGTTGTCTTGCGGCCAAGTGCCGTTTTCCACCAAGCGAATTTCTTCGCGGATGGCGATCATCGCGTCAATGAAGCGGTCCAGCTCTTGCAGGGTTTCGCTCTCGGTGGGCTCGACCATCAAGGTGTTGACCACCGGGAAGCTCAGGGTGGGGGCGTGAAAGCCGTAGTCCATCAGGCGTTTGGCCACGTCTTCGGCCATCACGCCGCTGGTTTCCTTGAGGCCTCGTAAATCCAGAATGCATTCGTGCGCCACATGGCCGTTGTCACTGGCGTACAGCGTGGGGTAGTGGGGTGCCAATCGCTTGCTGATGTAGTTGGCCGCCAAAATCGCCGCTTCGGTGGCGTGCTTGAGGCCCTCGGCACCCATCATGCGGCAGTACATCCAGCTGATGGGCAGCACAGCGGCGTTGCCCAAGGGCGCGGCACTGACAGCGCCCACACCGTTTACCGGCACGCCGCCTGTGGCGTGGCCCGGCAAATAGGGCACCAGGTCTTCTACCACGCACACCGGGCCGACGCCGGGGCCGCCACCGCCGTGCGGGATGCAAAAGGTTTTGTGCAGGTTCAGGTGGCTTACGTCGCCGCCAAACTCGCCCGGCGCGGCCACGCCCACCAGGGCGTTCATGTTGGCGCCGTCCACATACACACGACCGCCGTGCTGGTGTACCAGCTCGCACAGGGCTTTGACTTGGGTCTCGAACACGCCGTGTGTGCTGGGGTAGGTGATCATCACGGCGGCCAGGTTGGCGCTGTGCTGCTCGCACTTGGCCTGCAGGTCGGTCATGTCCACGTTGCCGTTGGCGTCGCACTGGGTCACCACCACCTGCATGCCCACCATCTGGGCGCTGGCCGGGTTGGTGCCGTGGGCGCTGGACGGGATCAGGCAGATGTTGCGGTGGCCTTGGCCCTGGGCGCGGTGGTAGGCCTGAATCACCAAAAGGCCTGCGTATTCGCCCTGGCTGCCCGCATTGGGCTGCAGGCTGATGCCTTTGTAGCCGGTGGCTTGGCACAGCCAGTTGCGCAGCTGCTGGTCCAGCAGCTGGTAGCCCGCCAACTGGTCGGCCGGAGCAAAGGGGTGCACATTGGCAAACTCAGGCCAAGTGATGGGGATCATTTCGCTGGTGGCGTTGAGCTTCATGGTGCAGCTGCCCAGTGGGATCATGCTGCGGTCGAGCGCCAGATCTTTGTCGGACAGCTGGCGGATGTATCGCAGCATGCCGGTCTCGGAGTGGTAGCGGTTGAACACCGGGTGCGTGAGGAAGGCACTGGTGCGGCGCATCGATTCGGGGATCAGGAGCTCTATGCCTTTTTCGAACGACTCGAAATTGGGCAGTGCCTGAGCTTGGTTGGCTGACTCGCTGGCGAACACTTGCCACAGGGCAGCGATGTCCTCACGCGTGGTGGTCTCGTCCAGAGAGATGGAAACGCTTTTGTCACAAGCCTTGCGCAAGTTGATGCCAGCGTGCAGGGCGCGTGCGATGAGCGAGGCCGAGGACTCGCCGATGGCAATCCACACGGTGTCAAAAGCGGTTTCTTTGCGCAACTTGAAGCCGAGGCTCTGCAGGCCTTGCGCGAAGACGGCGGTGTAGCTTGCCACGCGGCGGGCAATGCGCTTCAAGCCGTCGGGGCCGTGGTACACGGCGTACATGCTGGCGACCACGGCTGGGAGCACCTGCGCGGTGCAAATGTTGCTGGTGGCTTTTTCGCGGCGGATGTGTTGCTCGCGTGTTTGCAGCGCCAGGCGGTAGGCGGGTTTGCCGTGCACGTCCACGCTCACACCCACCAGACGGCCAGGCAAAGAGCGTTTGTATTCGTCGCGGCAGGCCATGTAGGCGGCGTGCGGGCCACCGGCGCCCATGGGCATGCCAAAGCGCTGCGTGGTGCCCACCACGATGTCGGCGCCCATTTCGCCTGGAGCCTTGAGCAGGGTGAGGGCCAGCAGGTCCGCGGCCACGATGAAGGCGGCAGATTGCGCATGGCTTTGCGCGGCATAGCCGCTCAGGTCTTCCACCAGCCCGGTGCTGCAGGGGTATTGCACCAGGGATGCGAAGTGTTCGGCGTTCAGCGCAGCGGTGAAGGCATCGGCACTTTGCGGCACCAGCACCTCAATGCCCAGCGGTTGGGCGCGCGTCTGGATCACCTCGATGGTTTGCGGGTGGCAGGCGCGCGAGACCACGAAGACTTTGCTTTTGCTTTTGACCGTGCGCATCGCCAAGGTCATGGCCTCGGCGGCTGCGGTGGCTTCGTCCAGCATGGAGGCGTTGGCAATGTCCATCGCCGTCAGGTCGGTCACCATGGTCTGGAAGTTCACCAGCGCTTCCATGCGGCCTTGGCTGATCTCGGCCTGGTAAGGGGTGTAAGCGGTGTACCAAGCGGGGTTTTCCAGGATGTTGCGCAGGATCACCCCCGGTGTGTGCGTGCCGTAATAGCCTTGGCCGATGTGGCTTTTGAGCAAGCGGTTTTTTTGCGCGAGGGCTTTGAGTTCTGCCAGAGCGGCCGCTTCGGTGAGTGGTGCAGGCAAGACCATGTCTTGGGCGCGCGCGATGCTGCGCGGCACGATGGATTCGATCAAGGACCGGCGTGATGCCTCACCGATCACGCCCAGCATGTGCTGTTCGTCTGCACCGCTGATGCCGATGTGGCGGGCAATGAATTCTGACGGGTTTTCGAGCTCGGCCAAGGGCTTGAGGGTGGACATCAGCATGTGTGGCTCCGGTTAATCGTTCAAGCTGCAGAAAAGGCTTTGTAAGCGGTCTCGTCCAGCAGGGCATCGGTTTGCGCTGGGTTGGACAGCTTGACCTTGAAGAACCAGCCTTTGCCCAGCGGGTCGGTGTTGGCCAGCGACGGGTCGCTACGCAATTCTTCGTTGACTTCGGTGATCTCGCCGTCCACGGGCATGTAGACGTCGGCCGCGGCCTTGACCGACTCGACCACGCCTGCGACTTCTTTGGCGGCAAAGGTTTTGCCCACTTCGGGCAGGTCGACAAACACCACATCGCCCAGCGCATCCTGCGCGTGGTGGGTGATGCCCACGACAGCGGTGTCGCCGTCAATTTGCAACCATTCGTGGTCTTCGGTGTACTTGATCATGAGGGGGCTCCTTGTGTGATGAATCGGGGGGCATCAATCGGGGTCAGATCCCAATTGTTTGGCTTCATCAATCGGGGTCAGATCCCAATTGTTTGGCTTGAATGGGTATGTGGATTTAATAGGGATCTGACCCCGATTAACTTCAGCCACGGACATAGCGGTTGGGCACGAAGGGCAGCGGGCTGACTTGCATGGGCACGGCTTTGCCGCGCACCATGGCGTTCAGACATGTGCCCGATGCCGCGTATTCTGCCCGCACATAGGCCAGTGCCACGGGCTGGTCGGCGGTGGGGGCCAGCAGGCCGCTGGTGACTTCGCCCACCTTCTCGCCTGCGTCGTTGTGCAGCTCGACATGCTCGCGCACCGGCACGCGTTCCAGGCCTACCAAGCCCACGCGCAAGCGTTGGGCCGGGGATGTTCCGTCGAGTTGTGCAAGGATCTTGTCGGCACCGGGAAATCCACCTGCGCGGACACCACCCGTGCGACGCACCTTTTGCATGGCCCAGTTCAGGTTGGCCTCGACCGGGGTGGTGGTGGTGTCGATGTCGTTGCCATACAGGCACAGCCCGGCCTCCAGGCGCAGCGAGTTGCGGGCACCCAGGCCCACGGGCTTGACCTCGGGCTGGGCCAGCAAGGCGCGGGCAAAGGCCTCGGCCGCGTGGGCGGGCAGGGAAATTTCAAAACCGTCTTCGCCGGTGTAGCCGCTGCGGGTCACATACAGGTCAGCGCCTTGCCAGACAGCCACCATGCCGGTCATGAACACCAGTTGCTCAACCCCGGGCAACAAACGCTGTAAAGCGTTGACGGCTTGTGGGCCTTGCAGAGCGAGTAGGGCGCGGTCAAATTGGGGCTCGATGGTGCATCGGCTGCCGATGCTTTGCTGGATGTGCGCCAGATCACCGTGTTTGCAGGCGCCGTTGACGATCGCAAAAATGTCGCCTCCGTTGGCCACATCGCGGTTCACGAACATCAGGTCGTCGATGATGCCGCCTTCGTCATTGAGCAGCAGGCCGTAGCGTTGTTTGTGGACGCCCAGACCCATCACATCCACCGGCATCAGGCTCTCGAAGGCGGTTGCGGCGTATGGGCCATTTAAGCGCAACTGGCCCATGTGCGAGACATCGAACAAGCCTGCTGCGCTTCGGGTGTGGTGGTGCTCGGCCACCAAGCCTGCAGGGTATTGCACCGGCATGCTGTAACCGGCAAAAGGCACCATCCGTGCGCCCAATTCGAGGTGCAGTGCGTTCAAAGGGGTGGTGAACAAGTCGGCAGAAGCGGTCACAAAAACTCCAAGGGCAACGAAAAGCCACAGCACTGGCTGTGGCGCTTGCCCTCGCTGTCCGCTTTACCTGAGAGATTCGCCGGGAACGTCAGCCTAAAAGCCGGTCGTTCTGCGGGTTGCTCCTTCGGTGGATGCCGTGGCCCGATGGCCCGGCACCTCTCTCCAGTGAGGTAACGCCTTGGAAAAAGCGTTTTGTCAGTCCTTTTGCCTGAGCGTTCAGCAGTGTTTCAGACCGCCTGCGCCTTCGGCGGCCTGACTTGTTTCACGATGGAAGCCAAGTCAGGCGCTCTCCTGACAGAGTTTGATTTTAGCTTTATTTGTTGAACACAATATCCCGCAAAGTCAGAGAAATTTCGGGCACGTAGCTGATCAGCATCAGACAGGCCAAGATCACCCCAATAAAAGGGATCAGGTCTTTGATGACTCGGTCCAGCGATATTCTGGCCACAGTACACGCCGCAAACAGGTTGACACCAAAAGGCGGCGTCACCATGCCCAGCGCCAAATTGACCACCATGACCATACCCAGATGCACGGGGTCAATTCCAAAATGAACAGCCACCGGAACCAAGATCGGAGCCAGCACGAGGATGGCGGCACCAGTTTCGATGAACATGCCGATGATGAACAAGGCAGCGTTGATGCCCAGTAAGAAATAAAAGGGTGACTGCAAAACTTGCTGCAACCATGTACCAATGGCCTCAGGAGCGCCTGCACGCGTCAACAAAAATGCGAACAAGCCCGCGTTGGCAATGATGAACATGATGACCGCGCTCGAAATCACGGATTTGCGCAAGATGTTGAAGAGGTCCTTGATCCCGATTTCGCGGTAAATCACGGTGCCCACAATGAGGGAATAAAACACCGCTACAGCTGCTGCTTCGGTGGGGGTAAACACCCCTCCGTAAATGCCACCCAACACGATCACCGGCATGAGCAGAGCCCAACCTGCTTGCCATGTGGCCTTGCCAAAACTCAGGCGACCGTCACCGTCATTTTTACCCCAGCCTTTGTATTTTGAATAAAGCCAGACAAACAACATCAATGCACCGCCAATGAGCAGACCAGGACCAACACCCGCGACAAAAAGCTCACCAATCGACACTTCGGCACTCACGCCAAACAAAATCATGGGAATGGACGGGGGAATGATCACGCCCAGTTCGGCAGAGGTGGCTTGCAAAGCGGTGGCCCAGGGCTTGGGATAGCCGTGTTTGATCAAGGCCGGAATCAGGATCGCGCCCACGGCGAAGGTGGTGGCCACCGAAGAGCCCGAAACTGCCGCAAAAATCATGCAGGTCAGCACGCAGGTCATGGGCAGGCCACCCTGCACACCGCCAACGATGCTCTTGGCGAATTCCACCAGACGGCGAGAGATGCCGCCGGTCTCCATCAGGTTGCCGGCCAAGATAAAAAACGGGATGGCCGCCAAGGGGAATTTGTTGATGGCGTTGAACATTTCCTTGACGGAAATGAGCATATGGGCATCGGCCAACTGAATGCCAACAATGGACGCCAGACCGATGGAGACGGCCACAGACACTGTCAGTGTAAAACACAGCAGCATCGTGAAAAGCATGGCGAAACTCATAGTGCGGTCTCCAATTCCATGCGCTGGGGGTCCAACCAAAATCCGATGATGCCGATGATGCTGAAGGCTGCGCCCACCGGCAAAGCCAAATAAGCCCAGAACATGGAGAC
>NZ_CAMDLM010000010.1 GCF_945901735.1 Limnohabitans sp. Rim8
CACTGAACGATGAGGTCACCTACGACAAGCTCGCCATCTTCATCGACTGGAACAACGGCTACACCTACGATAACCAAGCCGTTGGCACACCCCCATCAACAAGCGTTACCTACTACGTTGACGATGTCAGCTTTGTGGGCGAATTGCCAGACACTACCAGTCCAACTGTGACCAGCTTTAGCCCTTTAGACGACGCAACAGGCGTATCAGCCAGCGCAAATATCGTGCTGAACTTCAGTGAGCTGGTTGTCGCTCGTGAAGGTGGGACGATCCAACTGATGACCGACTACAACTTCAATCACCAGATGATCGAGGAAATCGCTGTGAATGACACCAGCAAGGTTCAAATTAATGGGAATGTGGTCACGATCAACCCCAGTGCTGATTTTCAGACGGGCACGGGATATCACTTGGGCTTCGTGGATGCATTTGCAGATACATCAGCAAATGCATTCAGTTATCCGCATGGGAATTACAACTTTACAGTGCTATGACACTCAGGGCATGAGCCCTGAGCCCGAGCCTTCGACTGTGCTCATTGGCTTTGTTCGGCGGCTGTGATGACAACAAATGAACTTGCAGAAACTTCAAACCGCCAGTCCATCCGCCCCAAAAACCATCAGCTCAACGTTCGAACAAGCGATGTTGACGACCTGCCCGACCTTCAATGGGCTGTGCGGCTGGTTGATTTTGAGCTTGAAGAGCTCTTCCACGCCGCTCAGGCGCAGGTAGGCCAGCACAGAGTCGCCCAGGTACTCCATGAATTCAATGGTGCCGACAAAGCCAGTGTGATGCGAACTCAACACGCAGTGCTCTGGCCTCAAGCCTAAGAACGCGCCTTGGGCCAGGCGCGCAGGGTCTGCCCTGAACAGTGTGGGCGGGAGCGCCAAGCTCGGGCTGATGCGAATAAGTTGGTGCTGCGCATCCCATATGTAGCCCAATAAATTGACCTTGGGGGAGCCCAAGAACTCCGCCACGAAGCGGTTGACGGGTTTTTGGTACAGCTCGACCGGGGTCCCCACCTGCTCAATCCGCCCCTGGTTGAACACCGCAATCCGGTTACCCAAGGTCATGGCCTCGGTCTGGTCGTGGGTGACGTAGACCATGGTGGTTTTCAGATCGGCGTGCAGCTTGGCCAGTTCAATGCGCATTTGCACGCGCAATGAGGCATCCAGATTGGACAAGGGTTCGTCAAACAAAAACACTTTGGGGCGACGCACAATGGCGCGGCCAATGGCCACGCGCTGACGTTGGCCACCCGACAATTGTTTGGGGTAACGCTTGAGCAAAGGACTCAGTTGCAAGCGCTCTGCCGTGTCTTGAACGAGCTTGGCGGTTTCTGTTTTGGAGGTGCCTGACATGCGCAAGCCAAAGCCCATGTTGTCTTCCACGGTCATGTGCGGGTAAAGCGCATAACTTTGAAAGACCATCGCAGCGCCACGTTCGGAAGGGCCTTTGTCGCTGACGTTTTCGTCACCGATGTGAATGCTCCCGCTGGTCATGTTTTCAAGTCCGGCAATCATGCGCAGCATGGTGGATTTGCCGCAGCCCGATGGGCCTACAAACACCATGAATTCGCCATCACGGACTTGCAAATCCAGGCCCGGAATGACCACGGTTTCACCAAAGTGTTTGGTGACGCCTTTGAGTTCGATCGATGCCACGTTATTTCTCACTCAGAAATTTTTGATACCACAGGGCACTGTTTTTGAATGTTCGTTGCTGTGTCTCAAAGTCCACATGCACCAAGCCAAAACGCTTGGCGTAACCGCTGGCCCATTCAAAGTTGTCCATCAGGCTCCAGGCAAAGTAGGCCCCCACCGGCACGCCTGTCGCCATGGCGTCGTGTGTCGCGGCAATGTGGTCGCGGATGTAGGCCAGCCGCTGCGCATCGTCCACCACACCGTTGACCAATTGGTCTTTGAAGGCGGCACCGTTTTCAGTCACCCAAAGCCTTTGAGGTTGGTAGTCTTTGTGTAAGCGGCACAACAATACGGTCAGGCCCTGGGGGTACACCTCCCAGCCCATGTCGGTCACAGTGTTGCCGGTGCTGGCCACATCCCAAGGGTTGCCACACGAAGAAAAATTGCGAGTGTAGTAATTGACGCCCAAAAAGTCGTTGGGCTGTGCAATGGTTGCCAAATCACCGGGCTGCACGGGCGGCGCATCGGCACCCAAATGCTCAATCACATCCTGCGGGTAGACGCCTTTGAACAATGCATCCATGTACAGGCGCAGGATCAGGCCATCGTCCAGTTTTGCCTTGGCCACGTCCAGGGGGTCATCACTGGCAGGGTAAATGGGTGACAGGTTCAGCACAATGCCCATGGCGGTGGCCAGCCCCAGGCCACGCATGGCTTGCAATGCCATGCCATGGCTGAGCAACAGATGGTGCACCGCTTGCATGGCTTGTTTTCTGGACTGAATACCTGGCGCAAAAATTCCTTGTTCGTATCCCAATATGGCGATGACCCAAGGCTCGTTGTGCGTGCAAATGCTGTGCACGCGGTGGCCAAATCTGCGGGCCACTTCGGTGGCATAGCGTGTGAAATGCGCGCAGACCTCGCGGTTGGCCCAGCCGCCTTGGTCTTGCAGTGACTGCGGCAAGTCCCAATGGTTCAGGGTCAAGTGCAATTCAATCCCGCGCTGGGCAAGCGCCGAAATCAACTGGTCATAAAAGGCAAAGCCCGCTTCATTCCACGCGCTTTGACCATCGGGCTGTACGCGTGGCCAGGACATCGAGAATCGGTAAGCATTGACGCCCATGCGGGTGATTAACTCAACGTCTTCAGGCCACCGGGTGTAATGCTCGCAAGCCACGTGTCCGTTGCTGGCATCTGCAATTTTTCCATCGGTCGCACAAAAGGTGTCCCATATGGATGGGCCTTTGCCATCGCGGTCGTGCGCGCCTTCAATTTGGAAAGAGGATGTGGCAACACCCCACTTGAAGTCTTGGGGGAACTGGTCGCGAGAGACGGTCATGGTACTCATGTTCAAAGGGGTTGTTTTAGCCGCGCACAGCGCCTGATGTCAGGCCTTCAATCAGTCGGCGCGAAGAGAAAATGAAAATGATCAACAAGGGGATCACCGCGATGGCCGATCCAGCCATCAAAGCACCCCACTCGGTGTCGACCGGGCTTTGCACGCTGCGCAGCGCCAAGGGAAAGGTGTACATCTCGGGTGAACGCATCACGACCAAGGGGCCAATGAAGTTGTTCCACGAGGCAATGAATGCGATGAGTCCCAGCGTGCCAAATGCAGGTCCCAGCAAAGGCACGACCACACTCCAGTAAATTCTGAATTCACCACAGTTGTCCATGCGGGCCGCTTCAATCAACTCTTTCGGAATGGCTGAGGTGATGTATTGGCGCATCAAGAAGATGCCCATAGCAGGGGCTGCGCCTGGCAAATAAAGTGCCCTGGGTTGGTCGATCCAGTTGAGCGCATCCATGATCAAGAAGGTGGGGATCATGCCCAAAAACGATGGCACCAGCATCGTGCCCATGACCAGTGCAAACAACATTTTTTTGTAGCGAAATTCGTACACCGCAAAGGCGAAACCCGCCATGGAGCAAAACAACAGGGTCAGCGCCGTCCCCATCAAGCCCACATACAGCGACCACCCCAGGTTTTTCCAAAATGGAATCTTGGCCATCAAAATCTTCATGTTGTCGAAGAAGTGATCACCAAAAAACAAGGGGGGTGGAACACTGAAAATGTCCGCCCGCGATTGCGTGGCAAAAACGAACATGAAATAAAACGGGCCCAGCATCAACAAGGCGCCCAACACGATGAAGATCCACCCCATCACACCCAGTGTGGATTTGGCTTCTGACATGGCTTGGCTCATGCTTGACCTTCTTTGTTTTTAAACACTTTGTTCGTGACCAAGGTCATGAGCAAAATGATGACAAACAGCATCCACGAAATCGCACTGGCCAAGCCAAAGTCATTGAAATCAAACGCCGTGCGGTACATGTACATGGCGGTGGTCATGCCGGCATATTCGGGGCCCCCTTTGCCCCCCGTCAAAATGAATGGCTCTTCAAACAGCTGCAGGCCTCCAATGACGGTCAAGGTGACCCCAAAGAACATCATGGGCTTGAGCTGGGGCAAAGTGATGTACCAAAACTGTTGCCAGTTTTTGGCGCCATCCATGCGCGCAGCTTCGTACAAATCACGCGGAATACTTTGCATCGCCGCAACATACAAGATCACATTGAATCCCAAGTAGCGCCAGAACACCACGGCGGAGACCACGGGTTTGATCGCCTCTGGACTGCCCAGCCAATCAATGTTTTGCTCGGGCATCACCGCGCTCAGCCATGGCCATTGCGCCATCTCAGCCAAGGCGGCATTGACCATGCCGTAGTCGGTTGAAAACAAGGTGCTGAACATGATGGCGATCGCCACCGTTGAGGTGATGTAGGGCAGGAAATAAGCGCCCATGGCGGCATTGCGCCAGCGACCCATTTTTTCGTTGATCAAATAAGCCAAGGGAATGGCGACAAGGTGTTGCGGCATGCCAGACGCCAGAGCCATCCACAAGGTGTTGCCCAAGGAGGTCCACACCAAGGGATCCTCGATGGCAAACATCACATTTTCCAGTCCCACATATTTCATGGAACCGAGTCCCTGTACCGGATCCCACATGTGAAACATCAACACGAAGGAAAAAACAATGGGAAACAGTCCGAATACCAAGAACAGCAACAGAAATGGGCTGATCAGCACATAAGGTGCCAACGCGGGTGTCAGCACGGGCTTCATCAACGGCTCGCTCGTCTTTGCACCAAGCGGTGTGCGTCCTTGAGCGCTTGGTCTATGGGCTTGTTTTTCGTCAAGACCAAATCCAGTTCTGCGTTGACGATTTCTTCGGCCACACTGTCGTTCTTGAAAACCATGGTGGGTTTGATTTGGGCCGCTGTATTTTTCCATTCGAGTCTGGCTTTTTGCCCACCCAAGAATGCCACAGGTTGGTTAAAAAACTCTCCGTTTTGCGCTTCGATCAGGGCAGGAAATGCATTGAATTTCTCAAACGCCATCTGTTGCTGCTTGCTGTTCAAGGTCAAGTGCTGGATCAAATCCCAAGCCAATTCCTTGTTCACCGCTTTTTTCGGGATGGCATAAAAGGTACCGCCCCACGAGGTGGCAATCCGCTCAGGCAACACGGTAGAGCGCCAAAGCCCACTGGTGTTAGGCGCCAACCAATTTTGCAAATGCCCACCCAACCAGGCACCCATCATCTGCACAGACACCGTACCGCGTTTGAGGGACTCGCCCCATTCGTTGGACCACGCGTTGATTTTGGCGTCCAGGCCTTGCGCTCTGATTTGCTGCGCGATCTCAAAACCGCGTTTAAATCGAGGTGAGGTGTCAATGACGGACTTGCCTTGGTCATCAAAGTAAACACCGTGGCCTGCGGGGATGCCCGTCCTGATCACAATGTCTTTGACATCACGGGCATGCGCCACTAAATATGCCCCACTTTCTTTTTTGATTTTTTGTCCGCTTTGAATAAAGCTTTCCCATGATTGAGTCAGGTCTGATTCCTTGACCTTGGCCTTGCTCAACAAATCTTGTCTGTAAAACATGGCCCCAGGCCCAATGTCTGTCGGCACAGCCACTTGCCCGTGGGTGGCAGAGCGGCCTTGTGCCATGGCGTAGGGCACGATTTTTGATGCATGCTGGCCAATCTGGTACGGAGCTTTGGCCAGATCTTCAAGACCTCCACTTTGGGCGAATCTTCCCAAGTAGCCGTATTCAATCGTCATCACATCAGGCAGGCCTGTCGATGTGGCCAATCCGGTCGTCATGGCTGTGTGGTGGTCTGCATACTCGCGGCTGACCACCTTCACATCCACGTGGGGGTTTTTCTTTTGCCACTCCTGCAGGGCTGCTTTGACGATGTCATCGACTGCTGGAAATGCGGCCACCGTGATGCTTGTTTTTTGGGCTAAGGCCATGCCCATCGACATGGCGCAAAGCCAAAAAATCGTTGCTTTTTTCATGAAAACCTCTTTTGAAAGCGCTTTCATTTTTATTCTGATCCTCTGTAAAGTCAAGTCACTCAAGGGTTTCTACTGAGCCTCTTCGCTATTCAGCAATCCCAGTGTGTCCACTGACCCGGTCTTCAACCATCACCAGTTCTCAAAGTCTTCAATTTTTTTGCTTGTGAAACGAGTCCAAATCGCAAAACCCTGTGTTTGGGACGGCGAGAATGAAGGCGATCGACCGCTAACGCACGAAGAAATGCAGGCGGGCATCGAGGCTTACCGCTGTCAACGCGAACGCCCCACGGGCAGCGACAAGGAGTCCACCACCATACGATTTGATTGTGACGTGCTGGGCCGCCTTTCGCGCAGGTGGTCCCGGCTGGCAAACCCGCATGAACACAGTGCTGCGGGAGTGGCATAAGACGCAATCGCCGGTTTGAGACTCGGAAGAATTTTGGGGTATTGGTCCTCAAAGAATGCACTCAAAATACCGTTGAATGAGGTCGCCGAACTGGCGTTTTTCGGCCAGTTTGAGCGCCAACAAAATGCGGTCTCTGGTGTAGCCTGCGCCCGAGCCAATGAGCAAAGTGAAAGGGGGTGATGTCATGAGGGCGATCAAAAACTGACGAGATACCCGTGCGTCACATTGTCGCCGGCGCCACGTTGACCAATGCCGCCCTTGTAAGGCGTGTCGACGAAAATCAGTCGGGCAAACCCATAGGGAACGGCCAGTCCGATCCGTACAGCACATGCTCTTCACCGACCATCTTGCCAGCCAATTCAAGAAGGCCATCATGGTGCGCGATATTGTCAACATGAAAGCGCCGTGCAGCTTGTAGCGGCCGCTCGACGGCCGTATACACGCCTGGACGGGTTGTCTCGAACCCTCGCTCTAAACGTCCGATCAGCGCCGTGAAAATGCCGCCTGCATGTGCCAGCGTGAACCGGATGCGTGGATAACGTGAAGGCACCCCCGCCATGATCAGGTGCGCCGCGGCGACACCGGTCTCGACCGGGTTGCCCACGAGATTTTCGAGGTAGAACTGTGCGAGTCGCGGGTCCGCGCAGGTGCCGGGATGCAGAAACACGAAAGCCTCCTTCGCATCGAGCCATTGCCACAGCGAATCGAACTTCGGGTCTGAAAAAACAATGTCCGGATGCCCGCCGGCTGCGAGGGAAATGCCTTCGTAACCGCCTGCATCGTAGAGGGGCATGAGAGTGACGAACAGAGACGGATGCTCGAGGGGCAGATGAAACAGTGCCCCAAGCCGAGAGGGGTTCGACGCCACCAGATCTCGAAGCGCCCTGTTCGCATACTGCACCCAGGCCAAGGATGCTTCAGCGGTCAGTCCTTGTCGGTACAGCGGGGGAGGGATGGACACAAGTGATCGCGCGACACCATGCCGGTCCATGCGCGCGATCAACCGCTCCACATGGAACAGGTCCTTGATACCGACCTTGTGCCCGTCGAGCGCGAGCAGCTCCTTGTGTGCGTCCCACTCGACGCCCGGCATGCCCACGAGGGCAGGCCCCACCGGCGCAAGGTGCGTGTGGACGTCAAGCGCGATCGTGCTCATGACGAGGGCGATGCCTCAAGATTGGCGTTCATTTCCTTGCCCCAGAACTCCGGTGCCCAATCTGGCCATATGTAAGGCAAGCCGTTCCATTCGCGCGACTGCCAGGCTTCGCTGATCTTGTCCATGTCCGTGTAGTATTCGACCCAGCTGCCCCATGGGTCTCGCACATAGTAGAAGAGATTTGATGCAAGAGCATGGCGGCCGAGGCCGAAGCCGTCCTTGAAACCGGCTTTGCGCATCTGTAGCGCGCCGAACCCAATGTCATCGACCGAATCGACGTGAAAGCTGCCATGCTGGAATCCGCGGTGTGTGCTCGGAATCAACCCGAAGCAGTGATGGTCGCGAATGCCTTTGCCTCCGGAGAGAAATGCCACCTTCCCTGGCACCTTGTCTGTGATCCGCAAACCCAGAGCGTTCACGTAGAACGCTTCAGATTTATCGTAATCATGCGTGAACATGAGCAGGTGTCCGAGCTTGTTGGGACGGATATCGCGTTCCAGCTCTTGCCACAGGTGACGGTCGACACGGGGCTGTAAAAGGACAGGTTCGGCCACGAGCACGGGGGGCTTAGCCTCGACTGGCACGAGGTTGACCCAGGTGCCCCAAGGATCCTGAAACCACAGTCCGTCGCGAATCGGTCCGAACGGCGGCGTGACCGTGTCGATATCGAACGTCTTCAGGCGTTCCGAGAACGCTGCCATGTCCTGCTGGCGGATGGCGAAAGATAGATGGTGCAGGCGCTTCTTTGGTCCCTTGACGATCACAAGTTCGGCCGGCCCTGGCTCCTTAGCCCGCATCTGCAGAGCGGCCGTCGTCGTATCGGCCTGCAGGCCGAAAGCGGTATAAAACGCTTCGGCCAAAGTGACGTCAGGCACTTCGAGGCCGTAGCCCGCAAGGTATTCGACTCTCAGCTGCTGCATGGAAGGCTCCTTCAGGTCCGGTACACGGTCAGATCGACCGTGCGCATGGTGTTGACGAGTTCGCCGAGGCCTGAGCCCCGTGTGATGAGCCGGTCTCCCTGGGCAAGGAAAACAGGCGGCGTGCGGGCATTGCCTATGCCGCTCGGAGTGCCGGTGAGCAGAACATCACCGGCATACAACGTCATGCCCGACGACAGCTCGGCGATCAACTCGGGAATCGGAAAAGCCATGTCGGCGATGCCGGCGCACTGCATCATCACTCCGTTCAATTCAAACTCGATCATCACTGTCGAGATATCGATGTCGTCGCGCATTGTGATCCAGGGTCCGAGGGGCATCGTGCCATCGATGCTCTTGCCTTTGAGCCACTGGCCGCCGTGCCGGCGCTGCAGGTCGCGCTGCGACACGTCGTTAGCCATGCAATAGCCGAACACATGGTCCATCGCCTTGGCCAGCGGAATACTGCGGCCGGTCTTGCCCACTATCACAACGACTTCGGCCTCGTAGTCCCATTTGGTGGAGAGCTTGGCATCGAACGCGATGTCGTCGTTCGGGCCGATCACTGCATCGGGGGCCTTCGTGAAGAACGTCGGTGCATCGGGCTTTGGCACATCCTGGCCTTCGCGTTTGCCTTCACTCTCGTAGAAATGATCCCAGTAGTTCCAACCGGTGCACAGCACATCGCGGCGAAAGCGGCGAATGGGAGCGAGCAGAGTCACGGTCGCAAGGTCGAACTTCTCAGCTGCGGAATCGGCCGCAACCCGCTTCAAACTGTCGAGCGCTACGGGTCCTGAATTGATGATGGTCACGAGATCGCCGAACGCAAAAGGCAGCAGCACACCGCCCTTGTCGTGAGTGAGCAGTGCGACACGTTCGATGGCGCCTGCGCGGACAGTTCCTATTTTCATTTAACCTTACTCATTCCGGGATCACCGCGATCGCGCTGATCTCGATCAGGTATTCGGGCTTCACCATCTTGGACACCTCTACCATGGTCGAAGCGGGTACCGGGCTCTTGAAATATTCGCGGCGCACCTTGTGAATAATTTCGAAGTGCTCGATGTTTCGCACATAGACATCAACACGGCAAATGTCCTCGAGCGTACCCCCGGCGGCTTCGCAGGCGGCCTTGAGGTTATCGCATACCTGGCGCGTCTGCGCCTCAATGTCGCCTACACCGGTGATGGTCACGCCGTCGGCGGCGCGAGCGGTCATACCCGAGATGAAGACCAGGCGTCCGCGTGCTTCGATCATCGTGGCGTGCGAAAAATGACCGTTGGGCTGGGCGAGCTTTGGAGAGACGAGTTGTTGCTTCATGGCGAAAGTCCTTGAATGGTGTTCTGGTTTTAGTACAGGCGGGCCGTGAGGCCAGCCTTTTCAGCGAGCGCGTCGATTTGCGCCACGAGCGCACTAGACAGCGGCAGCGACGTTGAGCGCTGGGTGCGTCGCGCGCGTTCGAGGTCGCCGGGCGCGTAGATCTGCGTCGTACCCGAGGCCGGCGTCGACGCCCGGATTTCGTTGGCGAACGAAGTCACCTGCCCAGCGATGCCCTCTCCGCCATTGGCGCGCGAAGCGTCAATGACGATGAAGGCGTGGGAGCAGTCGTAATGCTGGGCAGCATTACCGTACAGGGGTTTAACCGACGAGCCGATGGCGCCGCCTGACAGCGCACCGCACAGCAGGTCGATGGCCACGGCCAGACCAAATCCCTTGGGTCCGGCTGCCGGGAGCAGCAAGCCCTTGATGGCATCAGCCGCACTCGTCGTGGGTAAGCCCGCATCGTCGGTCGCCCAGCCCTCAGGTATCGTCAGGCCTTTTGCTTCGGCAATCCGTATGCGGCCCATGGCGGTGGCGCTCATTGCCATGTCTACCACCAGCGGCAGCCCTTCGGCTGAGGGAAATGCGATGGACAAGGGGTTGTTGCCCACTACACGCTGAGCGCCGCCCGGCGCGGGCATCAACGGACGCGTATTCGAAAAGGCGAAACCGATCATGCCGAGCGCAGCAGCCTGTCGCGTCCAGAACGCAGCCGTGCCGAAGTGAAACGCGTGACGCACCGTCACAAAGGCCAAACCATGCACACGAGCCCGCGCGACCGCAAGCTCGACTGCCATGTGCGAAGAAACTTGACCAAGTGCGTGCGCGGCATCGATCACGACCAGACCGCCGAGGTCCTCCACGATAGTCGGCACTGCGGCGGCCACAACGCCGCCTGCATTTAGGCGCTCAAGGTACAGCGGAACGAGAGCGACGCCATGCGAGGACACGCCATCCACCTCAGCGGCCACCAGCGAGTCCACAGTAACGCGTGCGTCCGCGGCCGAGACACCAGCAGCGCCGAAAAGCAAGGAAAGGACGGTCGTGAGACGCACCACATCGACGGCGCAATCACCGTCAGGCGCGGCGCTCAATGGGCGTCCCGCTCATCCGTGTACCACTCGGGCTTCACGGGATAGTGCGGTCCGTCGTAGACCTCGACAACAATCGTGTCTTCATGAGCGAACGTAGGACCGTGGACGTTGCCTTTGGGATTGCAGTAGAACGAACCTGAAACAAGGGTGACACCGGTCGATGTGTACTCGTACTTTCCGGACAGGCAGTACATCGACTGGTTGGATGCGTGCGAATGGGGCGAAGGAATACCCGCGCCCTTGTCGAACTTGATGAGGGAGACCGAGGCGCCGGTGTCGGCGTCGCGGAACAGCATTTTCTCGTGCACCCCCTTGAGCGACTTCTCCCGCCAGGGCATCGAGGCCGTCTGAACCAATATCTCCTCGAAAGCCGGCGCGCCGGCCGGCATGGTAACCATCTTCTCGTCTGCCATAAAAACTCCTTTGATATATTATATGAAATATCACGATTGATTCTAATACAGCTTCGAGGGATTACCATTCCTACCCGAAGTCGAACATTCTTATGGCAAGCAAAAACCCCTCCCCTACTCCGTCGATCTCCCTTTCGGAAAAAGCTTATTTGCAGCTGAAAGAGCGCATCCTTACGCTCCAGCTACGTCCGGGGATGTTCCTTAATGAACTCACCCTGTCCGAGATGCTCGGCATCGGGCGTATGCCGGTGCACCAAGCCGTGCAACGCCTGAAGGTCGAAGGCTTGGTCGAAGTGATCCCTCGCAAGGGGCTCGTGATCCGGCCGGACTCGCTCAAGGACATGCTGTCCCTGCTCGAAGCCCGGCTTGCGATGGAGCCGAACATCACGGCGATGGCGGCCGAGCGTGCAAGCAAGCAGCAGATCGCCGCACTTAAGAAGATCGTGATGGATTCCAAGCGTATCGTGAACCAGACTGAGCGCATGTCCTTCATGTCGCTGGACCGCGCCTTTCACGCACTGATCGGCGACGCTGCCGGAAACAAAATCCTCGCCGATGCCCAACGCCCGCTGCACGAGCGTTCCGAACTGATCTGGCAGCTGCGGGTGATGCGAGAGGACGGGTTGGTCGTGAACCAGCGCGAGCACATGAACATCTTCACGGCCATCGCCGAACGGGACGCCCATGCGGCGCGAAAAGCCATGGAAAACCATCTTCATTCGCTCCACAACCGGATTCTCGAAGGATCCATGGACATCTAGTCGAGCTTGGCGCCCGACAATCTGACCACTTCTTTCCACTTCACCGTCTCGGCCGAGATGTAGCGCTCGAAAGCTTGGGGGGAATTCGGGCGCAGCTCTACCCCGATTTCATGGAAGCGGACCTGGGCGGCAGGTGTCCTGAGGGTCTCGTTGATCGCCGCGCTTAGTTTTTCGACAATCGCGTTGGGCGTGCCAGCGGTCGTCACGACGCCGAACCATGGTGTCGAGACGAAGCCGGGCAAACCCTGTTCCGCGACCGTAGGAATGTCCGGCGACGCGATCAGTCGCTTCTCTTCAGCGACGGCTATGGCGCGCAATGTACCCGCGCGCACAAGCGGAAGGCTCGACGTCGTGTTATCGAACATCATAGTGACATGGCCTGCAAGTAGGTCGTTGAGCGCTGGCGCACTGCCTTTGTAGGGAACGTGCGTGGCTTGCATGCCGGTGCGCACCTTCAGCAGTTCCATCGCCAAATGGCCCGAAGATGCATTGCCTTGGGACGCGAAAGTGGCCTTTGTAGGATTGACCTTCAAGTAGTCGAGCAGTTCCTTCAGGTTGCGCACAGGCAAATTGGCCGGTACGACCAGCAAGAGCGGGGCCACGCCGGCAAGGGACACCGGCGCAAACGCGGTCGCAGGATCGAAAGGCAGCGACGCATAAAGACTCGCATTCACAGCCACTGGACCGGGCGCGGTCATCAGCAGCGTATAGCCGTCTGCGGGGCTCTTTGCCACCAGATCGGCCGCGATGTTGCCGTTGGCCCCCGGCTTGTTCTCGACCACAACGCGTTGACCGAGCCGCTGTGACACGCCTTCTGCGATGGCACGCGATAGCACATCGGCGGAGCCGCCCGGCGGGTACGCCACCACGAGCCGGATAGGCTTGGTCGGGAATAAAGGCGTCTGTGCCAAAGCGGCCCCGCACAGGTAGAGCGCGGTCAGGACAAGTGCGACGAACTTGTTCATTAAGGGAAATTCCGTTTCAATGCTGCGGCGGCGGCGCGGGCAGCCAGCCCGACAACGCACGCTCGACGGCGACCACCATCAGATACGCGATGGTTCCGAGTACTGACAAGGCGAACAGCGCCGCGAAAGCCAGCGAGGTGTTGATCTGCGAAGTGGCGCTCAGCAGCAGGAAGCCCAGACCGTCGCTGGAGCCGACGAATTCGCCGATCACCGCACCAATAACCGCCAGGGTGACGGCCACCTTAGCACCGGTGAACACGTAGGGCAACGCGGCTGGAAACTGGACCATGGAGAACACCTGCCAGCGCGTGGCCTTCAGGCTGCGGCCGAGTTCGAGCAGATCGCGCGGGGTGGACTGCAGGCCTGCAGCCGTGTCGACGACGATCGGGAAAAATGCCACAAGCCACGCGATTGCGAGCTTAGATTCGATACCAGTACCGAGCCAGACCAGCAGAATCGGGGCGAGTGCGACCTTTGGGACCGATTGCAAGGCCACCAGCAACGGGTAGAACATAAGATTCACCAAGCGTGACATGGACACCGCCACCGCGATCGGAATGCCCAGCAACAGGGCGAGTGCGAAGCCATAGAGCGTCGCCTTCAACGTCACCCAGCCCTCGGTTACCAGGGCCGGCCAGTATTTCGCGATGGCTAGTGCAACGTTCATCGGGGTGGGAAGCACCGCCTCAGGCATTTTCCACGCGACACAGATCAGTTGCCACAGCGCGAGGACGATCACCACCCCCAGTAACGGATAGGCAACGCGTTCGAAATTGTTGCGGTTCATCATCAGTAGCCTTCCGCACCCGAGGTGGCCGCCACAATGCCGAGTGCCTCGCTAGCATGTCTTTCGGCCTGAGTGAATTCGGGCGTGAACCGTACTGCCTGGCTACGCGGATAACCCAGGTTCACACTCAACTGTGCGATGACGCGGGCGGGGCGCCGGCTGAACACCAGCACCTTGTCTGCAAGGTAGACGGCCTCGGAGATGGAATGGGTGACAAAGAGCACGCTCGCCTGGGTCTCTTTGCGGATCTTTAATAAAAGGTCGTTCATTTCGAGCCGTGTGAGTTCGTCGAGTGCACCAAAAGGCTCATCCATGAGCAGCAATTTCGGTGCGTGGATCAAAGCACGGCAAAGCGCCACGCGCTGCTGCATGCCGCCGGAGAGTTGATGGGGCCGTGCCGCCGCGAAATCCAACAAGCCAACCAGTGCGAGCAACTCGCGCGCCCGGCCTTGGGCTGCCACATCGTTGCGATTCAGCACGTCCATAGGAAACAAGACGTTTTGGAGCACCGTACGCCACGGCATGAGGCTTGGCGCCTGAAATACGAATCCGTAGTCACCGTAAGGCCCGTCCACGTCCTTTCCATTGATCGTGATACTGCCCCCCGACCTTGGGATCAATCCTGCAACCATCCGAAGCAAGGTGGTCTTACCGCAGCCACTGGGGCCGAGGAGCGCCACGAATTCGCCCGACTCGAAGTCGAAACTTGCATCGTCGAGTGCGACCAAGTCTTCCTGAGCGCCCCCACCAAGTTCCTTTGCGAGGAACACTTTTCGCGCACCGCGCACAGAACCGAATTGCATCGCTGGTTTCCTATAATTGTTTCAGATATCATGTGATATATTACAAAACTTGTCAACCCACGGAAGATTCACATGAAAATTTTCAAGCAGGTGATCGGGGCGGTTTTCGCGGCGTGCACGCTCTTCACGCCAGCGGTTCATGCACAGGAAAAGGACATCAAGTTCGCGCTGGACTTCATTCCTTTGGGACGGCATGCACCTTGGTATGTCGCATTGTCAAAGGGCTACTTCAAGGAAGAGGGCCTCAACGTAACGATCCTCCCCACAAAGGGTACGGCCGATGCCGTGCGCTTCGTCGAATCTGGACTCGCCGAAATCGGTTTCATCGATATTCCTAGCCTGGTCGCCAGTGGCGCCGCCGGCAACTCGGTGCGCATCGTGGGCGCCGTCTACCAGAAGCCTCCTTACTGCGTTTTCAGCCTTAATCCCGGCGCAAACGTGTCTTCCCCGAAAGACATGGTCGGCCTAGAAATCGGTTCGAGCAGTGCCTCTTTTATGCCGCGCATCTTTGCCGCATTCATGAAGATGAACAACCTCGACCCGTCCACACTTAAGATCGTGAACATCGACGGCGCTGCACGCGTCCCGATGCTGGTCTCGAAAAAGGTGGCAGCCATCGACCAGTTCATCATGGGCGAGCCTTCGATCAAGCGTGCCGCTGGCGACGCGCAGGCCAAGTGTCTTCTGCTCGGCGACTACGGCCTCGACATCTACGCCAACAGCATAGGCGTGAAAGAAGACTACCTGAAGGCGAACCCTGCGGTCGTTCGCGGTTTCATCCGTGCGGCTTTTCGCGGCTGGAAGGATGCGCTGGCCAACCCAGCCGAAGCTGCCAAGATTCAGGTTCAATACCTGAAGGCGCTCGACCCGCAGATCATTGAACAAGAAATAATGATCCTCAAGCGCATCACCGTTACACCCGAAGTGATCGCTAACGGCTTCGGCACGATGTCCAAGGAGAAGATGCGTCGTACCGTGCAATTCATCAACGACAACGTCGAAGTAACGGGTACCAAACTGACTGCAGACGGCATTCAGGTCGATGGCTTTCTTCCATCGCCCGCTATCAAGCCATGAACCCTAAGCCCCTGCCCATTGTGATCGTGGGCGCGGGCCCAATCGGCCTGACCACGGCACTCGGGCTCGCGCACTACGGCGTCGCATGTATCGTCTATGAAGACGATTTGAACCTGTCGTCGGACACAAAGGCGGGCACCTTGCTCAGCCGGACGCTCGAAATCTTCCGGCGCTACGGGGTAGCCGACGCCGTTCTAGCGCAGGCGCTGCGCGTCGATGAGATCGGCGAGATCGACCGCAGAACCCAAAAGTCAACCTTCCCCATTTCGCTCGATGCCCTGTCGGACGAAACGCGCTATCCGTTCGTCATCAACCTGCCGCAGCAGGACCTCGAGCCCATCCTCGGCCACGCCATCGACCTGCATCCCCTGATTACTCTCCGCATGGGGCACAAACTGATAGACCATACTGACCATGGTGACCACGTGAGCGTGCGGGTGCAGAACTCTGACGGCATCGTCACGCAGGATGCCTCATTCCTGCTGGCGTGCGACGGCGGACGCAGCACCATCCGGGAGCAGATGGGGGTACCAGTCGAAGGAACGTCCCTACCTGTCAAATATGCGCTCGTCGATCTTGTCGTCGACCTGGATCTTGAAAATCCGCGCGACTACCCCTACCTCGCCTACTTCGCTGACCCGGTGGAATGGATGATACTGGTAAGGCATCCGCACTGCTGGCGCTTTCTCTACCCGATGGCCGAGGGTGCGGATGAGCCGACGGCCGAAGAACTGCGCGACAAGTCGCTCTCTTTCATCGGCAACGTCGCCAACGTGCAGATCCTCAACAAGGTCACCTACCGTGTCCACCACCGAGTCGCCTCCGAGTGGCATCGCGGCCGCGTGTTCCTGATGGGAGATGCTGCCCACCTGATCACGCCGATGTGGGCGCTCGGCCTGAACACTGGTGCCCTGGATGCATCCAACCTGCCTTGGCGTCTGTCGTGGTTCCTTCGGGGCTGGGCCACGGCCGATCTACTGGAAGGCTATGAGCGCGAACAAAAGCCGCTTGCGATCCAAGGCTCGGGCGAGATGGCCGAGGCAGCGCGGCTTTCCATGTCCAAGCGCACAGAGTCCGTGAGCGCCATGACCGACAACAACTGGTCCAACGCGTACACCCGCTCCATGCTCGGCGTAAAGCTCGACGTGGCGGGCGCTGGCAACTGGTCCATGGTCACGCGCAGCACGCGC
Organism: Limnohabitans sp. Rim8; assembly: GCF_945901735.1. Lineage (GTDB taxonomy): Bacteria > Pseudomonadota > Gammaproteobacteria > Burkholderiales > Burkholderiaceae_C > Limnohabitans_A. Next base: position 16,901 of record NZ_CAMDLM010000010.1, read on the forward strand.
CCCGCGGTCGCTGTTGGCGACCGGTTGCCCGACTACCTGGTTCACACACCGGACGGACGCCAGCAGCGCATCCACGATCTGTGTGCTGGAAAGTTCATCGCACTGTATTTCGCCGACGTGCGACGCCGCCCCGCCGTGCCGGCCAACATATCGCCCGCGCTCGACCACTGGGTAGTGTCACGCTTTGATGCGCCATTTGACTCGGGCTTGCGAGACCGCAGCCTGCTAGACCCGGGCAACGCCCTTTTCCGGCGCCTGGGCATCGCACCTGGCACCTTGGTGCTGGTGCGTCCTGACGAATACATCGCAGCCATCGAGCTCATGGACGACAACGTCTCCGCCCAAGCCCTCTACGAGGCCATCACCGGACTGCCCCCTCCAATGCGAACCGCAACACCATGAAAGCCCACTACGATTTCTCCGGCCACACATTGCTCGTCGCCGGCGCGGCATCGGGCATCGGCCACGCGACGGCGCTCGCCTTCTTGGAAGCGGGCGCGACGGTGATCGCGGTGGACATCGATGCGGACGGTTTGGCGCGTGTCGCGCATGCCCGGTGGCTGCCGCGTCAGATCGACATTGCGGACTCTGCGGCCGTTCAGGCACTGGTCGATGAGGTCCTCAGGCTGCAGGGGCGCATCGACGGAGCGGTGCTGACAAGCGCCATCCAGCACCGCAGCCTCATCGAGGAAACGAGCGATGAGGCTTGGCAGCGACATCTCGACGTGAATCTGTCGGGCATCTTTTATTTCCTGCGCGCCCTGTTCCCGGCCATGAAGGCGCAAAAATCCGGTTCGATCGTCGCCTTCACCTCCGGCCTGGCGACCAACGGCTGGCCCGGCGCTGCGGCTTACGCCGCGACCAAGGCGGGGATCACCGGACTCGTCAAGTGCGCAGCGCTGGAGTTGCGCACGTTCGGCGTGCGTATTAACGCCTTGTCGCCCGGGCTCGTGGCCACGCCGGTGTTCCTGCAATCGGCCACTCCGGAGGAGCTGGCGATGTACGAGCGATCGCTTGGCGTTTCACAGCCCGTCGAAGTGGTTCCCACCCTGATGCACCTGATGTCAGATGCCTCCGTGACCATTTCGGGCAACGTGATCGAGCGTCGCCTGATTCCACGCGCCTAACCATCAGGAGATAGGGAGATCGCTGCTCGGCTGCTCACCACTGGCCGTAGAACACCGCCCCCGCCTTGTGTCGGTTGGTGCTACGTTCCACCGCCTCGTCGCTCATGGTGGTGCGGTGCTTGCGCCGGGCCATGAAGTCCAGCAAGGTCTCACGCAGACCTTGACGCTGGGCCTGAGATGTGGCGTCGGTGCCCAGATCCTCGAACTGGTCGGGGTCGGTGCGCAGATCCCACAATTGCTCAGGCAGGTCCAACCAGTTCACGTAGCGGTGCGTGGCCGAACGCAGAGAGAATGCGCGTGACTGCTGGGGCGAGCGGCCAAGGGCAAGCCGCGCCGCCTTGAAGCTGTAGTCCAGTTCGCTGTAGACGAAGTCGCGCCAAACTGGCGTCTCACCACGCAACAAGGGCAGCAGGCTGCGCCCCTCCACCCGTTGGCCGGGCACCGGGATACCCAGCGTTTCGAGGATGGTGGGCACCACGTCCACACACTCGACGAACCGTTCATCCACCTGCCCACGCGTGGCGTCAGCGGTCGCGCGCGGGTCGGACACGATGAAGGGCACTCGCTGCACGGTGTCGTAGAAAAGCTCCTTTTCGCCCAGCCAGTGATCGCCCAGGAAGTCGCCGTGGTCAGCACAGAAGATCACAAGGGTGTCGTCTAGGCGGCCCAGGCCGACCATCTCGTTGAACAGTCGACCCAGGTGATCGTCCAGCTGCTTGATGAGCCCCTGGTAGACCGGACGCACGTGGCGCACCACGTCGTCGCGGGAGAAGGTCTGGCTTTCCTCATGTTGGCGGTAGGCGGCCACCACCGGGTGCGCACCCTCAAGCTCCGAGGCCCGCTTGACGGTGGGCAGGCAGTGCTCGGCACGGTACAGCGCATGGTACGGGGCGGGCGCCATGTAGGGCCAGTGCGGCTTCACGTAGCTCAGGTGCAGCACCCAGGGACGGCTGCCCTGCCGGCGCATGAAGTCGATGGCCTGATCGGTCATGTAGGCCGTCTCTGAATGGGGTTCCTGCACCCTGGCAGGCAAGTGCACGTTGCGCATGTTCCAGCCGCTGACCACTTGCCCAGTCTCGTCGATGGCCGAGATGACATAGTCGCCCCAGGGGTTGGCGCTGCCGTAGCCCTGCGCGCGCAACCAGGCGCCGTAGCCTTGCGCGTCACCGGTCTCATGGTGGCCGTCGTGGCGGTCGATTTCGCGAAACCCACCGCGCTGCAGCAGGTGGCCTAGTTCACACGTACCTTCGATGCCCAGCCGCTTTAACCCGTCCCAATCGGGCATCACGTGTGTCTTGCCGGCCAGCCACAGGTCGGGGCCCGAGGCAGCATCGCCTTGGGAGGCTGCGTGGGCGCGGATCATCTCACCCAGCGTCACCTCGCCGATGGACAGCGGCACCCGGTTCCAGGTCGCCCCGTGGCTGATGGGGTAACGGCCGGTGTAGTAGCTCATGCGGCTGGGGCCGCACACGCCACTGTTGACGTAGGCCTGCGAGAATCGCACCCCGCGCGCGGCCAGCGCATCGAGGTTCGGCGTTTGCAGGTAGGGGTGGCCGGCGCAGGACAGATGGTCCCAGCGCAGCTGGTCGGCCATGATGAAGAGTACGTTCACAAAAATGCTCCAGACGGATGTCGCTGTTTCAATTCAGCCATGCGCACCCCCTCAAACTCTTGGGGCGCTGTGGGCAATGCGGTCTGATGGCCATTTCATGGGCGGATACGCCTCTCGGTGAATCTTCTGCGGCAACGATGGCTCATGTTGTGTCCTCAGCGAAGTGAATTAAAAAGATGATGGATTCTTATGTGGCTCTATTCAGTTACCTTGGTAACAGTTTAGGGATGACCCTAATTCTGAAGCACCCATCATCCAGCGGCGCTGGCATTGGCTTCGCCTTTTTATAAGGTCGCCCTCCCAGTGCCTAGGGAACAGCCGGTCTTCACTCTCAGGCGGATGCACATGGACGCTGAGCCTGTCGGGAATCTGGCCCCGTCTGTCTTGGCCTTGACTGCGTGGTGTTCGTTTCTTATGTACGTGGCGCAGGCAGGCAACCAAGAGTCCGGACGCTGTAGTTCTAGCGGCAAGCTGGCCAATGTCATGCGGTCTTCAGGCTGAAGCCGGCAGTAGTGCGGTGAGGTGGAATGCAACTGCTGAATGACGGGTGCTTTAGAACCAGGGTAATCCCTAAACTGTTACCAAGGTAACTGAATAGACCCACACAAAAATTCATCATCTTGATTGTTAAATTCACAAGGTTCACGACATGAACCATCGTCGCCGCAGAAGATTCACCGAGAGGAGTATCCGCCCATGAAATGGCCATCTGACCGCATTGCCCTCAGCGCTCCCAAGAGTTTCGGGATGTACGAAAAGTCGGTGCGTTTGTACCCGCAGTGTGCCAGCATGATTCACCTCGAGGTCGGACGACCGGATTTCGACACGCCCGCGCATATCAAACAGGCCACCAAGGACGCGCTGGACGCAGGCCGGGTGCATTATGGTGAATTCGCAGGGGAAACCGATCTGCGGGAAGTGATCGCCCAGCGCATGAACCAGGTCAACCAGATCCCAGTGACCGCCCAAGAAGTCCTGGTCACCAATGGCCTGACCCATGCCTCCTTTGCCGTCATGCTTGCAGCCATCGATCCGGGTGATGAGGTGATCTTGCTGGAACCCTATTATCCGCAGGTCATCAACAAGATCCAACTCGCTGGCGGTGTGGTGGTGACTGTACCGCTCAACGCTGCTGGTGGGTTCAGCATCGATGTGCAGGCCCTCGAAGCCGCGATCACGCCCCGTACCCGCATGATTTGCTTGGTCAATCCAAACAACCCCACGGGCCGCGTCTACAGCCGAGCGGAGCTTGAAGGGCTGGCACGGGTCGCGATCCAGCATGATTTGCTGGTGTGCTCCGACGAGGTCTACGAGCGCATCGTGTTCGATGGTGCTCAGCACATCAGCATCGCCTCGCTGCCGGGCATGGCTGAACGTACGTTCAGCCTGTTCGCCTTCACCAAGGCCTACGCGATGGACGGCTGGCGTATGGGGTGGGTCGTGGCGGCGCCGCGTTTCATGCCCGCCCTCATGAAGATCACCATGAACGATGTCTCCCACGTCAACACTTTCATTCAAGCCGGCGGGGTGGCTGCCTTGATGGGCGACCAGGCTCCCGTGCAAGCCATGGTCGATGAGGATCGGCGTCGCCGTGACATGGTGTGCCAACAACTCAACGCCATGCCGGGTGTGCGCTGCACAGTGCCCACCAGCACCATCTACGCCTGGGCCGATATCCGTGGCACCGGCCACACCAGCCAAGCGCTGGCCGACTTGCTTCTGGAGCGAGTGCAGGTGGTGGTGGAGTCAGGAGCCTTCTACGGTCCGGCCGGTGAAGGCTATATTCGCATTTGCTTTGGCGGGGAAAGCTATGAACGGCTGCATGAAGCGATGCAGCGCATGGCCACCGTGATCACCTGAAGAAACTGCCCCCAACCGCTGAGGAGCTCTTTATGCCAATTGACCCGATCGAGCAATTTGACGGATGGATACGTCACCGCTTCAAAGACCTCAACACCCAGTTGGAGGAGCGCTACTTTGGGCAGGACGATCCCGCTGACGTCATGCGTCCTGAACACGTGGAGCAACAGATGTTGCATGACGAGGGACTGGGCCACATTCAAGCGATTCTGACGGCAGCAACATTGCCCAGCGATGAAGCCGCTGCCTACGATTTGCTGGGCAATGTCGGTCTGTACATGGCGGCCTTGCGACGCCACGAACTGAGCAATCCCGACCGAGAGCAGCGTTCACCCTTTGCCCAGGCCAGCGCTTTGGCCATGCAACTGGCCGCCGGGCTGGGAGTGGCTCCTAGGTTCGCAACCCCGCACGTGAATCTGCGCAATCTGGCACACGGCGGTGCACACAAGAGCTTTACCTGGCTGCACGACGAGTCCGTCTTCATCATCAACAACTGCTTTTCCATCCTAGGGTACATCCGGGCTGCGGATGTGCTGCGCCGGGTCTTGCCTTTGGGGGTGACGCACCCGGTCACACCCAAGCTGTTGGCCGATGCCACGGCGGCACTTGATGAAGTGTCTCACTACACCGAGGTGCTGAACCAGACGCTCGATGTGCGTCGGTTCTTCTACAACGTGCGACCCTACTTTAAGACGTACAAGGTCGGGCGCACCGACTACCGTGGTGCGAATGCCGGTGACTTTTCCGCCATCAATGAAATCGACCTCATCCTGGGCCTGTGCCGCATAACCGACGCCGCCTACAGCGCGCAGATGCTGGAAAAAATGCCTTTTATGACCTCGGAAGATCAACGCGGCTTGCAAAGCTGCGCACGACAGACCAGTTTGATGGACCGTTGGCTGGAAGCCTTGCCGCGCGGCCCCTTGGACGAGTCCAGTCGTCTGGCTTTGCAGAGCTTCCTGGCGGTGTGTGAGGCGCATGGCCGAGCGGCCGTGCTGCACCACCACGTGCTGGTCACCCGTTTCATCGAGGAACCGGCAACCCAAGTAGATATCCGACACCTCAAGCAAATCACCGCCAGCGGGCCCCCTTTAGAGGTTCTGTTGCACAGCCTAAAGTCGCTTACCGACAAGCGTGCCGGGGTGCAACGTGACGACATTGAAACCCGCTATTACGACTTGCAATGCTTGCGCCGGGCCTGTCAGGCGACTTGAGGTGAATAGATCTGCCTTTTTTTAATTGAGGAATTCAAATGTTCAAGATCTCAATGGCATGCCGTGTATTGTTGGTTGGGCTTAGTTTGGCTGCTCAGGTCATGGCAACGCAGGCTCAACCCTTGTACGATGGAACCCTTCGCATCGTGGTGGGCTTTCAAGCTGGGGGCTCGTTAGACCGCATGGCGCGCATCGTGGCTGATAAGCTCAAAGACAAGCTGGGCGTACCTGTGATTGTTGGAAACAAGCTGGGCGCAGGCAGCCGGATCGCCGCCCTAGCGGTGAAGAACGCGCCGACAGGACAAAACGTGCTCATATTGGCCAACCCGGCCGGTATGGTGATCGGTCCGCTGCTCTACAAGGACGCCGGTTACGATCCGATAACTGACTTCACGGCAGTGTCCACCGTGAACCTTTTTGATATGGCCCTGGCCGTGTCCACCGCGGTGCCGGTGCGAGAACTCTCCCAGTTGATGGCCTGGGTTCAAGCAAACCCGCAGAAAGCCAACTTCGGTGTACCTGCTCCGGGCAGTCTGCCTTACTTCTTTGCGCTGATGTTGGGTGAGGCTGCCAAGATTCAGCCGCTGGTGGTCCCCTGCAACGGCTCAGCCCCCCTGCTAAACGACCTGCTTGGTGGGCAGATTCCCTTGGCGCTGGACTCCCCGGACAGCGTAGAGCCGTATCACCGCGCTGGCAAATTGCGTATCTTGGCCGTTTCAAGTGCCAAGCGCTTATCCTTCCTTCCCGATGTGCCCACGTTTCAGGAACTGGGTTGAACATCGTGGCCACCGCGTGGAATGCGTTTTTCGCCCCCAAGTCCATGCCCCTGGGCAAAGTTGACCGTATTTCCAACGCCATTCAGGAAGTAATGAAAGATCCTGACACGCAAAAGCGTTTCACCGATGCCAATCTGGTGCCCGTGGTCAGCAACCGTGCACAGACCGAGGCCATGGTCCAGGCCTTTCGTGAGCAATGGACTCCGGTGATCCAGAATTCCGGCTACAAACCCTGACGGCTGCTGCGCGGCCGCAGAGCCAGTACTTGACCACCACCCTCGGGCGCCTGATGGAGAAGCGGACGGGCTAATTCGGGTTGTGTCGCTGTAAGACTAAACGACAATTCGGCCTTTGCATGATTTCCGAAAAATTTTGCTCACAGCACCTTGAGCCTTCTGGGTTCAAGCACTGAATAAGCGAAATGATTGTTTCAAGCCGATAAGGTGCGCAGGGCCGTGGCGTCCAGCACCTCAATCCATTTTCGACCCAATAGAACAATGCCATCACGCTCCATTTTTTTCAAAGCCAGAGACGCCTTGGGTCGGCTGACCCCGCAACTGCTCGCCAGTTGCTCGTGGGTCGCATGGATTAGCAGCCTTGCATCGGGCCGAGCTGGCAGAACGGCCAAGATACGGCTCAAGCTGGCGCTTAATCTTGTCAGAACACTGCGCGCAGAGGCAGCCCTTTCTCGAACCTGACCTTCTCGCAAACGCAGTCCCAAAAATCTGACCAAAACTGCCATCAATTGAGGGTCATTGAGCAAGGCAGACTCCACTTCATCGATTGGAATCCATTGAATGGCCGAGGCCTGACTTGCGACTAAATCGCTACCGCTGGGCAAGCGATTGAACAGAAAAGACAAAAGCGCGATTTCGCCGGAGCCAAATGCGATGGGCACAATCTGCCCACTTTGCGTTCCTGAAATGTGGACCACAGCGTTCAGCCGGCCACTCATGACAAAAGGCAAGCGGGCCACAACATCACCCGTCTTGACCAACGTCCTTCCCGATTCAAAGTGGTGCAATGGGCGGGATTTCAAATCCACCGGCAAAGCTATGGCCTGAACCAATTGACGAGCCAAGCTTTGGCTGGTCTGCCAATCGACAGCGCTGCTGGATGATGGGTTCGTCAGCATTAGGGTCATCCCTAAATTGTTACCGAAGTAACTGAATTGAGCAATACAAAAATCCATCATCCTTTTTGTTCACTTCACGGAGTCAACAACATGAACCATCGTCGCCGAACACTTAGCCACATGGCGGTTATCCGTTTGACCGCCATCGCCCCACCTTCAACTTAAGGACATCGCCATGCGCATCAATCGACGCCATTTCACAGCACGGATCCTTGCCGCCTCGGCCGCCGCTTCTGTGTTTCCTAGCTATGCCCAACGCAACACGGTCCGCCTGTTCGTCGGGTTTCCGCCTGGCGGCCTGCCCGACCAGGTGGCGCGCGCGGTGGCGGAACAGATGCGCAGCGCGATGGACGCGCCGGTGGTGGTGGAAAACCGGCCGGGCGCCAACGGCCGCATTGCTGGGCAGGCGGTCAAGGCCGCAGCGGCCGACGGCTTCACCTACTGGGTGGCCCCAGCGTCCAACATTGTGCATCTGCCTCACGTCTACAGCGACCTCGGCTACGACGTGTTGACCGACTTCGTTCCGGTGGCGCAGGTCGTGGAGAATGATTTTGCGTTTGCCATCAGCGCCAAGGTGCCGGCGACCAACTTGAAGGAGTTCGCTGATTGGTGCAGAAAGAACCCTGACAAGGCCGCCTTCGGTTCGGCGGGGGCGGGTTCGGTAACGCATATGTTTGGCCTGTTGATGGGCAAGGAGCTGGGCGTGAAGCTGCTGTACGTGCCCTACAAGGGCAACACCCTGGTGCTGAACGACGTGGCCGGCGGGCATTTGTCGGGCATCGTTGCGGTGACTTCGACCCTCACGCAGCAGCACAAGGCTGGCACGGTGCGCATCCTGGCGACAACCAGCCGAACGCGTTCTGTGGTGTTGCCGCAGGTGCCGACGTTCGCCGAACTGGGCATGGGACAACTCACATTGAACGAGGGCACTTGGGTCCTGGCTCGGACTGGAACACCGCAAACCATGATCGAGAAGGCTTCGATCGCCGCCATGCAAGCGGCCGGATCGCGCGAACTGCCGGCTGTGAATGAAGGCCAGACCATCGCCGCGCCACTGGGGCCGATCGAATTGCGCAAGCTGCTGCAGTCGGAGTTCGCGCGGCGCGGTGCAATGGTCAAGAGCATCGGCTTCAGCGCCGAGTCCTCCTGAATGCGCGCGCTCTACCGCAACGTGCTGCTGTTGTGTTCGGACGAACACGATCCGCGGCACAGCGGCTTCATGGGCAGCCCAGTCGTGCGAACGCCGCACATGGACAGCTTGGCAGCGACGGGCACGGTATTCAGGCGCGCCTACACACCCAGCCCGATCTGCGTGCCGGCGCGCGCCAGCCTGGCCACCGGACGCTGGGTACACGACCACCGCTGCTGGGACAACGCGATTGCCTACGCTGGGCGGCAGCCGTCTTGGGCGCACCGGCTGCGCACGGCCGGCATCGGTGTCGAATCGATCGGCAAGCTGCACTACCGCAGTGCGCAGGACAACACCGGCTTCGAGCGCCAGCGTGAGGCGGTGCACATTGCCGGAGGCATGGGGCAGGTCTGGGGCTGCGTGCGCGACCCCCTGCCCGATCGCAGCGAAGGCGTAGGACTCTTACGGCACTTAGGTGCTGGCGAGACCGAATACAACCGCTTCGACCGGCGCGTGGCGGACGGCGCAATCGGCTGGCTGCAGGAACGTGCCGGGCTGGCGCCAGCGGCGCGCGACGCGCATCCGGCGCTGTTGTTCGCCGGCTTCGTGGCGCCGCATTTTCCACTCGTGGTGCCAAAGGAATTCCTTGACCTGTACCCGCCGGGCAGCGTGCCCTGGCCCAAGCTGCGGCCCGAGAGCGGATTCGTGCGCCACCCGTGGGTGCAGCGCCAGGCCGAGTTCAACGACCTGGATGCGGAATTGGGCGACGATGCGCGCCGGCGCTTGGCGATCGCCAGTTATTTCGGGCTGGTGAGCTTCATCGACGCGCAGATTGGCCGCGTGCTAACGGCGCTGTCGGATGCAGGGTTAAGTGACGAGACCCTGGTCATCTACACCAGCGACCACGGCGACAACCTCGGCGCGCGCGGTATGTGGAACAAGTCGCTGCTGTACCGCGAGTCCACCGCGGTGCCGCTGATCCTGTCGGGGCCCGGGGTGCCGCAACGCAGCTGCGACACCCCAGCCTCGCTGGTCGACATTTATCAGACCGTACTGGAGGCGTTCGCGTTGCCGCCGTTGCCCGAGGAAGCGGACCTGCCGGGACGCTCCCTGATCGACCTTGCAACGCGGCCGGACATCGATCGTACCGCCTTCAGCGAGTACCACGCGGTCGGCTCACCCGCGGCGGCCTTCATGGTGGCGCGCGGGCGCTACAAATACCACCACTATGTAGGATATGAGCCCGAGCTGTTCGACCTGGAGGACGATCCGCAAGAGGCACACAACCTGGCGCAGTCTGGCGCGCACTGGGCAGTGCGGGACGAATTCGCGCAGCGCCTGCGCGCCATCGTGGATCCAGTCATGGCCGATCGGCGCGCCAAAGACGACCAGAACCTGCTGGTGGAGCGCGTCGGCGGCCGCGCGGTAGCGTTCGGGCTAGGGAAGATCGGCGCCACACCAGTGCCGCAGGTGGCGCCATGAGTCGCATGCCGGACGGGCTTTCAAAGGTCGAACGCTTGGCCTCGGCCCTAGACCAGGCTCTGTGCACCGGGATGCCGATCGCACAATGGACCGGCACGGCGGCCATCACGCTGCAGGAAGCCTATGCCGTGCAGGCGTTGGGCATGGCGCAGCGTTGCCGACGCGGCGACCGCAAGGTCGGCCTCAAGCTGGCCTTCACGAACCGCAAGGCGATGGCCCACTTGGGAGTCAATGCACCCGTGTACGGCGTGTTGTCCGCCGCCATGCAGGTGCCAGACGGCGGCCAGTTGGCGTTGCAGGGATTGATCCGACCCCGCGGGGAGCCGGAGATCGCCTTCCTGCTGTCGCGCCGACTGGACGGCGCGGCCAGCCTGGACCAAGCCCTGCGCGCGGTGCAGTCGGTGGCCGCGGCGGTGGAAATCATCGATTCACGTTACCGCGATTTCCGCTTCTCGCCTGCCGACGTAGTGGCCGACAACGCCTCCGCCTGCGCCTTCGTGCTTGGCCCCTGGCAGCCACCTTCCATGGGACTGGGCGCTCTGACGGTCGAGGTCGAACTGGACGGCAAACTGGTGGCACAGGGCAGCAGCGCGTCTATCCTGGACCACCCGCTGCAGGCGCTGCTGGCGGCGGCAAGGCTGGCCAGTGACGCCGGACACCCGCTAGAAGCCGGCACCATCGTGCTGTCGGGCTCGGCCACCGAACCGGTGGTGTTGAGCGCGGGCAGCCACATGGCGGTTCATTTCGCGCAGCTGGGCTCGGTTGGGTTTTCGGTCGGACCGAACTGATCTGAACAGGCGTCGTGCGTCTCGTAACGGGGTCGGCAGGATCGGGTTTGCACGTCAATCGCCCGATCCATTTTCCCATCCTCAATCCGACCCAGGAAGAACGGGAAATGCGCACCACACCGTCGGTGGCGGGCCGAGGCTTGCCACTTTTGCAAATGCACTGAGACACCGCTTTGCGGCAAGCTTGGCAGGTGCGTCCGCTGTCGGTCGAATAAACAAGGCCACTGCTGGCGAGTTTGATTCTCATAGGGTCTGCAAAAATTGAAGGGCACCATCTGTGACTGAGCGTTTTGCAGCAAGCGGGGAACAGCCTTGCAGAGCACAGGCGATGCGCAGCGATCCTAAAATAAATCCATTAACCACACCACACAAGGCTACGCATGATCGTTGAACGCATCTGGACGGGCAACAGCCTGCGCAATTTCAATTACCTGATCGCCTGCCCCGACACCGGCGAAGCCTTGGCAATTGATCCGCTGGACCATGAAAAATGCTTGGCCACCGCCAAGGCCAAGGGTTGGAACATCACGCAAATTCTCAACACGCATGAACACCACGACCACATCGGCGGAAATGCCGAAGTGGTGGCCGCCACCGGTGCCAAAGTGATTGCGCACCACAAAGCCGCAGGCAAGATTCCGGGCATGGAGCGCGGTTTACAAGCCGGTGACGTGATCAAGGTGGGCAAACACATTGAGCTGGAATGTTTGGACACCCCTGGCCACACTTATTGCCACATTTGCCTGTGTGCGCACGCTGAACAGCCGGCGCTTTTCTCAGGTGACACCTTGTTCAACGCTGGTGCTGGCAACGTGCACAACGGCGGCGACGTCGAAGCGCTCTACAGCAGCTTCACCGAGCAGCTGATGCGCCTGCCTGACAACACCCGCATCTTCCCCGGCCACGACTACATCGAGAACAACCTGAAGTTCACGCTGGCCCGTGAGCCCGACAATGCGGCCGCTGCAGCGCTCTTGCCAAATGTCGCCAGTCACAACCCGGCAACCTCTGTCGTGACCACGCTGAAAGACGAGAAAGAGTTCAACACCTTCATGCGTCTGAGCAACCCAAGCGTCATCGCTCAGCTGCGGGAAAGCTTTCCCGACTTGCCAGCAGAGCCGGATGCAAAAACGGTGTTTAAGAAGCTGCGGGAACTGCGCAACGCATGGTGAGTTGGGCTGGGCTACTGAACCTGTTGTTCAACACGCCTTGCCAAGCCGAGCAATGCCCTCTTCAATCTTCGCCACATCGGCCATGGCGAAGATGACGCGCAGTGTTGACATGTCTGGGTCAGCCGCAAAAACGGCGCATCCGGCACAAACGCCACGCCTTGCGCAATGGCTTTTTTGGAGAACCCGACCGCGTCTTTGGTTTTGCCGTTGGCACCGGTGAGTCGGGCCCAAAAGAACAAACCACCCTTAGGCTGCGTGAACGCCTCTGGTCGCCCAGTTCTCGTTTCAAACCAGCGCCCATGGCGGCTGATCACTGCCAAACCGTGAACCTCGCTGCGCATGATGACCATCGGCCAATCCGCGAGCACATGGCATCGTTTCTGCATCAATGCTGGACTCAGAAGTCACAGACCAGCGCGCCAAGGCCGATCCAGACGCACTGGTCGACCGATTCGGCGATCGGGAAGCCGCTTTGGGCAAAGGGCCAACAGGAGCCAGCCCAGTGCCGTCGCGCTGACGCTGACGTTAGCTGGCGTGATATCCCCCAGCAAAATGCCGACTTGCAGCCGCTGAACTGGCAGCTGGGGTGAAAGATGATTGACCAGCCCAGGTGACTTTCATGGCTTCAATGCCAAGTGGTAGGCGTGGTACTTTTGATCACGCGCCCAACCCATCGACTCGTACAAGGCTTGAGCAGGCAAATTCTGCACATCCGTGTTCAAGGACAAGCGCACAGCACCCAGTTGGCGCGCATGGTCGGCAGCTGCTGTCAACAAAGCCTCGCCCACGCCCAAGCGCCTGGCCGTGGGTGCCACGAACAGATCATTGAGCACAAACACCCGGGCCATCGACACGGATGAAAAGCTTGGGTACAGCTGGGTGAAACCCACAGCTTGCCCTTGTGACTCGGCCAACAGCACCACCGATTGACCGTGCTCAAAGCGCGCCTGCAAGAAAGTCCGTGCAGCCACGCCATCGCTGGCCTGACCGTAAAACTGGCGATAGCCATCAAACAGGGTGACGACGACATCAAGGTCGGCCAACACCGCTTGACGTATGGTGATTGAAGTCATGTTTTTCCCTTTTCTACAGCTTGGACGTTGTAGGCTCGCATGGCTGAGGCCACTTGCGAAGCCTCGGTGGTGTCATCGGGGTAAAAGCGGTAACTTGGCGCCACGATGGCAGCGACAGATTTCACATAAACCAGCAACACGCTTTGGATGGTGAAGCGCTGGCCTGCCATGGCCAGCAGCGGTGCAGCCCAATCGGGAAATTCCGCATCAGTGGCACGCACCTCGCGCGCGGTGCCTATGAGCTTGAAGCCCTTTTGCACGAACACATCGACAAAGCTCAAACACACCTGCGGGTGCTGCGCGATATTGCGCGCACTGATGGGCGAAGCGATGTGCGCCACCACCACATGCTGGTCGTCGGCAATCGCCCAAACCTCTTTGGGCGAGACGTTGGGCTGCCCCTCGGCATCCACCGTGGCCAGCCAGCACAGCACGCTGCGGCGGGCGGTTTCGCGAATGGCGTCAGTCAAAGGAGCCTGAACAGTACTCATGGCCCGTCCCGTTTCCTTGTGTTGAGTTCACGCAGCCTCATGGCAACCGTTCGGTTTGACGATTCGGTCAGTAGATGCAGGAAATTTGGCAAGCTTGGATGGGGGACGGCGAGGTCGGGTCAGCAGTTCACCGCCACAGTTAGGGCACTTGCCAGCGAGTGTTTTCGTTGCGCAGGATTCGCAAAATGTGCATTCGAACGAGCATATACGTGCTTCTGTGGACTCTGGTGGGAGATCCTTGTCGCAGCATTCGCAACTTGGGCGCAACTGAAGCATGTCGTATTCCTCGGTGTAATTGAACGCAGTTCTGCGATTTGAGTTGAGCGGCAGTTTAGGCAGACCGGCGCGACGGATCGCTCAGGTGCAGAAACTTCGTGTACAGATCACGCGGCGGTGCGACCGAGATCGACTTGAGCACTTGACCCACATTGCCCCGGTGGTAAGCGCCATGGGTGATGATGTGCAAGAGCATTTCTTCCCGCGTCATCAGGCCAGCGTCACCGTCGGTGAATTGAAATGCCAAGGATTCGGCCGCTTGCTGGGCCGTCAAGCGGGCGGCATAGGCCTCGAACCAGGCATCGGTTTGCGCCACTTTGAAGTGAAGTTCGGCCAAGGCGGGTGTGGCGTCGGTGTTGGTGGCGCTAAATCCATGGGCTTGGCCCCGCAAATGCGCTTGGAAAATGCTGTCCACCACATGGATGTGGTTCAGGATGCGAATCGCCGTGTGCAGGGCGTCAGTGTGGCTTGGCGAGTCCACATCGGCCAATACATTGAACAACTCGTTGTTGGCCCAGGTCTTGTGGGCAAAAAGCGATTGGAGGGTTTTCACGGCTGCAAGTCTCTACTTTGTGATGCCTTTTGATTGGGGTCTGAACACATTGGCCAGCCCAAAATAGGAATCACATTGTATTGCTTTCAACCCTTGGCGACGCCCAAGGCGGCGTTCTAAGCCGCCTCATGCCGTCACGATCCAACCCTCCAGCGGATCACACGGCGGCAAGCCGTATTGCGGGTGCCCGGCTTCGTGCTGTTGCTGCGCCCAAGCCGCTTGCATCAGGCACAGGGTGGCGTCGAGGGAATCTCCGCTGGCGTCGTCGGCCAGGCGCCCCAGCAGCGCGTTGCTGGCCACCAAGCGCAGGCCCAGGCGAGTCTGGCCGAGCTCCAGTGCGCTCAGTAATTCACGCCGGGCCAGCAAGCGCTCTGGCGTTTGTTTGGCCTTGTCATCGCTCTTGTAACTTTGGTTGCCCAGCACCTCGCGCGCCAGCAGACCAGGGTAGGCCTCCAGCGCCACGCGGCGGGCCTCGCCCACATGTAACCCGGGCAGGTGCACCCCCGCTTGGCGCAACAAGGGTACGCCCGCGTGCAGCATGTAAGCCACGGGCGGATTGACCCACTTCATGGACGGGCTAGAGCCGGCGGGCCGGTCGGCGGCGCGGTGGGCAAACTTGCCGCCCACGGGGCGGGCGTTGCAGAACGCTGCAAACTGTTCGCGGATCTGGGCGCGCTCCAAGGCGCAGTAATGGTCCATGCATGCAGCCCAATCGGTGGGCCAGTCCAGGGTTTCAACCAGTTCACGCGGCAAGCCAAAGGGCAAGTCAAAACCGCCCACCCAATCGGCAGGCTGCGCCAGCCAGTTGCCAAACTCGCTCAGCGTGTCAAAGGTTTGCAGCGCCTGCAGTTGCACCCTGCCCTGCCGGGCTTGGCCCAGCGCCAGCACAATTGGTTTGCGTTTGCTGGGGCTGCTGGAAAAATCACAGCCGATGAGGTTCATGGTTCACTTCGCGACGAGGGCGTCGCTTTTACCAGGCTCAGGCGCGCCCGATGATGGACGCGGTGGCCATCAGCTCTTCAAGCAGGGCGAGGGACACTTTGCCCGACACGTTGTACGGGTCCAGCTCGGCACGCTCGGAGTATTTGAGCAAGATGTTGGTGTTCACGCGAGACGCATCCACCTGGCCCATGGTCCAGCCGCCAAAACGGCGCTCAGAAATTTCTTCGTAGTGCAGCAAGACCACGTCTTTGTGCCGCGCGTCTTTTTGGATGTGACCATACAACTCGCTCACCGCGCTGCGCCCGCCTTCGATGGCTTGCAAAAAGATGCCACCGCCGTAGCACAGGATGCCGGTGATGCCACTGGTCGGGTTGAACTGACGAGATTGAGCCAGGATCGATTCGATGGTCTCAGGACGAGGATCGACCGTGCGGCTGGCGTAAAGCAAACGGACCAACATGGTGTCAACTCCTTCCGGGAATCAGTGACAAAAATTCACGGCGCAGGTTCACGTCTTTGAGGAACGCACCGCGCATGACCGAATTGATCATCTTGCTGTCCATGTCTTTCACGCCGCGCCAGCCCATGCAGTAGTGGCTCGCTTCCATGACGATGGCCAATCCATCGGGCTGGGTTTTGCGCTGAATCAAGTCAGCCAGCTGAACCACGGCTTCTTCTTGAATTTGCGGACGCCCCATGATCCATTCGGCCAGGCGGGCGTACTTGGACAGGCCAATCACGTTGGTGTGTTCGTTGGGCAACACACCGATCCAGATCTTGCCAATCACAGGGCAAAAGTGGTGGCTGCAAGCGCTGCGCACGGTGATGGGGCCGACGATCATCAATTCGTTGAGGTGTTCGGCGTTGGGGAATTCGGTGATGGCAGGGCCTTCAACGTAGCGGCCCTTGAACACTTCTTTCAAGTACATCTTGGCCACACGGCGTGCGGTATCGCCTGTGTTATGGTCGCTGACGGTGTCGATCACCAAGCTGTCGAGCACGCCTGCCATCTTGGCAGTGACCTCGTCGAGGAGCTTCTCCAACTCGCCGGGTTCAATGAATTCAGCAATGTTGTCATTGGCGTGGAAGCGTTTTCGGGCAGCTTGAATGCGCTCGCGGATCTTGGCAGATACAGGTACGCCTTCGTCGTCGGGCGTGGCGGCAGAAGCAGTCATGGCGTCTGTAGATTTCATTAACATGGTCATTGATCGTAACAGCGATTGGTCGGCGCACAGCGATCAGGGGGTTTGGCCCCTTTACTTCTGTTCTTGCTTGTCCGCCACCCCTCAATACCGGTGCCCTGTGAGAAAAAGTGCCATGCGCATGAGGCCAAAAGCCAGCCGATCGCGCAGTCGCTGATGCCAAAGCCTTTGGCCGAAGGCGGCCAAAACAGGCGTGCTTTGTGACGCAATCACCTGAATCAAACGCCGGTGCAGTTGTTGCGCGAACTGGCGGTCGGCCACCACCACATTGGCCTCTCGCGCCAACAACAGGCTGAGCGGATCCAGGTTAGATGAGCCCACTGTGGCCCAGGGACGCTCGTTGTCGGGGTCCACCACCGCCACTTTGGCGTGCAAAAAACTCGCATCGTATTCGTAGATTTCGACTCCTGCGGCCAGCAAGGTGCCATAGACCGGGCGGGCTGCGTGGTATTGCATGAAGTATTCATATCGCCCTTGTAACAGCAAGCGCACGCGCACCCCTCGCCGGGCTGCGTGGACCAAGGCTTGACGCAACCTGCGCCCCGGCAAAAAGTAGGCATTGGCGATCACCACTTCGTGCCGGGCCAGACCAATGGCCTTGCGGTAGGCGCGCTCGATTTGGGTGCGGTGCAGCACGTTGTCGCGCAGCAGCAAGGCGGCTCGGCTGGGTGGCGGTGAGCCATCGGGCAGGGGCAGCGGCGGCTTCCAGGGCAGCGGCAGGCCTGCCGTTATGAACGAGTGCAGTGCCTGTGGAATCTTGCGTTCCCGGGCGTTTTTTGCGCCTTGCAAACGCCACCACAATTGGGACATGCTGTCTTGGATGTGACCCACCAGTTCGCCCTGCGCACTGACGGCGAAGTCCAGCCGGGGCCGGGCCAGGCTGCCGTGGTGTGGGTCGTACCAATCGTCCAGGATGTTGATGCCACCACAAAAGGCGGTCTGCCCATCCACCACGCACAGTTTGCGGTGCAGCCGACGCCAGCGGCTGGGGATGAGCAAGCCCAAGGCGCCCAAAGGTGCATAAATTCGCCAATCAACCCCCGCGAGCGCAAAGCGCACGCGCCAGACCTCGGGCAGCTGGGGAGTGCCCACACCGTCGACCACCAGCCACACACGCACGCCGCGCAAGGCCGCTCGCTCCAGCGCCTCGGCCACCCGCACGGCAGCGCCATGGAGGTCAAAAATATAGGTCTCCAGCAGCACGTGCGAGCGGGCTTGGTTGAGCGCTGCGACCAGGGCTTCAAAGTAATCCTGCCCCCCTTCGATCAGGCGGATTTGGTGCCCGTCACGCAGCGCTGGGTTGTGCCGCATGTTCAGTCGTTCCAGGCAAATTCGGCCACCAGTGGCAAATGGTCAGACATGCGCTGCCAGATGCGACCAGAGGGCACCATGGCATGCACAGGCGTCAGGCCCCGGGCGTACACATGGTCAAGCTGGTTCAGCGGTAGGCGCGAGGGGTAGGTGGGTGTGGGCTGCTCGCGCCACTCTCGAAAACCGGCCTGCGCCATGCGCCGCCCCAGGCCCGTGCCCCAGTCGTTGAAGTCGCCCGCCACCAGCACCGGCTCGTGTTCCGGGATGTCTTTCGAAATGTGGGCCAACAAAACCGCCAGCTGGCGCACGCGGCTGGCAGGCACCAGCCCCAAGTGCACCACCAACACATGCACCACACGGTCCACCACCTCAATCTGGGTGTGCAAAAACCCGCGTTGCTCGAATCGGTGGTCCGAGATGTCGCGGTGCTGGTATGAGAGCACGGGCCAGCGCGAGAGCAAGGCGTTGCCGTGCTCACCGTGGCGCGTGGTGGCATTGGTACGGTAGACAGCCTCGTAACCTTCGGGGGCCAAATACTCGGCTTGTGGCAGGCTGGGCCAATGCCTGAAATATGCTGCCTCGCGGCGGTGCTCGCGTCGCACCTCTTGCAGGCACACGATGTCGGCGTCGAGCTGCTCCACCGCATGGCCCAAGTTGTGGATTTCAAGACGCCTTGCAGGGCCCAGCCCTTGCACGCCTTTGTGGATGTTGTAAGTGGCCACCCGTAAAACCGGGTGTTCGTGGCGTTCGGGCTTCATTGCGGGGCGGTCGGTACAAAACGCGGCAGCATCAGGATAGCTTCGGCGTTGGAGGGGGAAAAGCACAGATCGGCCGCGACCTGCCAAGGCAGCCATTGCGCTTCGGTGTGCTCGCGCGGACTGAGCACCACAGGGGTGCGTTGCGGCACACACAGGCCGAACACCCGTTCGGTGTTACGGCTGACTTCGGGCGCGTAGCGCCAACGCCAGGCAGGGTAAATGTCGTACACGTTTTCCAGTTGCCAGTCTTGCAGGCGGCAATCCGGGTGCCGCGCGTCGATACCGGTTTCTTCCTGCACTTCGCGGATGGCCGTCTGCAGCCAGCTTTCTTCGGGGTGGTCCTTGCTCCCCGTGACCGATTGCCAGGTGCCCCAGTCGGCACGACGGATCAGCAAGACCTCTTGATCGGGCGTGAAGATGACCACCAGCACCGACTCCGGAATTTTGAAAGCGGCAGGCGATGGGCGGAGCGGTTGCAATATGGACAGGACAGACTCCAAATGAGTGACCAGAAGATCAATTCATTGTAGTCAGCCCCTTGTTGAACACGGACAAGCGCGCCGTTCAGCGCATCAAGTCTGCCGCCGCTTGAGCGGCATGACCGCCTGCAGCTGTGTTTTTTGCAAAGGTTTGGACAAAAACGCATTCATGCCCGAAGCCATCGCCTGGTCAGCCGCATCGCTCATCACATCGGCCGTGAGCGCCACAATGGGCACCAGCCCCCGCTCACCCGGCAGTGCCCGTATGTGGCGCGTACTGCTCAGGCCATCCATCACCGGCATGTGGATGTCCATCAGCACCAGATCAAAATCGAACTGACTCGCTTGCATGAGCGCTTGTTGGCCGTCCTCTGCAAAACTGACCTGATGGCCCATGCTCTGCAATAACAGCCCCACCACTTTTCGATTGACCGGATGGTCTTCCGCCACCAGAACGCGCAAGGCCTCGTTGGCCAAACCAGGCTCAAGCAGGTCGGGGCTCGCGCTGTTGCCCGAGCCGGGTGCTGGCACAGCGCCTGCCGCCAAAGTTGCCCTTGGGGTTTTCAAGCTCAGTATGAACACCGAACCTTGCCCCAACTGGCTGCGCGCCGTCAATTCGCCGCCCATCAGGCGGGCCAAGGATCTGGATATCTCCAGACCCAAACCGGATCCCGATTGCTTGCGCGTGAGAGAGGCGTCGCCCCATTGAAAGCGCTCAAACAAACCATGTTGCGTGGCCTCGCTCATGCCGATGCCAGTGTCGACGATGTCCATCTCCCAGTGCACGCTATCGACAAGTGACTCACGCCGAACCCGGATGTCAACCTGCCCTGTATCGGTGTACTTGATGGCATTGCCAAGCAAATTGAACAGAATTTGCCGCAAACGCAGTGGGTCGAGCATCACGACACATGGCTTGTGCAGGTCGCCAATCAGCTGCAGATGCAGGCCCTTGTTGTGCGCTTGCATCCGCAGAAATCGGTGCACTTCCTGCATAAAATCGCCCATATCTGTGGGCTCTGGACGCACTTGAATTTTGCCGGCTTCCAAAGCCGAGACCTCCAGCACATCGTTGAGCACGGCCAACAAGTGCGATGCACTGCCCTTGGCGGTCTGAATCAAATCGGCTTGCTCTGAGCCTTTCTGGGTTTTTGCCAGCAAACCCAGCATTCCCATAATGCCATTGAAAGGTGTACGCAACTCATGGCTCATATTTGACAAGAACCGACTCTTGCCTTGGTTGGCATTTTCGGCCTGTTCCTTGGCTTGCATCAACTGCGCATGCAAGCGTTGCTGCTCCCTTTGGGACTGATATTGCTGGCGCTCGTGCGCATACAAACCCACAGCGCCCAACACCAAACCCAGGATCTGTGCCAGCGTGAGCCAGGCGATCCATTGGCTTTGTTCGCGCACGGTGCCTACTTGTTTTTGTACCCATTCGCCCATGACAATGTCTGAGGCCGAGTTCAGGGCCTGAACCTCAGGCGCCATTTGCTGGAGCTCTGTCATGAGCAAAGACCTCGCGGGTGATGCCCAGTCTTGCCCATCGGCCAAAGGGGTGGATCTGGCCACCCAGCTGAGCAAGCGGGGGGCCAATTCGGTGTATTCCTCACGGCGGTGCACCCGTTCAAGGCTGGGGCTGTTGAGCAACAAGTCGACCCGGCTGAGCAACATATTAAAACGCAATGACCGCTCCGCGCCAAAGTCCGGCGGGGTCAGCCCGGCCGAGCGCGGTCTGCACGTGTCATGGCCGCATCGAAACGCCACAACTCACGCTACAGATTCATGGTAATGGCCGTGAACGAGTCGTCCTGCAGTCGCGCAGCAACCTCCAGCGCCTGTGCTTGAAGCCATTGCACGGTGGTGGCCACCACCAATGCAGAGATCACAAGGACCGCTACGAAGGCCAGGCTCCAAAAGAATCGAGACGGTGCCAGGCCTCTCGGCCTTGGAGTCTCAGGCGTGGTGTCGCGCGTTTGCATCACTCCACCTCAATGGCCTTGAGTTGCCAGATGGATCGCTCGTAGTAGGTCTTGTGATGGAGTTCTTTTTTGGCGTCACAGGGGTAAACGATGAACAAAGGCCCCTTGGTACGGACCGGTATCGCCTGACCATTAATTGGCACGGCCACTACCACATCGTGCTCAAGCGCATCGGACAGGGGCAGCTTCACTCGGTAATCGTTGAGGGCCAGCGCCCGGATGTGCTGGCCTTTGGCCTTAACCAGCTGCAAGACATCGCGCAACAAGGGTCCGCTGAAGGTCACTGGCTTTTGACCAATTGCTGCAAAATTTCATACGCGAAAGCTCAGATGGGTCTGCTGCTAGCATGCAGGTCATGCTGAAACAGACTGCTGCCCCCATCCCAAAGTCCACCAACACTGTGCTGAGCGTCTCCGGCCTCAGCGGTGGGCCCATCGAACTGCCGCTTTTCCGAGATTTCAACCTGCAACTGCCCGCAGGTCTTTCCGCCTTGCTGGGCGACGAGGGCTCGGGCAAGACCAGCTTGATGCGCTTGCTCAGCGGCGATTTGGCACCCACTGCTGGCCAGCTGCGCTTGATGAACGAGGCCACCCCTTTGGCTCTGCCCCGGCATTCGGCGGTTTTTTGGACCGACCTGCGTTTGCCGCTACACGGCAGCGATACACCCGGGCAATGCTGGGCACACTTACGGTTGTCTTTACCCGCCTGGTCCGACGCCACGCAAAACGAGCTGATCGAGACCTTGCAGTTGGCCCCACACCTGGACAAAAGGCTCAACATGCTGTCGACTGGGAGCCGCCGCAAAGTGGGCCTGGTGGCGGCGCTGGCCAGCGGAGCCACGGTCACTCTGCTGGACCAGCCTTTCGTGTCGTTGGACCAGGCCTCCATCCGCAGCCTTCAGGCGCATTTGACGCAAGTGGGTCAAAACACCGAGCGCGCTTGGCTGATCGCCGACTACGAAAAGCCCTCCTATCTGCCGCTGGCATCGGTGCACCACCTCTGAAGTCTGGTGATGGGTCCACCCGCCCATCCGGCGGGCTTGGGGCTCAAGAAAACAGTCGCCGTGCCGATGCTTCAACATGGTCTGCTCTGTCTAGTCCTCACGAACCTTGAGTATCACTACCTTGTTGCGCTTTGTCCTTCAGCATTCTGCAGCTTCATCCTTATGCATGTGCGTGCTGGCATGGGCGCACGCCGCAGCCCATGCCCAAACCCCGACCCAAGCCAAGCCGGTTTCCAACCCGGCGGCAGACCAATGCCTCATGCCGGCAGCGCAACGCCATGGTGTCAATCCGCACATCCTGCGGGCCATCTTGCAAGTCGAGTCGGGCATGCGTCCCCATGTGGTGAACCGCAACCGCAATGGCAGCATCGATGTGGGCATGGCTCAAATCAACTCGATTCACTTTCGTGAACTGTCGCAATGGGGCATCACGCCCGAGCGGCTGCTGGATCCCTGCGTGGCCACGCATGTGGCGGCCTGGCATCTCAAACGCGTCATGCTGCGCCACGGCAACACCTGGTTTGGCGTGGCCGCCTACCACTCGGTCACGCCTGCCCACAACCTGCGGTATCAGGCTTTGGTGCGGCAAGAATTGGTGCGCACAGGTGCTTGGCGCTGAGATCGCTCAGGTCTGGCTACGGGGTCTTGGCCTTGCTGGCAGCGCATTCGTGGTGTTAAATGACACAAGAGGGCTCTTGATAACAAGGTTAATCACGAAACATTAACGAAATTTTGTGCTGTTTGGACGCTATGCCCCATAATCTATTGGTGAACGTTAATAAAACGTCACATTTGAGGTGATCGGTCAGTTTCGCGCGCTACGGCGGCACTTTTCAGGTTTGTTGTGCTTTCGGGACCCCATCGCTTTTGTTTTCATGTGTTTTTCAGGAGTCCCCATGGGCAATAAACTTTACGTCGGCAACCTGCCGTACACCGTTCGCGACGAAGACCTGCAGCAGGCATTCGGCGAATTCGGCGCCATCACCAGCGCCAAAGTCATGATGGAGCGCGACACAGGCCGCTCTAAAGGTTTCGGTTTTGTGGAAATGGGCAGCGATGCCGAAGCCCAAGCCGCGATCGCTGGCATGAACGGCCAATCTTTGGGTGGTCGCAGCATCACTGTCAACGAAGCCCGTCCGATGGAGGCACGTCCTCCTCGCACCGGTGGTTTCGGTGGTGGTGGCGGTTATGGCGGTGGCGGTGACCGCTCCGGCGGCGGCGGCTACGGTGGTGGTGGCGGTCGCTCCGGCGGCGGCGGCTACGGCGGCGGTGGTGGCGATCGCTCCGGCGGTGGCGGCTACGGCGGTGGCGGCGGCGGTCGCGGCGGCTACTAAGCCCTGCAAACCCAGTCAACGGCAGCAGTGCCGTTACAAAATTTCCGATCCAGCCTGGCGCTGAGTTCAGACATCTAAGGCTTCAAGACTTCGGTTTTGAAGCCTTTTTTGTGGGTCAATCCGACTCAGCCCACGGGCGATGCGTCTGCGGCTCCGTCTGAACTGGTTAATAGGAATTAAAAAAGCCAACGCCACCCGAAGGTGGCGTTGGCTTTTGGCGGGTTTGAAGGCAGATTACGCTGTTTTGACTGCATCCACATTGCGCAAACGGATGTGCAATTCGCGCAATTGCTTCTCGTCCACTGGGCTGGGCGCTTGGGTCAGCAGGCACTGCGCGCGCTGGGTCTTGGGGAAGGCAATCACGTCGCGGATGGATTCGGCACCGGTCATCAAAGTGACGATGCGGTCCAAACCGAAGGCCAAGCCGCCGTGCGGGGGGGCGCCATATTGCAAGGCGTCGAGCAAGAAACCGAACTTGAGCTGGGCTTCTTCGGGTGTGATCTTGAGGGCGTCAAACACTTTTTGCTGCACATCAGCGCGGTGGATACGCACCGAGCCGCCGCCCATCTCCCAGCCGTTCAACACCATGTCGTAGCCCTTGGAGATGCACTTCTCGGGCGCAGTGACCATCCAGTCTTCGTGACCGTCTTTCGGTGCGGTGAAGGGGTGGTGCACGGCGGTATAGCGATGGTTCTCGTCGTCGAACTCGAACATCGGGAAGTCCACCACCCACATCGGGGCCCAACGGTTTTCGAACAGGCCGTTGGCTTTGCCGAACACGCTGTGGCCGATCTTGATGCGCAGCGCGCCGATGGCGTCGTTGACGATTTTTTCCTTGTCCGCACCAAAGAAAATCAGGTCGCCGTTTTGTGCGCCTGAGCGCTCCAGAACGGCGTTGAGTGCGGCGTCGTGGATGTTTTTGACGATCGGCGACTGCAAACCGTCACGGCCTTTGGACAGGTCGTTCACGCGGATGTAGGCCAGACCCTTGGCGCCATAGATCTTCACGAACTCGGTGTAGGCGTCGATCTCGCCACGGCTGATGCCGCCGCCTTCGACCGAGCCGCCCGGCACGCGCAGGGCCACCACGCGGCCGCCCTTCATGTTGGCCGCACCCGCGAACACTTTGAAGTCCACATCGCCCATGACATCGGTGACTTCGGTGAACTGCAGTTTCACGCGCAGGTCGGGTTTGTCAGAGCCATAGATGTGCATGGCATCCTGGTAGGTCATGACCGGGAATTCACCCAAGTCCACGCCGATGGTTTTTTGGAACACGCGCTTGATCATGCTTTGGAACATGTCGCGGATTTCTTCTTCGGTCAGGAACGATGTTTCGATATCGATCTGGGTGAATTCGGGCTGGCGGTCAGCGCGCAAGTCTTCGTCGCGGAAGCACTTGGTGATCTGGTAATAGCGGTCGTAGCCCGCCACCATCAAGAGCTGCTTGAACAACTGCGGCGACTGAGGCAAGGCGAAGAACTGGCCATCGTGCACGCGGCTGGGTACCAGGTAATCACGCGCGCCTTCGGGCGTGCTCTTGGTGAGCATGGGGGTTTCGATGTCGACAAAGCCGTTTTCGTCGAGGTACTTGCGCACTTCCATCGCCACCTTGTAGCGCAGCATCAGGTTGTTTTGCATGTACGGGCGGCGCAGGTCCAGCACGCGGTGAGTCAGGCGCGTGGTCTCGGACAGGTTGTCTTCGTCGATCTGGAACGGCGGCGTGACCGACTCGTTCAGGACGATCAGCTCATGGCACAACACTTCGATCTTGCCGCTTTTGAGGTTGTCGTTGGTGGTGCCATCAGGCCGCGCACGCACGTTGCCTTTGATCTGCACGCAGTATTCGTTGCGCACCTCTTCGGCCACTTTGAACATGTCCGGGCGATCGGGGTCGCACACCACCTGAACATAACCTTCGCGGTCGCGCAGGTCGATGAAGATCACACCGCCATGGTCACGGCGGCGGTTGACCCAGCCGCACAGGCTCACGGCTTGACCGGTCAGGGCTTCGGTCACCAGACCGCAATAGTGGGAACGCATGGACATGTTGTGGGACTTTCAGGATTCGCAGGGACAGGATTCGGAAATAGGCTTCAACCCAACTGGGCCTGAGTGGCAGATGACTTGGAGACGGGCGTGCCGGGCACGATCACACCCATGGAGATGATGTACTTGAGGGCGTCATCCACGCTCATCTCGAGTTCCACCACGTCGGCTTTGGGCATCATCAAAAAGAAGCCCGATGTAGGGTTGGGCGTGGTGGGCACATACACACTGACCATGGGCTGGTCCAGGTGCCTGGCCACTTCCCCCCCCGGCGTGCCGGTCAAAAAAGCGATGGTCCACGATCCCTGGCGCGGGTATTGAACGAGCAAGGCCTTCGAGAAGGCATGTCCACTGCCCGAAAACAAGGTGTCGGCCACCTGCTTGACGCTGGTGTAGATGGTGCGCACCACGGGGATGCGGTTCATCAGGCCGTGCCATTTGCGCAGTGCCCACTGGCCAAACATGTTGGCCACAAATACGCCGGTGGCGAAGATCACCAAGGCCACGATAGCCACGCCCAAACCGGGCACGCTGCGCAGGTATTCGGCACTGGCGTGTACGCCGGGAATCAGCGTATCGGCTGCATGCAGCACGGCCAGGAAAATGGCGTCGAGCATGCCCACCAACCACATGAGCACCCACACCGTGATGCCCATGGGCAGCCACACCAGCAAGCCGGTGATGAAATACTGTTTGAAGCTGCGTTTTTTCATGGGGAGGGGCAATCGGTGAGGTCAGGGCTCAAAAAATCAATGGCAGGCGCAAGAGGCCGCACAGGCCCCGGCACTGCTGGAAGTGGTCGAGGTAGACGCCGCATCACCGCCCGTGGCAACGGCAGGTGCAGGTGCTGCCACAGCGTCGGCTGCGGCAGGCACCGCAGGGGCTGCAGTGCCGCCGCCTTTGAAATCGGTAGCGTACCAACCCGTGCCTTTAAGTTGAAAGCCTGGCGCCGTCAACTGTTTGTTGAACTTGGGCGCACCGCAAACCGGGCAATCGGTGAGGGACGCGTCGCTCATTTTTTGCAGAACATCCTTGGCATGGCCGCAGGCGTCGCATTTGTAGGCGTAAATGGGCATGTGAGAGCCTTTGAAGGTAATGCAAGAAAACCTTCAATTATAGTCTTGGCAAGGCCGTTCAAGGCTTTGCAGCTTCTGAGTGCCCCAGCTGCGAGGGGCAACGGTTATGTCGAATCAATGACCAGATGGGGCTTTGTCGGCGTGCCCCAAGGCGCTGGCCATGGACTGTCCCCGATTCGGAATCAGCGTTGGGGCGAGTGAACCCAGCAGCATGCCGACAAAGGACGCGGCCAAACCCAACAAGTTGGCGGGTACCAAAGTCTCGGGCGCCAGGAAGTTGAACGCCAGCCACGTGCCCACACCCAGCACCACCGAACACAGCGCGCCTTGGGTGTTGGCGCGTCGCCAAAAAGCACCCGCTACCAGCGGCACAAAGGCCCCGGTCAGGGTGACGTTGTAGGCGTTCTGCACCATCTCATACATGGTGCTGGTGCTGTTCATGGCAAACAGCAAGGCGCAAGCCGTGAAGGCGACCAAAATCACGCGCAAGAGCAGCAAGAACTGGCGGTCGCTCATGTTCGGCACAAAGGGCTTGAGGACGTTTTCGGTGAAGGTGGCCGTGGGGGCCAGTAAGGCACCGCTGGCCGTGGACAAGATGGCTGAGAGCAAAGCGCCAAAGAACAAAATCTGCGCCCACATGGGCATCTGGCCCAGCACCAGGTCGGGCAGGATGCGCTGGATGGCGCGGGCGTCTTCCGACTCGAACAAGGCCTTGAGCTCAGGGTGAGCGATCAGCGCCGCATAAGCGATGTACAAGGGTATGAAGGCCATCACGAAGTACATCAGGGCGCCGATGACGGTGCCGCGCACGGCGGTTTTTTCGTCCTTGGCACTGGTCATGCGTTGAAACACATCCTGCTGCGGGATGGAACCAAAGGCAAACGCAAAGAAAGCCCCGGCCATGGCCCACCAGGCGGCGGCATCCATGTCGGCGGGGAACATGTCGAATTTGCCATCGGCTGCGGCCTGTGCCACCACTTTGTCAAATCCGCCCGCATTGCCGCCCACCAACAAAGCCACCGAAATCAGGCCCACCACGATGACCACAGTCTGAAACAAATCGGTGAAAGCCACCGACCACATGCCGCCAAACACGGTGTAGAACAGCACCACGGCCGCGCCCATCATGATGGCGTGGTTCAGGTCAATCGCCCCGGACGAGAGCACATGGATGACCAAGCCCAGCGCCGTCAATTGCGCCGAGGTCCAGCCCAGGTAAGACAACACAATCGCCACGCTCGTCAGCACCTCGACCGACTTGCCGTAGCGCACCTTGTAGAAGTCTCCGATGGTCAGCAGGTTCAGGCGGTAAAACAACTTGGCGAACAACAAAGCCGCCAGTACCAAGCAGACGGTGGCCCCAAACGGGTCACCGGGAATGCCGTTCAGGCCGTCTTTGGCAAAGGTGGCCGACACCGACAAGACGGTCTCAGCCCCGAACCAGGTAGCGAATACCGTGGCCACGTTCATGTAAAGAGGCAAACTGCGCCCTGCCACCAGGTAATCCTTGGCCCCGTGCACGCGACGAGCCGCCAACAAGCCGATGCCGATGGTCACGGTCAAATAAGCGATTACAAAAGTCAGCAACACCTTTGAACCCTCCAAAATTGGGATTTATGAAAAAACATGCAGGTGCATTCCCACCTGCATCACTATCAAGGAAACCACAAAGCCAAGACCTGCGTAAATTAGGGTTTGCAGCAATTTATTGGTTCGACGTTGCTCGGTCAACAACTGCTCGATTTGACGCGCATCGTTTTTCTGCGGCTGCTGCAAATACCCGTGCAGCAAGCGAGGCAACTGCGGCAACAGTTTGGCGTAGAGCGGGGCCTGCGCCTTGAGTTCTTCCCACAGCTTTTTGGGACCGATTTGCGCCAGCATCCATTTTTCGAGGAAAGGCTTGGCCGTGCTCCACAGGTCCAGCTCGGGGTCCAGATCGCGACCGAGGCCTTCGATGTTGAGCAGGGTCTTTTGCAGCAACACCAGCTGCGGCTGGATCTCGACCTGAAAACGACGCGAAGTCTGGAACAGGCGCATCAGCACCATGCCCAAGGAAATCTCCTTGAGTGGGCGGTCAAAGTATGGCTCGCAGACGGCGCGAATGGCCGATTCCAGCTCGTCCACCCGCGTCTCGGGCGGTACCCAGC
The DNA here is from genome assembly GCF_945901735.1 of Limnohabitans sp. Rim8. Classification (GTDB taxonomy): domain Bacteria; phylum Pseudomonadota; class Gammaproteobacteria; order Burkholderiales; family Burkholderiaceae_C; genus Limnohabitans_A. The sequence goes on from NZ_CAMDLM010000010.1 coordinate 45,872, forward strand.
CCGACTCGATGTGGAGTTCGGCCACGCGCTTGTAGTCACGGCGGAAAAAAGCGGTGAAATTTTGTGCCAGATACTCTTTGTCGTACTCGGTGAGCGTGCCCACGATGCCGAAGTCCAGCGAGATGTAGCGACCAAAGGTCTCAGGGGCCAAGCTAACCTGAATGTTGCCGGGGTGCATGTCGGCATGGAAAAAACCATCGCGAAACACCTGAGTGAAAAACAGGGTCACGCCATCGCGGGCCAGTTTGGGAATGTCCACCCCCGCTGCACGCAAACGGTCCACCTGGCTGATGGGCACGCCATGCATGCGCTCCATGACGATGACCTCGGGGTGGCAAAAATCCCAGATCATCTCGGGGATCAGCACCAGATCAAGCCCCTGCATGTTGCGGCGCAACTGCGCGGCGTTGGCCGCTTCACGCACCAGGTCCAGCTCGTCGTGCAGGTATTTGTCAAACTCAGCCACCACCTCGCGAGGCTTGAGGCGTTTGCCATCTGCGCTCAGACTCTCCAGCCAGCCGGCCATCATGCCCATGAGGCTGAGGTCTTTGTCAATGACGGGCAGCATGCCCGGGCGCAAGACCTTGATCGCCACCTCGCGCACCACGCCCCCCTTGCCGCGCAAAGTGGCAAAGTGCACTTGCGCGATCGAAGCGCTGGCCACAGGCTCGCGCTCAAAAGTCTCGAAAATGTCATCCACTTTGCGGTTGAAAGCCCGCTCGATCGACGCCACCGCGATGGCCGAACTGAAAGGCGGCACCCGGTCTTGCAGCTTGGCCAACTCCTCTGCGATATCGGGCGCGAGCAAGTCACGTCGCGTGGACAACACCTGGCCAAATTTCACAAAAATCGGGCCCAAGCGCTCAAGCGCTTCACGCAGACGCACCGCACGGGGCGAGCGCAAGTCACGACCGACCGAGAGCACGCGGGCCAACAGGCGGATCCAGGGTTTTTGAAAGCTCGACAGCACCAACTCATCGAGGCCGTAGCGCAAGACAATGAAAACGATGAAAGCGCCTCGCCCGAAACGGCCCCAGCGCATCATGCTGCGCTGCCCGCTCGCAGCCCGGCGCCTGGCCGCTGGGCGACAAAACTGCGCAAAGCTGCCATGGCCTGCCTTGCGGATTGCGCCAGGGTGTGGGCTGGGGCGTCGCCGATCAGGCGGGCCAGATCCTCTTCGGCATCCCAGCGCACATGGTCGATCAACCAGTTGACCTCGGCAGCCAGTTGCACATCGCCTTCAACACGGACTTTAGGTTTGTCACCCCGGGCCAACGCCGATGCGAGTGAGACAGGCGTTTCTTCGGTCACCGTGAGGCGCAGGTCAAAACCTTCAAAGCAGCCTCGCTCCAGCAATCCTGCAGGTGTTGGCGTCAGTTGCAGTTGCATGCGCTCCCAGACCAGCTCGATGCGTTGCCCCTTTTGCCGAGCCAAGCGGGCCATGGCCTCAGGCTCGCTCATCAGCACATGGTTTAGGAACAAAACAAGACGGTTGACGCCCTCGTCCACCACCCAAGCCGGAGGCTGGAAGTTGGCCGCAAGACGGTTGACTACATCGGGGAGAGCCTGAGTGGCCCATGAAAAAGGGGACTGTGTTGCCATAGTCCCCGATTATTCCCGAAAGTACAGGCTACCCCAGAGGGGCGGGCTTTATTGCAGCGCTTGCACGCCAGCGACCAACCAGCCACCACCTTGCTTGGATTTGGTCATGTTCCAGACTTCACGGAATGGGCTGGGGCCGGAAGCCGCATCTTCGCGAATCATGCCGTTGAACTCGACACTGGCCAGGTAGGCATCGGTCTGCTCTTCAATCCCTAAAAGCTGAGCCTCGAGCATGACCACTTCGGTCTTGTTGGGCTGGCCGGGGAACTGGGCTTCGCGCTCAGACAACTGGTTGCGAATTTCCAGCACCATGGTGTCGGTCATCATGGAACGCAGGGCGCTGATGTCTGAACGGTCCCAGGCGTCCTGCAAGGTCACGAAATTGCGCTTGGCGGCCGTCAAGAAGCTGTCCACGTCAAAGCCAGCGGGGATGCCCCAGGCCTCCGAACCACCCAAGCCAGAGCCAATGGCCGAACCGATCATGGAGCCGGTCGGTGCTGCAGCAGCAGAGCTGTCAAAACGGGTGTTTTGGCCTTCCCATGGGCGGGCAGAAGCGTCGTTGCCGACGTTTTGGGGACTGTATTGTTTGTATGTGGAAGGGTTTTCAGCCGAGGCACCCGCGCCTTGGTAAGCCAGACCTCCGTTGCCAGACGTCTGCGCAGAACCTCCTCGGCGGGCCCGCAAAATCATGCCAATCACGGCGATGACGGCGACGCCAATCAACAAAGCCATCAAGATGTTGCCAAAGGCTTCACCCATACCAAGTGAGCTGGCCAACCATGCCAAACCCAGGCCAGCAGCCAAGCCACCCAACATGGCGCCCCATGGGCGCTTGGGTGCAGCAGCGGCAGGCGCAGCACCGGGTTTGGCGGCGTTGGCAGGTGCCGCGTTTTGCGCAGGTGCAGCCGGTGTTTGGGGCGCGGCGTCGCGCTTGGTCACTTGGTTGGATTGCTGTCCGACAGACTTGCCGCCACCCATGCGGCGTGCAGCCTCGGCGTTCAAACTGCCCAAGGCCATCACGCCGGCGAGCATCAGGGTTACAAGTTTCCTGTTCATGGTATCTCCATCTCAGTAAATTCAGTTTTCAGGCTTCAACACTTGATGCCCATGTGTAAGGCTACCACCCCCGCCGACAAATTGTGAAAATCCACATGCCCAAATCCGGCATTTTTCATAAGGGTTTTCAGATCTTCCTGGCCAGGGTGCATCCGAATCGATTCGGCCAGGTAACGGTAACTGTCCGCGTCGCCTGCCACCAGTTTGCCCAAAGTGGGCAGGATCTTGAAACTGTACCAGTCGTAGGCTTTTTCAAGGGGCTTGGCCACCTTAGAAAACTCCAGCACCAGCAATTTGCCGCCGGGCTTGAGCACGCGGCACATTTCCTTGAGCGCGACATCCTTGTGTGTCATGTTTCGCAGGCCAAAGGCCACGCTCACCACGTTGAAGTGGCCAGCCGGGAACGGCAATTTTTCTGCGTCACACACCAGCGTGGGCAAGGCCAGGCCTTGGTCGACCAAGCGGTCACGCCCGGTGCAAAGCATGGCTTCGTTGATGTCGGTGTGCACCACACGGCCTGTGGCGCCGACTTTTTTGGCAAACGCCATGGCCAAGTCGCCCGTGCCGCCTGCGATGTCCAGCACTTGGTCGCCCTCTTTCAGGTTGGCCACCTGCACGGTGTAAGCCTTCCAAAGGCGGTGCAGACCCATGGACATCAGGTCGTTCATGACATCGTATTTGGACGCGACCGAATCGAACACGCCACGCACATGCTTGGCTTTTTCGGTCTCGTCGACGGTTTTGAAACCAAAGTGAGTGGAACTCATGCCAACTTTCTCAATGTTTGTGACCACAGCTGCCGCCCGCTGAGGCTTCGATCATGGGCGCGTCCCGGCTCATGCCCGCGGCTTGCAGGCGGTCTTCGTACTGTTTCCAGAGAGCGGCTGCCTGGTCGCCCAGAAAGTACAGGTATTCCCAGGTGAATAGGCCCGATTCATGACCATCCGTGAAGGTGGGTTTCACGGCGTAATTGCCCACAGGTTCGATCCCGGCAATGCCCACTTCGCGCTTGCCGGTTTGCAGCACCTCTTGGCCCGGGCCGTGGCCTTGCACCTCGGCCGAGGGCGAGTACACGCGCATCAGCTCGAAAGGAATGCGGAACTGCGCCCCGTCAGAAAACCCGATTTCCAGCACCCGGGTCTGACCATGCAGGGTCAGCGACTCGGGGTGGGGCATGTCTTTTTTCAATCCGGCCATCTTGTTCTTTCAGGGGTTAAACCAGCACGCGCTCGATGCCGCCCGCATTGGCCGCACTGACGTATTCAGGCATCCACGCTTCACCCAGAATGTGCTTGGCCATCTCGACCACGATGTAGTCGGCTTCGAGCAGGCCATTTTTCATGTCGTCGCCAAAGCGCGACAAGCCTTGAAGGCAGCTGGGGCAGCTGGTCAGGATTTTCACATTCGCCTGCGGGGCCAGCGCGCCACTGTTACGCAAAGCGGCCTCCCCCTTGAGCAGCTCTTCTTCCTTGCGAAAGCGCACCTGGGTCGAAATATCCGGGCGCGACACGCCCAAAGTGCCCGATTCGCCGCAGCAGCGTTTGCTCTCGATCACGTTGTCACCCATCAGCGCCTTCACGGTCTTCATAGGCTCTTGCATCTTCATGGGCGTGTGGCAAGGGTCGTGGTAAAGGTAAGCGCCGCCTGCGTCCAGCTTCATGCCTTTTTCCAGCAAGAACTCGTGGATGTCAATGATGCGGCAGCCGGGGAAAATTTTGTCGAACTCGTAGCCTTGTAACTGGTCATAACAGGTGCCGCAGCTCACCACCACAGTCTTGATGTCCAGGTAATTGAGCGTGTTGGCCACGCGGTGGAACAGCACGCGGTTGTCGGTGATGATCTTTTCGGCCTTGTCGAACTGGCCCGAGCCTTTTTGCGGGTAACCGCAGCACAGGTAGCCCGGTGGCAACACGGTTTGCACCCCCACATGCCAGAGCATAGCTTGGGTGGCCAGGCCCACTTGGCTGAACAGGCGCTCGGAGCCACAACCGGGGAAGTAAAACACCGCCTCAGTCTCTGACGTGGTGGTCTGGGGGTTGCGAATGATGGGGACGTAATCGTTGTCTTCGATGTCCAACAGGGCGCGCGCTGTCTTTTTGGGCAAGTTGCCAGGCATCTTCTTGTTGATGAAGTGGATCACCTGCTCTTTGATGGGCGCCGTGCCCACCGAAGCGGGCGGTGCGCTGGTTTGCTTGCGGGCCACGCCTTTGAGCAAGCCAGCCACAAAGCGCTGCGCCCGCATCCCCACATCGACCATGGCCAAGCGCGCGAGCTTGATGGTTTCGGGGTTGGTGGCGTTCAGCATGAACATGGCCGCCGCATTACCGGGCCGGAAACTCTTTTGTCCCATCTTGCGCAGCAAGTTGCGCATGTTCATCGACACCTCGCCAAAGTCAATGTTCACCGGGCAAGGCGACAGACACTTGTGGCACACGGTGCAGTGGTCGGCCACGTCTTCAAACTCTTGCCAGTGCTTGATCGAGATGCCCCGGCGGGTTTGCTCTTCGTAAAGGAACGCCTCGACCAACAAGGAGGTGGCCAGGATTTTGTTGCGCGGGCTGTACAGCAAATTGGCACGCGGCACATGCGTGGCACATACGGGTTTGCACTTGCCGCAGCGCAGGCAGTCTTTCACGCTGGCCGCAATGGCGCCAATGTCCGACTGCTGCATGATCAGCGACTCGTGGCCCATCAGGCCAAAGCTGGGGGTGTAGGCGTGCGTCAAGTCGGCGGCGTGCACATCGTTGCCCAAGCCCGTCAGGGCCGCGCCGCGCAGCAGCTTGCCTTTGTTGAAACGCCCTTCGGGGTCCACCTTGGCTTTGTATGCCGTGAAGTTGGCCAGCTCGGCATCGGTCAAAAACTCCAGCTTGGTGATGCCAATGCCGTGCTCTCCAGAAATGACGCCGTCCAGGCTGCGCGCCAACACCATGATGCGGGCGACCGCTTCGTGCGCGGTTTGCAGCATCTCGTAGTTGTCACTGTTCACGGGGATGTTGGTGTGCACATTGCCGTCACCGGCGTGCATGTGCAGCGCCACCCACACGCGGCCCTTGAGCACGCGCTGGTGGATGGCCGTGACCTCGTTCAGGATCGGCAAAAAGGCCGAGCCCGAAAAGATGTTCTGGAAGGCCGGGCGGATTTGTGTCTTCCAGCTGGCGCGCAAAGTGTGTTCTTGCAACTGGGGGAACAGCGCGTCCACATCGGTCAACCAACCTTGCCACTGTGCCTGCACCTCGCGCACCACCGTAAGGGCTTGCGCCACGCGGTCTTCCAGCAGCTCGGCCGACGGGATGTCGTTGGCATCGTCTTGCTTGCCCAAAGGCAGGTTGCCCCGCTCCAAAAAGGCTTCGATTTCGCGGCACAGCTTGAGCTTGTTGCGCAGGCTCAGCTCGATGTTGATGCGCTCGATGCCATCGGTGTACTCGGCCATGCGCGGCAACGGAATCACCACATCTTCGTTGACCTTGAAGGCGTTGGTGTGGCGCGAAATGGCCGCTGTTTTCTTGCGGTCCAACCAGAACTTTTTGCGCGCTTCGGGGCTGATGGCAATAAAGCCTTCGCCACTGCGCGAATTGGCGATGCGCACGATCTCGGATGTGGCCTTGGCCACGTCGTCGGCGTTGTCACCAGCGATGTCGCCGATCAAGACCATCTTGGGGAATCCGCCGCGCTTGGACTTGGTGGAATAACCCACGGCGCGCAAATAGCGGTCGTCCAAGTGCTCAAGACCCGCCATCACGGTGCCGGTGCGTTTTTGCTCGGCAAACATGAAGTCTTTGATCTCGACGATGCTGGGCACCGCCTCGCGGGCGTGGCCAAAGAACTCCATGCACACCGTGCGGGTGTGCGTGGGCATGCGGTGCATGACCCAGCGGGCGCTGGTGATCAGGCCGTCGCAGCCTTCTTTTTGCACACCCGGCAAGCCGGAGAGGAATTTGTCGGTCACGTCCTTGCCCAAGCCTTCTTTGCGAAAGGTTTTGCCGGGAATCACCAGGGTTTCGGTGCGGATCGGGGTCTTGCCGTCGGCTTTGAAATAACGCAGCTCAAACGTGGCGACTTCGGCGTCGTGGATCTTGCCCATGTTGTGGTCCATGCGCACCACGTCCAGCCATTCAGCGTCAGGGGTGACCATGCGCCAGCTGGCCAGGTTGTCCAGAGCCGTGCCCCAAAGCACCGCCTTTTTGCCACCCGCGTTCATGGCGATGTTGCCGCCAATGCAACTGGCTTCAGCCGAAGTCGGGTCGACGGCAAACACAAAACCACCGCGCTCGGCCGCATCGGCCACGCGCTGTGTGACCACCCCGGCTTCGGTCCAGATGGTGGGAATCGGGTGGGCCACGCCGGGCAGGTCGAACATCTCGAGCTCGGTCATGGCTTCGAGCTTTTCGGTGTTCATCACCGCGCTCTTCCAGGTCAATGGAATAGCGCCACCGGTGTAGCCCGTGCCGCCGCCACGGGGCACGATGGTCAGGCCCAGGTCAATACAGCCCTTGACCAGCCCCGCCATTTCTTCTTCGGTGTCGGGCGTCAGCACCACAAAAGGGTATTCCACGCGCCAATCGGTGGCGTCGGTCACATGGCTCACGCGCGACAGGCCGTCGAACTTGATGTTGTCTTTGGCCGTCAAGCGGCCCAGCGTCTTTTGCACCTGGCTGCGCAACTTGGCCATGCGGCCAAAGCGCTCATTGAACTGCGTCACGGCCTGGGTGGCCATGGCCAGCAATTGGCCGACCAAGGCGTCGCGGGCGGCGTCCACACTTGGGGTGCGGCGCTTTTGCACCTCGCCCAGACGGTGTTGCAAGGCCTCGACCAGCAGTTTGCGGCGTGCCGGGTTGTCCAGCAGGTCGTCTTGCAAATAAGGGTTGCGCTCGACCACCCAAATGTCGCCCAGCACTTCGTACAACATCCGAGCAGATCGACCCGTACCGCGTTCCTGGCGCAACTGGTTCAGCAGATCCCAAGCCGAATCGCCCAGCAAGCGCAGCACGATTTCGCGATCTGAAAAGCTGGTGTAGTTGTAAGGAATTTCGCGCAAGCGCGGCGCATCGGCGTCGGCTTGCATTAAATGTAGGAGCGTGGTGGGTGCATTCATGGGTGTGGCGCAGTCAAAGGCGTCGTTGATGACGCTGTCAGCCAGACCCGGGAAAGTGTCATATATTGGCTGAAGTCAGATGTTACCGCAGCGCAACAATCACGCGCAGAGGGTGGGGGCACACAACAGAATTATGGTCTGTGTTAGCCTCAAGTCACGAAAACTCTTGATCTTCATAGAGCATTCACATTTTTGTCATTAACAAGGTTTAAAAACTGCGATCGGATCAATTCATCTCGAATTGTTGATGTCAGCACCTTTTGGAACACCCATGAAACTGAGAAATACACTCACATCAATGGCTCTGGCTTTGACAGCCTTGAGCGCACAAGCACAAACTGAAATCCAAATGTGGCACTCTATGAGTGGTGCATTGGGTGAATGGGTCAACGGCCTTGCCAACAGCTATAACCAGTCACAAAAGGATTACAAAGTTGTTCCAGTTTTTAAAGGCAACTACGACGAATCCATGACGGCAGCGATGGCTGCATTTCGTGGCGGCAATGCACCCCATGTTTTGCAAGTCTTTGAGGTGGGCACTGCCACCATGATGTACAGCAAGGGTGCCATCGTGCCCGTGGCCAAGGTCATGAAAGATGCTGGTTACAAATTCGACCCCTCGGTCTACATTCCTGCTGTGGCCGGTTACTACACCGCACCCAATGGCGACATCCAAAGTTTGCCTTTCAACAGCTCAACACCCGTATTCTGGTACAACAAAGACGCTTTTAAAGCCGCCGGCCTGGATCCTGAGTCTCCACCCAAAACTTGGACTGAGTTGACTTTGGCTGCAAGCAAACTCAAAGCCAGTGGACACAAATGCCCCTTCACAACAGCATGGCAAACTTGGGTTCACTTGGAAACATTCTCCGCCTGGCATGACGTTGAATTTGCCACGCAGCGCAACGGATTCAAGGGCCTCAATGCCCGCCTGAACGTCACAACGCCCCTGCATGTGCGCCACATTGAGAACCTGGCCAACATGTCTGCCAATGGTTTGTTTGTCTACAAAGGCCGTGCTGGTGCTGCAGGAGCAACCTTTGAGTCTGGTGAGTGCGCCATGTACACCAACTCTTCGGCCGCCTATGCGGGCATCAAGCGCAATGCAAAATTTGCGTTTGGTGTTAGCACATTGCCTTATTACCCTGATGTCAAAGGCGCCCCCCAAAACACCATCATTGGCGGTGCCAGCCTTTGGGTCATGGCCGGCAAAAATTCAAATGAATACAAAGGTGTTGCTGGATTTTTTGATCACCTTTCCAAAACCGATGTCCAAGCAAAGTCTCATCAAGACACCGGCTATCTTCCCATCACCACAGCTGCGTACCAGGCCACAGAAAAATCGGGTTTTTACAAACAAAACCCAGGCACAGATGTTTCAGTGACCCAGATGGTTCGCAAGACAACGGATCGCTCACAGGGCATCCGTTTGGGCAACTTCGTTCAAATTCGCACCATCATGGATGAGGAATTGGAACAAGTCTGGTCGGGCAAAAAGAGCCCCAAAGACGGTCTTGAGGCCATCAAAAAGCGCGGTGACGAGTTGTTGGTGCGTTTCGAGAACGCCAACCGCTGACGTTTAAGCCGAATTTCGGCATGAGCCCGACTTGCGTTTGTTCGCAAGTTGGGTTTTTTTCTTGGCAAAAAGTCGGCGTGTTTTCATGACATTTGAAAAAAGAGTCCGTTTTCGATCCTCTTGGCTCCCTTGGGCTTTGGTTGCACCGCAGTTGCTGGTGGTGGTGCTGTTCTTTTTCTGGCCTGCGGGGCAAGCTTTGCTGGAAAGCGTGTACGAGTCAGACGCATTCGGCATGAGTTCCACTTTCGTCGGATTGGACAACTTCAAACGTCTTTTTGCGGACGAAACCTACCTTCAATCCTTTTGGACGACCGCCATTTTTTCAATATGGGTGGCGGGTTGTGGTCTCACCATCGCACTGCTTTTGGCAGTCATGGCCGACCGCATTGTTCACGGTGGTCTTTTTTACAAAACATCCTTGATCGTTCCCTATGCCATCGCACCTGCAGTGGTGGGCGTTTTATGGGTCTTCATGTTCACGCCCTCGATGGGGGTGGTCAGCCATGCATTAAAGCAAGCGGGTGTGGATTGGAATCATCTGCTCAACAGCACGCACGCCATGACCTTGATAGTCACAGCCGCTGTCTGGAAGCAGATTTCCTACAACTTCTTGTTTTTTCTGGCGGCTTTGCAATCGGTCCCTAAAAGTCTGCTGGAAGCCGCCGCCATCGATGGCGCGGGCCCTTGGATGCGCTTTTGGACCATTCAGTTGCCACTGATCACGCCCACGGCGTTCTTCTTGTTGGTGGTCAATATCGTTTATGCATTTTTTGACACCTTCGCCATCATTGATGCCACCACCAGTGGTGGGCCTGGCAAAGACACGGCCATTTTGGTTTACAAGGTGTACCAAGACGGTTTCAAGGCCATGGATTTGGGGGGGTCAGCAGCCCAGTCCGTGGTTTTGATGGCCATTGTGATTGCGCTCACGGTTCTGCAATTTCGTTACATCGAAAAACGCGTCAACTACTGATATTCATTGGCATCCATTCATGATCGAACGACGTCCTCTGGCTACTTTTCTATCCCACCTGATCGTGCTGGCGGGTGTTCTGATCGTGGCCTTTCCCGTGGTGCTTGCCTTGGTCGCGACCACCCAGACCAGCGAGCAAATCGTCCAGAATTTCCCCATGTCCATGGTCCCTGGCGACAATCTATGGGCGAGCTTTCACCAGGCCTTGTTCGGCGGTCAAACGGCCAAAGGCAACACATTGCCCGCGGTGGCACCGATGTTGTGGGTGAGCTTGGTCAGTGCCGTCATCATTTCCTTTGGAAAAATTGCCATTTCACTGCTGTCAGCATTTGCCATTGTTTATTTCCGCTTCCCTTTTCGCAATCTGATTTTCTGGATGATTTTCATCACCCTGATGTTGCCTGTTGAGGTGCGCATCTTGCCTACCTATGCGGTGGTGTCGTCTCTGGGCATGCTGGACACCTATGCGGGCTTGACTTTGCCTCTGATCGCCTCAGCAACCGCCACCTTTTTATTTCGTCAGTTCTTTCTGACCGTCCCAGACGAGTTGGTGGAAGCAGCACGCATGGATGGCGCCGGCCCCATGCGATTTTTTCTGGACATTTTGTTGCCCCTTTCGCGCACTTCGATCGCCGCTTTGTTCGTGATCCAGTTCATCTACGGCTGGAACCAGTACCTCTGGCCACTGTTGGTGACCACAACTGAAGACATGTACCCCATCGTCATGGGTATCAGACGCTTGATGGCGGGTGGCGATGCATCCACCGAATGGAACGTGGTCATGGCCACCGCCATTTTGGCCATGCTGCCCCCGGCGCTGGTCGTGATCCTGATGCAAAAATGGTTCGTCAAGGGCCTGGTTGATACGGAAAAATAAATACCTCCTCATGGCTTCCATTACCCTCTCTCACATCCTCAAAACCTACGGCGCGGGCGACAAAGCCAACACCGTCATCCACGACCTGAGCGCCGAGATCGCGCATGGTGAATTTGTCGTCATCGTCGGCCCCTCAGGCTGCGGCAAATCCACCCTGCTGCGCATGGTTGCGGGCCTGGAAGACATCACGGGCGGCACCATTGCCATTGGTGAACGCGTGGTCAACGAACTGGAGCCCGCTGAGCGCGACATCGCCATGGTGTTTCAGAACTATGCGCTATACCCGCACATGAGCGTGTTCGACAACATGGCCTATGGCCTGAAAATCGCCAAGCTGCCGGTGGCCGAGATCAAGGCCCGGGTCGACAAGGCCGCTGCGATTTTGGAGCTGTCTCAGCTGCTGCAGCGCAAGCCGCGCGAACTGTCCGGTGGCCAGCGCCAGCGCGTGGCCATGGGCCGCGCCATCGTGCGCCAGCCACAGGTGTTCTTGTTCGACGAACCCCTGTCCAACCTCGACGCCAAGCTGCGCGCCCAGACCCGGCTGGAGATTCAAAAGCTGCACCGCGAATTGGGCATCACCAGCCTGTTTGTCACGCACGACCAGGTCGAAGCCATGACGCTGGCCCAACGCATGATCGTCATGAACGGCGGCCACATGGAACAGTTCGGCACGCCCGAGGAGGTTTACAACCGCCCAGCCAGCACCTTCGTGGCCAGCTTCATCGGCTCACCGCCGATGAACCTGCTGCAGCACGCACCGGGCACGCCCGCAGGGCAAATTCTGGGCATCCGCCCCGAGCACCTGGACATCACGCCTGTCATCGAAAACGGTGGCTGGACACTGACGGTGGACACCGTGGAATTGCTGGGCGCCGAGCGCCTGGTGCACGCCCGTCTCGGCCAAGAAACGCTGACCCTGCGACTGGACGAATCCCTGCCCGCGCCGCAACCGGGCAGCACCTTCCACGCCACGCCACGCGCCGACCGGCTGCACTGGTTTGACGCTGCCTCTCAAAAACGCATCGCCTGATGAGCAACATGAAACACTGGCCCTACCCACGCTGGATCGCGCACCGAGGCGCTGGCAAGCTCGCCCCGGAAAACACCATGGCCGCCTTCCGGCTGGGCGCGGCGCACGGCTACCGCATGTTCGAGTGCGACGCCAAGCTCAGTGCTGACGGCGTGGTGTTCTTGATGCACGACGCCTCGCTGGAGCGCACCACCAATGGGAAAGGCATCGGCGGTGACCTGCCTTGGCATGCCCTGTCGCAGCTGGATGCGGGCGGCTGGCATTCGCGGGTTTTTGCGGGCGAGCCCCTGCCCACTCTGGAAGCCTTGGCCCGGTTTTGTCTGGCGAACCGCTACCTGCTGAACATCGAAATCAAGCCCACGCCGGGCACCGAAGCGGCTACGGGCGACGCGGTTGCACGTCTGGCAGCGCAACTGTGGCAAGGCGCTGAAGTGCCGCCCCTGCTGACATCTTTCAAACCCGACGCGCTGGCGGCAGCGCAAACGGCGGCACCCGAGTTGCCGCGTGGCCTGCTGATGGATACGTTGTGGGACGGCTGGCTGGAAAAAGCCCTGAACCTGGACTGTGTGGCCGTGGTCGCCAACTACGCGCTGTGGGACAGCGCCACCGTGGCCCGCGTGCACAGCGCGGGGCTCAAGTGCCTGAGCTACACCGTCAACGACGACTGTGCCGCCCAGCACCTGCTGGCCCTGGGCACCGACGGCATCATCACCGACCGGGTGGATGGGTTCAGTCCGATTTGAAATAGGTTCAACCACCCCTGGCCGAAGGCGTCTCGTGTTGACTCTGTTACTTGCTGGCCCAGCCCCGCTGCATCAGCCACTCGGCCGTGGCGGCCACCAGCAGCAGGGCGATGTAGGTACTCATCTTGCCATCTTGGCCGTGCAGCCATAACCCGGTGACCAGCACGGCCAGCCCGCTCAGGACATGCACCCCCATGCGCAGACCCAAGCTGGCTCGACCCGACCCCATAACCCAGCCCCCAGCCAAAGGCATGAAGATCGCCAAGGCCAAAGCGGGCAGCAGAAAATTGAACAGGTGCAATCCCAATTGCCAAAACGTCATGAAATCTCGCTCCTGTTGTTCCGAGCACGCCCTCAAGGTGCGCCATATCCTGAAATTGTGCATGCAAAACCACGTTCACTTGCCTCTCTTGGGTTGTGTCAAGAAAAGTTGACAACCCTTGCCTATAATGGCTCGCATGCCTGTATGGACCCTGGGTTTGAACCACACCACTGCACCGCTGGATCTGCGCGGGCGGTTCGCGTTCGCCGTGGACAAACTGGTGCCCACGCTGCACGGTTTGCGCCAGAACCTGGCCAGCCACACGGCTCAAGCGCCCGAAGCGGCTATTCTTTCGACCTGCAACCGCACCGAAATTTATTGTGCCGCCGACCAGGCTGCCACCGACGGCACCTTGCGGTGGCTGGCTCAAGCCGGTGGTGTGAGCGCGTCCGAGCTGCACGCCCACACTTATTTGCTCGAAGGCAATGAGGCGGCCCGCCATGCCTTTCGCGTGGCCAGCGGCCTGGACTCCATGGTGTTGGGCGAAGCCCAGATTTTGGGCCAACTCAAGGACGCCGTGCGTGCAGCCGAACAAGCCGGCGCCCTGGGCAGCACCCTCAACCAGTTGTTTCAGCGCAGTTTTGCAGTGGCCAAAGAAGTGCGCAGCTCCACCGAAATCGGCGCCCATTCCATCAGCATGGCCGCTGCCTCGGTGCGCCTGGCCAGCCAGTTGTTCGAAGACATCCAAGACATCCGCATCCTGTTTGTCGGCGCGGGGGAAATGAACGAATTGGTGGCCACCCACTTTGCAGCCAAGCAGCCCAAAGGCATGGTGATTGCCAACCGCAGCCTGGACCGCGCCGAGTTGCTGGCCCACCGATTTGGGGCCGGGGTCATGCCCTTGGCCGACCTGCCCGCGCGCCTGCACGAATTCGACGCGGTCATCAGCTGCACCGCCAGCACCCTGCCCCTGATCGGTTTGGGTGCGGTCGAACGTGCACTTAAAAAACGCAAATACCGCCCCATGTTCATGGTCGATCTGGCGGTGCCGCGTGACATCGAACCCGAAGTCAAGGCTCTGCAAGACGTTTACCTGTACACCGTGGACGACTTGGCCAGCGTGGTGCAGGCAGGACAGGCGCACCGGCAAGCGGCTGTGGCCGAAGCCGAAGTGATCATCGACGCGGGTGTGCAAAGTTTCATGCACTGGATGGGCCAGCGCGGCACCGTGCCCCTGATCCAGCAGCTGCAAAACCAAGCCGACGCTTGGCGCGAAGCTGAAATGGCCCGTGCCCGCAAGCTGTTGGCCCGGGGAGATGACCCGATCTCCGTGATGGAGGCCCTTTCCAAAGGTCTGACTCAGAAAATGCTGCACGGCGCCCTGGCCGAGTTGCGCGGGTCCGATTCCGAGAACCGTGAGCACACCATTCAAACTGTGCAGCGCGTCTTCTTGCGCAAAGAGCGTTAGCGGCTTGTCTTGGCAGGTCGGCACATCAACGCCGACACCCTCCCTGCTCCATGCCCGTTGGACTTCAAGATCCAACTTACAAAAACTCTGGCCGCATGAAACTATTTCTTATCCAGCAACTCGAACGTTACGCCCTGCGCTTGACCGAATTGGACTTTTTGCTGTCCCGCGAAGACATCATGGCCGACATGACGCAGTTCCTAAAGCTGTCTCGGGAGCATGCCGAAGTCAGCGCTGTGGCCTCGCGCTTTGCCCGCTTTCAGCAGCGCAGCGCCGACCTGATCGCCGCAAAGGCCATGCTGGATGAGGAGGATATGCGCGAGATGGCCGAAGAGGAAGCAGCCAGCGCCAGCGCCGAGCTGCAAAGCTTGGAAGCAGAGTTGCAGCGCATGCTGCTGCCCAAAGATCCGGAAGATGCACGTCCGGCTTTTGTCGAAATCCGCGCAGGCACCGGGGGCGACGAATCGGCCCTGTTTGCCGCAGACTTGCTGCGCATGTACACGCGCTTTGCCGAAAGCCAGGGTTGGCGTTGCGAGATCATCTCGGAGTCGATGAGCGAACTGGGTGGCTACAAAGAAGTCGTAGTGCGCATCGAAGGCGACCAGGTTTATGGCGCACTCAAGTTCGAATCGGGTGGCCACCGCGTGCAACGGGTGCCCGCCACCGAAACCCAGGGCCGCATCCACACCAGCGCCTGCACCGTGGCGGTGCTGGCTGAGCCAGACGAGGCCGAGGCCATCAAGATCAACCCGTCGGATTTGCGCATCGACACCTACCGCGCCAGTGGCGCGGGTGGGCAGCACATCAACAAGACCGACTCGGCGGTGCGCATCACCCACTTGCCCACTGGCATCGTGGCCGAATGCCAGGACGGCCGCAGCCAGCACAGCAACAAGGCGCAAGCCCTGAAAGTGCTGACCGCCCGGATTCAGGAAAAAGACCGGGCCGAGCGCGCCGCCAAAGACGCCGCCGAGCGCAAAAGCCTGATCGGCAGCGGCGACCGCTCCGACCGCATCCGCACCTACAACTTCCCGCAAGGGCGCCTGAGTGACCACCGCATCAACCTGACGCTGTACAAATTGCTCACCATCATGGAAGGCGATTTGAAAGACGTGGTCGATGCGCTGCAGGCCTACGAAGCCGCAGAACAACTGGCTGCACTGGAAATCGGGGCCGCCGCGTGACGGCCTCGCACGCCAGCCCCAGCGTGGCCGCATGCCTGCAACAAGCCCACAGACAAGGGCTGGCACGCGCGGACGCGCAGATGCTGCTGCTGCACGCCCTGGCGCGCCCGCTGCATGACCGCGCCTGGCTGCTGGCCCACGACACCGGGTTGTTGACCGAGGCCCAACAACGCAGCTGGGACCACGCCCTGCAGCGCCGCCTGCAAGGCGAGCCCGTGGCCTACATCACCGGGCACAAAGACTTTTTTGGCCTGACGCTGAAGGTGGATGCCCGCGTGCTGGACCCGCGCCCCGACACCGAAACCCTGGTCGAATGGGCGCTGGAATTGCTGCCTTCGGGCCAACCAGCCCGCGTGCTGGACCTGGGCACCGGCAGCGGGGCCGTGGCCCTGGCCCTGCAGCAGCAGCGCCCTGCCGCGCAGGTGACGGCGGTGGACGCCAGTGCCGACGCCCTGGCCGTGGCCAGCGCCAACGCCCAGCGCCTGAACTTGCCGATGCGGTGCGTGCTGAGCCACTGGATGGACGCCGTGCCGGGTCCGTTTGAATTGATCGTGTCCAACCCGCCCTATGTGGCCGAAGGCGACCCGCACCTCGCCGCCCTGACGCACGAGCCCCTGCAGGCCCTGGCCAGCGGCCCCGATGGTCTGGATGACATCCGCCAAATCATCGCCCATGCCCCCAGCCGCCTCGCCCCAGGCGGGTGGCTGCTGCTGGAACACGGCTGGGACCAGGCCACCGCGGTCCAAGCGCTGCTGCGCACGGCCGGTTTTGTGCAGGTGCAATCGCGCCGCGATCTGAGCGGAATCGAGCGCTGTACAGGCGCGGTGATGCCGAATTGACAGCAACATCCCTGCAAAAATGGCAGACTTTCAATCAGAGACATAATTCACCTCGTCCGACACCGACCCCATTTGGAGCAACAACATGAGCGACACCCAACAACGCATCGACGAACTCGTCAAAGGCAACGACATCACCCTGTTCATGAAAGGCAACGCCAACTTTCCCATGTGCGGTTTTTCGGGCCGTGCCATCCAACTGTTAAAAGCTTGCGGCGTGGACCCCAAGACGGTCAAAACCGTGAACGTGCTGGACGATGCCGAAATCCGCCAAGGCATCAAGGAATACAGCAACTGGCCCACCATCCCCCAGCTTTACGTCAAGGGTGAATTCATCGGCGGCTCGGACATCATGATGGAAATGTACGAGTCGGGTGAACTTCAGCAAGTGATCAACGGCCAGGCTTGATCGCCTCCCCCCCTTGCAAACAGCCACCTTCGGGTGGCTTTTTTGCGGGGAATTTATGGCCCATATGACCCGGGGTTCAGCCCTGGAGGGTCTGCGTTTTTGCCTCGTACTCGCGCCAGACCTGCGCAAGGTCTGCCTTGCGCCAGATGCGCTGGGCCAAGATGGTCAGCATCAGCGCGACCAGGGTCATCACGATCAGCCAGACGCCCTGGCGGTGGCCCCAGTGCTGCAACCATGCCCAGCGGTTGTCCACCTGCGTCATCCCTATCAACACCACAGGCGAAAAAAGCAAGACGCAGGTGAACAACAGCCGCCACCAGGTTTTGAATGCACCCATGAGACAGACCGCCAGCGCTGTGGCAACCCAAAAATCCACGGCCATGACGGGCAGGTACAAAGCCAGATGGGTCAAAATTTGCAAACCACTTTGGTCAGAAAAGAAAAATTGCTTGGCCCCATAAAACATGGCCCATCCCGGACAAAACCACATCGCGACAAATCGCAGGGTTGAGGTGATCAGGTTCAGGCCCAATTGACGACGCATTTGCCCACCGGGCGACAGCCAATAGCGCCAATGCCATTGGCTGGAGCGAAGCACGGGCAGCAAAAACAGACAGAGAAAACCTATCCGCCAAAGCTCGTAATA
Organism: Limnohabitans sp. Rim8; assembly: GCF_945901735.1. Lineage (GTDB taxonomy): Bacteria > Pseudomonadota > Gammaproteobacteria > Burkholderiales > Burkholderiaceae_C > Limnohabitans_A. The sequence continues at coordinate 63,629 of NZ_CAMDLM010000010.1, forward strand.
CGTGATCTCACTGCCCCAGGGCTCCAGCATGCGAATGCTTCCAATTTGTTGGATCGGAAGCAGTGCAAATGTCACACCTAGCCCAAAGATCGCGCTCCAAGGCCTTCGCGCCAAATCACCCTGCTCAATGAATCCGGCACGCGCCACCAAGCGCCGAGCCCAGGCATCAAGTCGCCCACCCGGACCGGGAAGCCATGTCAACGCCGAGCGAGTTGGCGTCAACTGCCGACGTAACTGCCACACCCCAGCGCCCAGACCATAAGCCGCTGCCAGCAACCACACCCACAAGGGCGCATGCTGCCAGGCCCCCAACACTGGACCGGGCCAAAAAACGGTGAGCAGCCCACCCAGCAGGGGCACGGCCAGGTGCGCTGGATGCGCCACGCCCCACCAGGCATACACCGCACACACCCATACGGCGTGCCAAACGAGTGCCAGCAACAACACAACCCCCAACTCGGAGGGGTGGCTGTCGAACGCGGCGAGAAATGACACCCAAGCACCCATCAGCGTTGCCAAACCCAACAACAAGCCGGTCACCCACCAACCGTGAGCCATGTCATGCATACGTTGACTTACCTGATGTACAGGTACCACGCGCTTCACGAAGGTGTGCACGTCGCGCAGGCCTGCATGGGTGACACACACCGCAGCCAGACTGCTCAGAGTGCACAGCAAAAAGGCGAATTCAGCAGGGGCCGAATAACTGAAAATTGCGCACAGCAACGTGATCATGAACACCAGCAGCCACATCCAGACCAAGGCCTCGGGCGTTCTGCGCCACCGGCCTTTGGTAGGTACGGCTGGGGATTCGGTCGTGAGCCCCGATACCCGACGTGCACCGGCTTTCATGCGTTCAGCTCCAGAAACAGGTCGTCCAGGTTCAGCGCCCGTCCGTCGAAAGGTGCGCCAGGCAGGCGGGTGTCCACCAGCCACCGCCCATGCTCCGGTTGGCGACTTTGGAAGATTCCACCCAGAGGTGTCTCTGCTCCCTTGACTTGCACCAAACGTAAATGTTCGGTCAGTGCATCCCATTCGTCCATGAGTTGGATGCGGCCTTCGCGCATGAAAGCCACATGGGTGACCACGCGCTCCAGATCGGTCAAGAGGTGGCTACTGATGATGACGGTGCGCGGGCTCTCGCTGCCGCGTTGCTCGAACAATGCCCGCATGAAGGCACGACGCGTCATCGGGTCAAGGCTGGCGACAGGCTCGTCCAGAATCAGGATGTCCGGGTCGTGCCCCAGCGCCAGCACCACGCTGAGTTTTTGTTGATCACCCAGTGACAAGTCTTTGGCCTTGGTGTGCAGAGGCAAATCCAATTGAGCTGCGAGCGCATAGGCATGCGCCTGGTCCCAGCGCGCATAAAGACTGCCGATGCGTTCAAAGTGCGCATCACCCGTCAACCAGTCAAACAAATCCGGGGTTTGCGCCACATAGCCCAGACGTTCACGCACGCTGTCGCTCAGGTCGGTGCTGAGGCAGCCATCCAGTTTGCAAAAACCCTTGTCCGGAACCGTCAGACCCACCAGGTTGCGCAGCAAGGTGCTTTTGCCCGCACCGTTGCGACCGACCAAGCCCAGCACAGCCCCCTCGGGCACATCCAGGCTGATCTGATTCAGCACGGTTTTGCGTTGATAAACATGCTGCACGGCATGGGCGCTGATGATGGGCTCATTCATGGTGTCTCCTCCTGATGTGTTTTTTTCAAGCATTCTTCGAACTGCGCCAATGCGGCCTGCGCCGTCAGGCCCAGCTGCCGGGCTTGCTGTGCTGCCGCTTTCAGGCTAGGGCGCAGCAGGTCTTGCGGCTGTACTTTGTCGCTTTGTTCGGAGTGGTTCGCCACCACCATGCCCATGCCGCGACGACGCTCCAACAGCCCTTCGGCCTCCAGAAGGCTGTAAGCCTTTGACACCGTCATGGGGTTGATCGTGTGCTGCTGCGCCATGGCGCGCACGCTGGGCAGCTCTTGACCCGGGACGATTACCCCTCCCGCTATCTGGCGGCGCACCTGATCGACGATCTGGCGGTAGATCGGCGTTGGGTCACTGGGGGCGATGCTGAAGATCATGTGCATTGGTGTATTACTTGAATAATACACAAAAACAAAACTTCAGTCTATTTTTTAAATTCTAAAGTACTCAATTTAATCTTCGGCATGCAACCACCCGCGCTGCGCCGCTTGAACGGCCTGCGGATAAACGTTCTGTCCGCGTGTACCGTTGTAGCGACCCAGCGCCATGAAGGTGTCGCCCCGTTCGCGGTCCAGGTAGTGGCGCAGGATCACGCAGCCAAAACGCAAGTTGGTCTGCATGTGAAACAGGCGGCTGTCGTCGCCATCGCCGATCAAGCGTGCCCAAAACGGCATGACCTGCATGTAGCCACGTGCCCCAGCGCTGGAGATGGCGTATTTTCGAAACGCACTTTCCACCTGCACCACGCCCAGCACCAGCGACAGCGGCAGGCCTGCCCTGCGGGCTTCATACCAAAGGGTTTGCAAAAATTCTTGCCGCTCGGTGGGGGGGTTTTTGTAGCGCGACAGGCGTTGGCTGCTGGCCGCTTGCCACTGCGCATAGGCCTGCTGATCAGCGGCGGTGGGCAGCAGGGGTTGAGGGGGTGCTGCCGCCGCCACCGCCGCGCTCAGGGCCGAACGCACGGCGTGCGACAGGGGCTCTTCGATTTGCCGTCCAGCATGGACCGGCCCGACAGGTAAAAAAGTCCCACACAGACTGAGCAAACAAGCCCGGCGGCTGGGCAAGACCGGGCGTGTCATGGACCCAGGCGTGCGGCTCAGGGGGCCAACCGCGCCTTGAGGTGACCCAGGATGTCGGCCACCGCCACTTTGCTGGACTCGGCGTCGCGCCGGTGCTGGTACTCGACCAGACCGTCTTTCAAGCCCTTGTCACCAATCGTGATGCGGTGCGGCACGCCGATCAATTCCCAGTCGGCAAACATGGCACCGGGGCGCTCGCCACGGTCGTCCAAGATCACGTCGACCCCGTCGACCAGCAAGGCGGCATAGATGCGTTCGGCTTCCAGCTTGACGGCTTCGCTGCGGTCCATGCCGATGGGGCAGATCACCAATGTGAACGGGGCAATGGCGTCGGGCCAGATGATGCCGCGCTCGTCGTGGTTTTGCTCGATGGCGGCGGCGGGCAGGCGCGTGATGCCGATGCCGTAACAGCCCATCTCCAAGAACTGCGGCTTGCCGTTCTCGTCCAGGAAGGTGGCGTTCATGGTCTTGGAGTATTTGGTGCCCAAATAGAAGACATGGCCCACCTCGATGCCGCGCTCAATGGCCAGCTCACCTTGACCGTCGGGCGACTTGTCACCCGCCACCACGTTGCGGATGTCGGCCACCAATGCAGGCTCAGGCAGGTCACGGCCCCAGTTGACGCCGGTGATGTGGCAGTCTTCTTCGTTGGCGCCGCAAATCCAATCGGCCATAACGGCCACGTCGCGGTCGGCCACCAGGTGGACGGGCTGCTTCAAGTTCAAGGGACCCAGGTAACCGGGTTTGCAACCAAAGTGGTCTTCGATCTCGCTCAGCGTGGCGAAGCGGAAACCGCCTTCCATGCCAGGCAGCTTGCCGACTTTGACTTCGTTCATGTCGTGGTCGCCGCGCAAGAGCAACAGCCAGACTTGCGACTTGACGATCTCGCCTTGTTCGTTCAGGGTGTCGGTGGCCAGCACCAAGGATTTGACGGTGGTGGACAGGGGCACATTCAGCAAAGCGGCCACATCTTCGCAGGTGCTCTTGCCGGGCGTGGGGGTCTTGGTCAGCGCTTGGGCTGCTGCGCCACGTGGCTGACTGGGGGCCAGGGCTTCGGCTTTTTCGATGTTGGCAGCGTAGCTGCTGCTGGGGCAGTACACGATGGCGTCTTCGCCAGTGGCGGCGATCACCTGGAACTCTTCGGACAAATCGCCCCCGATGGCCCCGCTGTCAGCGGCCACGGCGCGGTAGGTCAGGCCAAATCGGTCGAAAATCTTCCGGTAAGCCCCGGCCATCACCTGGTAACTGGCCTTGGCGCTCACCACGTCGCGGTCAAAGCTGTAGGCGTCCTTCATGGTGAACTCGCGGCCACGCATCAGGCCAAAACGCGGACGGCGCTCGTCGCGGAATTTGGTCTGGATTTGGTAGAAGTTTTTAGGCAGCTGCTTGTAGCTGCGTACTTCCTGGCGCACCACGTCGGTCACCACCTCTTCACTGGTTGGCTGGATCACAAAGTCGCGGCCGTGGCGGTCCTTGATGCGCAGCAATTCGGGGCCCATCTTGTCAAAGCGGCCGGTCTCTTGCCACAACTCGGCGGGCTGCACCACAGGCATGGTCATCTCGATGGCACCGGCGCGGTTCATTTCTTCGCGCACGATGGCCTCGACTTTGCGGATCACGCGCAAACCCATGGGCATGTAGTTGTAGATGCCCGCACCCAGCTTTTTGATCATGCCGGCGCGGGTCATCAGTTTGTGGCTGACCACCTCGGCGTCGGCTGGGGCTTCTTTGAGGGTGGATATGAGGAACTGGGAGGCTTTCATCGCGGCGGGCTAACTCAGCAGGGGGATCAGGGAAACATCCAAGAGCATGCGCCGGTGCGGCGTGCATAATGGACACAATTTAAAAATTTGAGGTTGATTATGCTTGACCGTGAAGGCTTTAGGCCCAACGTCGGCATCATTCTGCTCAACCAGAGAAACCAGGTTTTCTGGGGCAAGCGCATCAGAACCCACAGCTGGCAATTTCCGCAAGGCGGCATCGATCGGGGCGAAAGTCCCGAGCAGGCCATGTTCCGCGAACTGCATGAAGAAGTGGGGCTCCAACCGGAGCATGTGCGCATCGTGGCCCGAACCCGCGACTGGTTGCGTTATGAGGTGCCGGACCGCTTCATCCGACGGGATGCACGCGGCTTTTACAAGGGCCAGAAACAAATCTGGTACCTGCTGCAGATGGTCACACACGACCACCACCTGAACTTGCGTGCCACCGACCACCCCGAGTTTGACGCTTGGCGTTGGAACGACTATTGGGTGCCGCTCGATGTGGTGGTGGAGTTCAAGCGTGGCGTGTACGAAATGGCGCTGACTGAACTGGCCCGCTACCTGCCTCGGCAAGAGCGTCAAAACCGCTATTTGCGTGGCGGCAACCGGGGTCCACGTGATCACGGCATGGACCACGATCACGGCGAGATGCAGCCTCCCCAGCACATGGAGTTGCCCCCGGGCGCCAGCTTCGACCCGAACCCGCAAGGCTGACCCATCTGGCGATGGGCTGACTCCCCCCCTTGGCTTCAGCGGCTCAGGATCATGTTGTCCCGGTGCACCATCTCGGGCTCGGCGGTGTAACCCAGCAAGGCCTCGTAGTCGTGTGAGGGCTTGCGGCACAGCAAGCGGGCTTCAGCGCTGGCGTAGTTGGCCAAGCCTCGGGCAATTTCTGCACCTTGCTCGTCCCGGATGGCGATCACGTCCCCGCGCGAAAAATCACCCGCGACGCCCGTCATGCCGATGGGCAGCAAACTCTTGCCTTCGGTCAGCACTTTGTGCGCTGCACCTGCATCCACCGTGACCGAGCCGCGCAACTGCAGGTGGTCGGCCATCCATTGTTTGCGCGCTTGCTGTTTGGCCGTCTGGGCCACCAGCAAAGTGCCCATGTTGTCACCTTGACTCAAGCGCAGCAGCGCATCGGGTTCGCGCCCCCAGGCAATCACAGTGGACGCGCCCGAACCGGCAGCACGCTTGGCTGCCAGGATTTTGGTGATCATGCCGCCCCGCCCAATGCTGGAGCCCGCACCGCCCGCCATGGCTTCCAGGGCCGGATCACCGGCATGAGCCTCATGCACGAAGGTGGCCGAGGGGTCTTTGCGCGGGTCGGCGGTGTACAAACCTTTTTGGTCGGTCAGGATGATCAGCAAATCGGCTTCGATCAGGTTGGCCACCAACGCCCCCAAGGTGTCGTTGTCGCCAAACTTGATCTCGTCGTTGACCACCGTATCGTTTTCATTGATCACAGGCAGCACGCGGTGCTGGAGCAAGGTGAGCAAAGTCGAGCGGGCGTTGAGGTAGCGCTCGCGGTCGGCCAGATCGGCATGCGTGAGCAAGACTTGGGCGCTGCCCATGCCGTTTTCGCGCAGCTTGGTTTCGTACATTTGCGCCAGGCCCATCTGGCCCACAGCGGCAGCGGCCTGCAAGGCAGGGACTTCGCTCGGGCGGGTGGTCCAGCCTAGGCGCTTCATGCCTTCAGCAATCGCACCACTGGAGACCATGACCACCTCTTTGCCTTGGGCGCTGAGCAGCGCCATCTGGCGGCACCACTCGCCAATCGCACCCTCGTCCAGGCCACGCCCTTCGTTCGTCACCAGGCTGGAGCCGACTTTGACGACGATGCGGCGCGCGTCGCGCAACAGGTTGGAAACGGCGGCAGAAGTCATGCTGGGGATTGACTGGGCGTGAAGAAAAGAGGGCAAATTTAGGCGCACGCCACCGAATCAGTCCGCATCAGACGGCAGCGGCTTGAAACGCGGGTCATCGGCATCCGGCTCTTGCGGCTTGTCCTGCTCGGTGAAGCGGGGGTCAATTTCCACAATGCCCTGCTCGATGATTTGCTGGGCACGGATGTGTTTGTAGATTTCCTTGATCAGCGGCTCGCAACCTTCGCGGGTCAAGGCCGAGATCTGGAAAACCGGCCCTTTGTAGCGCATGCGTTTGATGAAATCTTTCACCCGCGCCTCTCGCTCCTCGGTCGGCACCATGTCCAGCTTGTTCAGCACCAGCCAGCGGGGCTTGTTGTACAAACCGGAATCGTATTTTTTAAGCTCCGCCACGATGGCCTTGGCCTGCTGCACCGGATCGACGTTCTCGTCAAATGGCGCAAAGTCAACCACGTGCAAGAGCAAACGGGTGCGCTGCAAATGGCGCAGGAACAAATGGCCCAAGCCAGCGCCTTCCGAAGCGCCTTCGATCAAGCCCGGCACATCGGCCACCACAAAGCTTTGCTCGGGGCCGACGCGCACCACACCCAAGTTGGGATGCAAGGTGGTGAAGGGGTAATCGGCGATTTTGGGGCGGGCGTTGGAGACGGCCGCGATGAAAGTGGACTTGCCCGCGTTGGGCATGCCCAGCAGACCGACATCGGCCAGCACTTTCAATTCGAGTTTGAGCTCTTTCTTCTCCCCCAACCAGCCAGGCGTTTTTTGGCGCGGTGCGCGGTTGATCGCGCTTTTGAAGCGCATGTTGCCAAAGCCCCCATCACCACCCTTGGCGATCATGATGGTTTCACCTGGGACCAGCAGCTCATACAGCACTTCGCCGGTTTCGGCGTCGGTGATGATGGTGCCCACCGGCATTTTGAGTGTGACGTCGTCACCCGCCGCCCCAAACATGTCCGAGCCCATGCCGTGCTGGCCGCGCTTGGCCTCGTGGCGGCGCGAATAACGGTAATCGACCAGGGTGTTCAGGTTGATGTCTGCAAAAGCGAAGACGTGCCCACCACGCCCGCCATCGCCCCCGTTGGGGCCACCGAATTCTTTGTACTTTTCATGGCGGAACGAGACGCAGCCGTTCCCGCCGTCACCTGCGGAGATGTCAATATAGGCTTCGTCAACGAACTTCATGGGGTATCCAGTGTAGCGGTGGGCCCGAGGTCAAAAGGTCTGCGGGCCAGAATGCGAAAAGCCCCGGCTTGCGGGGCTCCTCTTCGCCATGGGCGCAACGGGCTTAAACAGCCGGTGTCACGTTGACCATGTGCTTGCTCAGTTCGCCTTTGGTCGAGAACGACACATGGCCGTCCACCAGGGCAAACAAAGTGTGGTCTTTGCCGATGCCAACATTGCTGCCAGCATGAAACTTGGTGCCGCGTTGACGAACGATGATTGCGCCAGCGCTGATCAGTTCACCACCGAAAGCCTTGACGCCGAGCATTTTTGGCTTGGAATCACGTCCGTTGCGCGTAGAGCCGCCGCCTTTTTTCTGTGCCATGACCTATTCTCCTCAGGCAGCGATTGCACCGATTTGCAGTTCTGTGAACTGCTGGCGGTGACCCTGACGTTTCTGATAGTGCTTGCGACGGCGCATCTTGAAGATGTGCACTTTGTCGTGCTTGCCATGTGCCAACACGGTGACTGTGACTGTTGCGCCGGACACCAGGGGCGTGCCAATCTTCAGGTCTGCGCCGTTGCCGACTGCGAGAACTTGATCAATCACGATTTCCTGGCCAACGTCCGCAGCGATCTGTTCTACTTTAATTTTTTCGCCAGCGGCAACACGATACTGTTTGCCACCGGTTTTTATGACTGCGTACATAAATGACCTCTTTGAATGGAAGTTTCCAAGGGCTTATCCCCAAGGAACCTGCGATTGTAGCACGGCCACCCATGAATGGCAAATCCGAAGCGTTGTCCAGTGCACTTGTTTCAGGGGGCCAAGCGCGACGATCTCTATAATCTCAACTCGCACTGAGTGCGTTTTATTCCACCCGCCTCGGCTCCGCCGAGCTCCCCAGTCGGATCCTCCATTTGTCTGCTTCAGAAAACAGCACCTCAGCCGTTCTTGAACTGGTGGCCCCAGACATGGCCAGGGTCGACCACGTCATTGCCCAGCGCCTCGATTCCGGTGTGCCTTTGGTCGCAGAGGTGGCACGGTACATCATTTCAGCCGGAGGCAAGCGCCTGCGCCCGGTCCTGCTGCTGCTCACTTGCGGGGCCTTGGGCTACACCGGTGGCCAGCGCCACAACCTGGCGGCCGTAGTCGAATTCATCCACACCGCCACCTTGCTGCACGACGATGTGGTGGACGAGTCCACCCTCAGGCGCGGCAGGCCCACGGCGAATGAACGCTTTGGCAACCCGGCCAGCGTTCTTGTGGGTGACTTTTTGTATTCGCGCGCATTCCAAATGATGGTCGATGCGGGCAGCATGCGCATCATGCAAACCCTGGCCGATGCCACCAACGTGATTGCCGAAGGCGAAGTGCTGCAACTGATGAACATGCACGATGCCTCGCTGGACGAAGAAGGCTATTTGCGCGTGATTCGCTTCAAAACTGCCAAGTTGTTCGAAGCCAGCGCCCGTCTGGGCGCCATCCTGGCGGGCAGCTCTTCAGACATTGAAGCCGCGTGCGCTGATTACGGTCAGGCCTTGGGAACTGCCTTTCAGGTGATCGACGATGTGCTCGACTACGACGGCAATGCCACGGAGATGGGCAAAAACCTGGGTGATGACCTGCGCGAAGGCAAGGCCACCTTGCCTTTGATTCTGGCCATTCAGCGCGGCAACGCCTCACAAAGCCAAACCGTGCGCGAAGCCATTGAAACCGGCAGCGTGGAACGGCTGACCGACATCGTGGCCATCGTGCGTGAAACCGGAGCCCTGGAAGCCACCCGGGATGCCGCCGCCGCCGAGGCCCAAAGGGCCATCGATGCAGCACTCCAGTTGCCAAACAACGCCCACCGTCAGGCCATGGTGCTGCTGGCATCGCAGCTGCTTGCTCGACGCACCTGAGCTGAGCGCCCGGCAAAAATGAACATGACGTATTTCAAAATATCCACTAGGGTGCTCATCGCCTTGTCCTGCGTTTTGGCAGCCCCTGGCACAGCTGCGCCCAAATGGGAAGTCATCGTTTTGAACGATCAAGGCATGTTCTACATCGATGCCAATTCCATCCAGCAAGAAGCGGGTCGTAAGCTTGTTTGGAGTGCGATCGATTACAAAAAAACTCAATCGACCGCTGAGGGCAAGCCTTATCTGTCGGTCCAAACTCAACTGATGATCAACTGCAAAGCCAAAATGGCTCGCGTGATGCATTTGACTCACTACAGTGGTGCCATGTTGACAGGCAAGGTGATCGGTCGCCAAGGCATGCTGCACGATTGGATGGACATCGATCCCACATCGGCCATTCACAAAATCGCACGACGGGTCTGCTGAAATACCCAAATTCAGGCACCAGACTCTGCTCTGAATGAACTTACCTCTGCTAACGGCGTGTGGACGCTGGTTGTGGGATTGAAATTCTTGAGAAAACCGAACTTCTCCATGTCAACCCAAAGGCGCGTGCGGATCTAGCGCTTGTCACTTTGGTGATGCGTCGGGTCAATTGACTTGTGTGATAGTGATTTTTCTTCCTGTTCGGCATGGTCAGGAGGTCACAACCACAAGGAGACTTCATGCGTTTGATACCTCAAAAATGGCGCCAAATCTGCGCCTCTGGATTGCTGGGCCTGGTGACGCTGGCGCTTCACCCCGCAACCCTGGCGCAGTCCTACCCCAGCAAACCCATCAAAATGATCGTGCCGTTCCCTGCAGGAGGCACCACCGACATTGTTGCCCGTATCGTGGCGCAAAAAATGAGCGAATCCATGGGCCAACCCGTCACGGTGGACAACCGGGGCGGAGCGGGTGGCGCAATCGGTGCCGACCTGATGGCCAAAGCGGCCCCCGATGGTTACACCATCTTGATGCACAACCTGTCGTTTCCGCTGGCCTCAGTGGCGCAAGCTCTGGCCAACCGTTCGCCCTTCAATGTGGACACCGACTTTGCAGGGGTGTCGATCGCCGTGTATGTGCCTTTTGTCTGGACGGCCAGTCCCAGCGTACCCGCCAAAGACCTGAAAGAGCTGGCCAACTTGTTGCGCAGCAACCCTGCGCTGCAGTACAACTATGGGTCGACAGGTCCGGGCTCCACCATGCACGTCTTGGGTGAGGCCTTCAAAAAAGAAGGCAAAGTCAATATCACCCACATTCCGTTCAAGGGCGCGGCCCCCCTTAAGCAGGAGTTGCTAGCGGGTCGACTCCAAGTCGGTGGCGATCAGTTGTCTTCCTCCCTGGCCGAGATCAAGGCCGGTACCCTGAAGGCCATTGCCACGACGGCATCCAAACGCATCCCGGGCCTGCCCGATGTGCCCACTGTCAGGGAGTTGGGCTTTCCCAACCTTGAACTGGAAGGCTGGAACGGTGTGTTCGCCCCAGCCAAAACGCCCAAGGACATCATTGAACGGCTGAACAAGGAAGTGATCGCCGCAGTGCGCCACCCCGATGTGGTCAAGCGCCTGAACGATCTAGGTGCCGAGGGCGTGGGCTCAACACCGGCCGAGCAAGACGCCATGCTGCGCCGGCAGATGGACCAGTTCCGCGCCATCATCCGGGAAATGCGCCTCGAGTGAAGTCCTCATCCCAGTGGCTGCGCCAGAATCAGGCGCGGCCACCTTGGGTCAACCACCACACCAGCAGCTCTGAACAATCTTTCGCATCCAGCCCGCTCTGTGCGGCAGCTTCGAATTTTTGCAGGGCCAAAGCCGTCAGGGGCAAGTTCTTACGCATCGCCGATCCCAAGTCCAGCATGGACTGCATATCTTTGCGCATCGTCGCCACATTGACGGTGACCTGATCACTTTTTTGCTGACTCAGGGTCTTGGCAATCATGCCGCCACGCACCTTGAGCATGTTGGGCCCACCCGATGAGTCAGACAGGATATCGATCACGCGCTGGGGGTCGAGGCCCAGGGGTTCAACCAAAGAAAGTGCCTCGCCCAAAGTTTGCCAATACACCATCAATGGCAAATTGACAGCCAGTTTCATGGTGGCGCCCGCACCGTGTGGCCCCACATGCTCCACTCGGCGGCACATCCCGTCGAGCAAAGCCTGGACTTTTTGCAAGTCCTGCGCATCGCCACCGACAAAGCCCAACAATTTGCCCTCTTTGGCGGGCCCCACGCTACCGCCCACCGGACACTCCAAAAACCGGGCTTGGACCGCTTGCGCACGCTGAGCCATTTCTTGCGGCTTGGCAGGGCGAACGGTGCTCATGTCGATGAACACCTTGTCATGAACTTTACCCGCAAGCAAACCCGATGCCGAACCATAAACGTCGTCGAGCGCCGCCTCATTGGTCAGCAAAGTGATGACCACATCGACCGACTCAGCCAAGGCTTTGGGTGATTCAGCCCACTGAGCCCCTGTGACCACCAAGGACTGGGCTCGCTCGGCGGTGCGGTTCCAAACCGTCACGGGCATGCCCAGTGACAACAACCGCGACCCAATCGCTGCGCCCATCTTGCCGATGCCTGCAATACCCACGTGCATGTTTGTCTCCTGTTGTCCAGTTCAATGGCCTTGATTTTGAGGGAAATGCGAAAGACTCACTGCAACAGAGGTCCTTGACGCGTCGCTTTTTCAGTCGTCTCTCGCCCTTGGCAAGACACAACACGACCCGCAAAGTCCATTTAAATAGATTTACAAATAACACACCTAGTCCCATGATTTACCATTTTAGTTACCAACAAATGGACGGTACATCATGGATTCTGCTCCGACACGCCCGCCACTGACTGGGCACGATGACGCCCCAGTGGTCAGCTACGTTCAAAAACTGCTGGAGCAGGCGGTGGCGCTCAAGGCCTCTGACCTGCACTTTGAGCCTTATGAACACCAGTACCGGGTACGCATGCGCATCGATGGAGAACTGCGCGAGGTGGCCTCACCGCACATGGCCCTTAAAGACCGGTTGGCATCGCGCATCAAAGTGATGTCACGCCTGGACATTGCCGAAAAGCGCCTGCCGCAAGACGGCCGCATGAAACTGCAATTGGCCCAAGGGCGGGAGCTGGACTTGCGTGTCAGCACCTTGCCCACCTTGTTTGGTGAAAAACTGGTGATTCGGGTGCTGGACTCCGCGCAGTCTCAACTGGACTTGAGCCTTCTGGGCTACGAAGCAGAAGACCTCGATCGCTTGCAGGCCGCTATCCGCGCACCGCACGGGTTGGTGCTGGTGACAGGCCCCACCGGCTCGGGCAAGACGCAATCCTTGTACGCCTGTCTGAACCTGCTGAACACGCCCGAAGTGAACATCGCCACGGTGGAAGACCCCTGTGAAATCCAGCTCGCGGGCATCAATCAGGTCAATGTGCAGGACAAACCCGGCCTGAGCTTTGCCGTGGCCTTGCGTGCTTTTTTGCGCCAAGATCCGGACATTTTGATGGTCGGTGAAGTGCGCGATCTGGAGACCGCCAATATCGCCATCCAGGCTGCGCAAACCGGGCACCTTGTGCTCTCGACCTTGCACACCAACGACGCCCCGGCCACCTTGGTGCGCTTGCGCAACATGGGCACTGCCCCCTACAACATCGCTGCCAGTGTGAGCTTGATCACGGCGCAACGCCTGGTGCGCTGCCTGTGCACGCACTGCAAGCGCGCGGCCAGCGTGCCCGCTGTGATTTGGCACAAAGCAGGTTGGCCGCCCAGTCTGCACTTAGCAGACCCCGTGCCGGTGTTCGAGCCCGAGGGTTGCCCGCAGTGCCACAAAGGCTTTGCCGGGCGAACCGGGATTTTCCAGGTCATGACCGTCAGCGCCGAGATGCAGCAACTGGTTTTGCATGAAGCTGGGATACAAGAGATGGCGCGCCAAGCCCGAAGCGAAGGGGTGAGCAGCTTGCGCATGGCCGGCTTGCGCAAAGTGCTGCAGGGCATCACCTCATTGGACGAGGTGCTGGCCGCCACGCGAGAAAGCGCATGAGTGCCCTGCCGGCGGCCCGCGCCACAACGGTCTTTCGCTGGAGCGGCCGCGACCATCAAGGCCGTGCCCAAAGCGGTCAAATTCAGGCCCTGAACGCCGACTTGGCCCGGGCTCAGCTGCGCAGGCAGGGGCTACAAAAAGTGCAGCTTCAGCGCCTGTGGTGGTCGCCGCCGGATACCGTCAAAGCCAAAGACCTGGCCGTCATGACGCGCCAATGGGCGGCCATGCTGCGCGCAGGCGTGCCCGTCGTGCAGGCACTGGCCATGCTGTGCCGCAGCATGAGCGCCAAAGGTCTGGTGCTCGTGATGACCCGTGTGCGCAGCGATGTCGAAGCCGGCGTGGCCCTGCACGACGCCCTGGCCAAACACCCGAAACAATTCAGCGGCCTGTATGTGCACATGGTGCAAGCCGGCGAAGCCGCCGGGATTCTGGACACGATGATGGAGCGGCTGTCTTTGACGCTGGAAAAAAACGAGGCAATGCGCTCCAAAATTCGTTCGGCCTTGATGTACCCCATCGCGGTGATGGCCGTGGCCTTGGGTATTTTGGTGCTGATTCTGGTGCTGGTGGTGCCGGTTTTCCAGGACGTGTTCCAGTCCTTTGGGGCCGAATTGCCCTTGGCCACGCAACTGGTGGTCGGCATGAGCTACGCACTGGTGCGGGCCTGGCCTGCGGCCCTGCCTTTGGCGCTGTTGCTGCTGTGGGCAGCACAACACAACAGCCCAGCAGCCAGCCGCATGCGGCAATGGCTGGCTCGGTGGTGGCTGCGCTGGCCAGTGCTTGGGCCGCTGCTGACCACGGCGGTGGTGGCGCGTTGGGCTCAGACCCTGTCGGCCTTGCTGGCTGCGGGCGTGCCCTTGACCGAAGCCTTAGGGCCTACAGCCCAAGCGTGCGATCATGCAGTTTTTGCGCGCACCACATTGCAAATCCAGCGCCAGGTGGTGCAGGGCCAAAGTTTGAGTGAGAGCATGGACCAAAGCGGGCGTTTTCCGGCGATGATCGTGCAGTTGTGCGCCACAGGTGAAGAAACCGGGGCCTTGGACAGCTTGCTCAGCCGTGCCGGTAGCCTGATGGAAAGCGCGCTCGACGACCAGGTCAATGGCCTGAGCAGTTTGCTGGAGCCGCTGATCATCGTGGTACTCGGCGGCTTCATTGGGGCCATTTTGGTGGCCATGTACCTACCTATTTTCAGTTTGGGGCAAGTTTTTTGACATGAACGACAGCGTTTTGGCACTCGGCCTGGCGGCTTTGCTGGGGTTGATGATCGGCAGTTTCTTGAATGTGGTGATCCACCGCTTGCCGCTCATGCTGCAAGCGCAGTGGGACACCCCGCCAGACGAGGCCCCACCGAGCTCACCCCCCTTCAATCTGGCTGTGCCTCGTTCGCACTGCCCACACTGCCAACACGCCTTGGCTTGGCACGAGAACATTCCGCTACTGAGTTTCATTCGACTGCGCGGCCGATGCGCCCACTGCCAAGCTCAAATTGCTTGGCGATACCCGGCCATTGAATTGGTTACATCTGCCCTGTTCATGTGGGCAGCAGCCGCACACGGCTTGGGTTTTCAGGCGCTTGTCTGGGCGGGATTTGCAGCCGCCTTGGTGGCGCTGGCCGCCATCGATGCCGACACGCGCTTGCTGCCCGACGCCATCACCCAACCCCTGGCATGGGCGGGTTTGATTGCCACCAGTCTGGGGTTGACCGGCATCGGCCTGAATGAAGCCCTTTGGGGTGCCGCTGCTGGCTACCTGTTTCTGTGGACGGTCTACTGGTTGTTCAAAGCCGTGACCGGCAAGGAGGGCATGGGTCAAGGCGACTTCAAACTGCTGGCCGCCCTGGGGGCTTGGCTGGGCTGGCCCGCGTTCCTGTCCTTGATCTTGATCGCCTCTTTTTCCGGGATGATCGGCGGCCTCTGGCTCAAAATGCGGGGTCAATTGGCGGACAATGGCCAGTTGGCTTTCGGGCCTTTTTTGGTGTTGGCAGGTTTGTGGATCATGATTTTGGGCCCCCTGCCCTGGTTTTTGATCTGAATGTCCATGACACATCGCACTTGGCGCTTTGGCCTGACCGGCGGCATTGGCAGCGGCAAAAGCACCGTGGCGGGCTTTTTGGCGCGGCGCGGCGCCGCCATCATCGACGCCGATGCCATTTCTCGCAGCCTCACGGCCCCAGGTGGCCAGGCCATGGCGGCCATCGTCCGCACCTTTGGTCACGAGGTGCTCAACCCGGACGGCGCCATGAACCGCCAGGCCATGCGCGATCGCATCTTCCGTGACCCGCGAGCCAAACGCCAACTCGAACACATCATCCATCCCCTGGTCAGCCAGATCACGAACGTGCAAGCGCAAGCGGCCGTGCAAAGTGGTCACCATGTCTTGGTGTTTGATGTGCCCTTGCTGGTGGAGTCGGGTGAGCGTTGGCGCAAACAGGTGGACCGGGTGATCGTGGTGGACTGCGATACCGAGACCCAAAAGCAAAGGGTCATGGCCCGCAGTGGCCTGGCCAGCGAAGAGGTCGAACGCATCATGGCTCAACAAGCCTCGCGTTCACAGCGTCTGGCCTGCGCCGATACCGTTCTCTTCAATCAAG
Source organism: Limnohabitans sp. Rim8 (assembly GCF_945901735.1). GTDB lineage: Bacteria > Pseudomonadota > Gammaproteobacteria > Burkholderiales > Burkholderiaceae_C > Limnohabitans_A. Next base: position 79,716 of record NZ_CAMDLM010000010.1, read on the forward strand.
GCCTTGGTTTTAATGATTTAGAGACCCGGGTGGCTCAGCTTGCCGCCGACTTCGGGCTATGATGGCGTGATTGGAAAATGCCGCGTGATACTGTACGAATACCCATTTAATGAACGCATTCGCACCTATTTGCGACTGCAGCAGCTGTTTTCCCGCTTGGGTCAACTGGTCGGGCGCGATCAGGCTCTGGACCACCATTTTGCCTTGATCACCCTGTTTGAAATCATGGAGGTGGGGGGCCGATCGGAACTCAAGTCCGAGGTACTCAAAGACCTTGAGCGGCAAAAGCAAGTTTATAGCGCTTACAGGGGGAATCCCGCCATTTCCGAAAAAGCGCTGGACGGGCTGATTGCGCAACTCGATCACCTCTTTGAAGCCCTCAATCATGTGACAGGGAAAATGGGCCAAAACTTAGCGGACCATGATTTCCTGATGGCCCTCAGAAGCCGTGTGGCCATCCCGGGGGGTACTTGCGAATTTGATTTGCCCGCCTATCACGCTTGGCAGCACCATGCTGCAAGCAGCCGTGCCCGTGATTTGCAACAATGGATTTTGCCTTTTGCGCCTTGGGCTCAAGCCATTGAGCAGTTGTTGCAAATGCTGCGCGAATCGGGCTCGAGCCAAAAAGTCATGGCCACTTCAGGTCAGTTGCAACAAAACCTGCCCCAAGGGCGAAGCTTTCAGCTGCTGCGCCTGAAGATCGACCCCTCCTTGGGTTTGACGCCCGAGATCAGTTGTAATCGCTTGCTGGTGGTCATTCGCATGCTGCGCCAGCAAAGCGACGGCAAATTGGTGGCCACGACCGATGACGTGCCCTTCGAGATGACCTTGTGCGCATGAGCGTCGTGAACCCACCTGAATCTTTCAAACCACGCCACGTGCGCTGTCCTGCCTGTGCAGGCCTGAGCCTTTACAGCCCCGCCAACCCTTACCGCCCGTTTTGCAGCGGCCGCTGCAAAGGCGTGGACTTGGGGGCCTGGGCCAGCGAAGAATTCAAACTGCCCGACGAGACCCCGCCCGACGAGACTTTTGGCGATCCACGCCTGCAGTGACGTGAAGCTCAGGCGTGCGTCTGGCCTGTGAATTGCCGCTCTTGCGCCAACCAAGTCAACACGGGGATGGTGCCCGGCAGCACAGGCACCACGGCCACAGGCAAGGTCTGCCAAGCGTGTGATTGCCCTTCACGCATTTGCAACTCGCCTTGCCACGCCCACACCTTGCAAAAATGGAGCCGTACCAAGGCGTGAGGGTAATCGACCATTTGGGTTTTCCAGACTTGTGGCGGGCCGATGGTGATGCCCAGCTCTTCTTGCAGTTCTCGGCGCAGCGCTTGCTCGACCGACTCGCCCGCTTCAAGTTTGCCGCCCGGGAATTCCCAATAGCCTGCATACACTTTGCCTTCGGGGCGCGAGGTCAGTAAAAACTGGCCATCGGATTGCAGCAACACACCCACCGCCACATCGACCACGGCGCGCTCGGCCTGGCCCTTTGCCAGGTCTAGCCGTACCCGCTCACCGTCTGCGACCAGCAGGCCTGCGCTCATGCGCGGTCCGATTGGCGGCCCATCATGTCTCGGGCAAACTGGTAAGCCACACGGCCGCTGCGTGAGCCGCGCTCCAAAGCCCAGAGCAGCGCATCGGGGCGCGCCGCATCGATTTGCGTGGGTGTGGCGCCCAAAGCGCTGAGCCATTGGCCTGCAATGGTCAAATACTCGTCTTGTGAGAAGGGATAGAAACTGATCCACAGGCCAAAGCGCTCTGACAGAGAGATCTTCTCTTCCACGCCTTCACCCGGGTGCACTTCGCCGTCGTCGGTGTGCTTGTAGGTGAGGTTCTCGCTCATGTACTCAGGCAACAAATGGCGGCGGTTGCTGGTCGCGTACACCAGCACATTGGGGGTCGAGGCGGCCACGGTGCCGTCCAAAATGGACTTGAGCGCCTTGTAGCCCGGCTCACCGTCTTCAAAGCTCAGGTCGTCGCAGTACACAATGAACTTTTCATCCCGCCCGGCCACCACTTCGATGATGTCGGGCAAATCGGTCAGGTCTTCCTTGTCCACCTCGATCAGGCGCAAGCCTTGCGGTGCATAGGTGTTCAGACAGGCCTTGATGAGCGAGGATTTGCCGGTGCCGCGTGCGCCCGTGAGCAGCACATTGTTGGCCGGATGGCCATGCACAAACTGTTCGGTGTTGCGCTGCAGCTTTTCTTTTTGGTCGTCGATTTCCTTGAGGTCAGCCAGCGTCATGGCCGCCACATGGCGCACCGGCTCCAGCACACCATGGCCTGAAGAGCGCTTGCGGTAGCGCCAGGCAATGGCTTGCGTCCAGTCAGGGGCCGACAGGGGTTGGGGCAAGACCGACTCGATGCGGTCCACCAACTGGCTGACTTTGGCCAAAAGTTGATCCAGAGGTGAGGAAGCAGGAGAGTTCATGAACGGTAATCCGCGTTGATGGTGACGTAATCGTGGCTCAGATCGCACGTCCACACAGTGTCGCTGGCCGTGCCCCGGCCCAGGCCCACGCGCACGGTGATTTCGCTGCCCTTCATGACGCGCTGGCCGTCTTCTTCGCGGTATTCGGCGCGGCGACCACCTTGCGAGACCACATGCACGTCGTCCAGGTGCAGCTCGATCAGGCCTTGGTCCAAATCATCGATGCCCGCATAACCCACGGCGGCCAGAATACGGCCCAGGTTCGGGTCACTGGCAAAGAAGGCGGTCTTGACCAGCGGCGAATGCGCGATCGCATAAGCCACCTGGCGGCATTCCTCGGCCGTGCGGCCGCCTTCGATCAGCACGGTGATGAACTTGGTGGCGCCTTCGCCATCGCGCACGATGGCGTGCGCCAACTGGCGGGCCACTTGCATCAAGCCCTGAAGCAAAGCCTGACCGTCGGCGCTGTCCAGCGACGTGATGGGGGGTTGCGCCGCCTTGTGCGTGGCGATCAACATGAAGGAGTCGTTGGTCGAGGTGTCGCCGTCGATGGTGATGCGGTTGAACGAACCATCGGCCAGTTGCTTGGCCAGCGCAGGCAACAAGGCCGGGGCGATGCAGGCATCGGTGGCCACAAAGCCCAGCATGGTGGCCATGTTGGGGCGGATCATGCCAGCACCTTTGCTGATGCCGGTGATGCTGACGGTCTTGCCACCCACTTGCACCTGCGCGCTGGCGGCTTTGGGCACGGTGTCGGTGGTCATGATGCCTTGTGCAGCCTCGGCCCAGTGGGCGGCTTGCGCATCGGTCAGCGCAGCAGGCAGGCCAGCCACGATGCGGTCCACCGGCAGCGGCTCCATGATCACACCCGTCGAAAACGGCAGCACTTGCGCAGGCGTACAGCGCAGCAAGCTGGCCAAGGCCTCACAAGTCTGGTGGGCATGGGCCAAGCCCGGTGCACCCGTGCCCGCATTGGCGTTGCCGGTGTTGATGACCAAGGCGCGCACGGCGCTGCCCGCGGCCAGGTGCTCACGGCAGACCTGCACAGGGGCGGCGCAAAAACGGTTGCGGGTGAACACACCCGCCACGCTGGTGCCTTCGTCCAGCAAAAACACCGTGAGGTCTTTTCGGTTGGCTTTGCGCACACCTGCTTGCGCGATGCCGATGCGCACGCCAGCGATGGGTTTGAGTTGTGCCGAATCAAGGGGGGGCAGGTTCACGGGCATGTCGGTCCTTCACAAAAGCAGGGTTTCACAGCACAAGCGGGGCAGCTCAAAGAAAACGGGCCGAAGCCCGTTTCATAAGCTCCGCCTTTTCAGGCGAGCTTGCCGTGGCATTGTTTGAATTTTTTGCCACTGCCACAAGGGCAAGGCTCGTTGCGCCCCACCTGGCCCCAGGTGCTGGCCAAATCGGCCAGCCCACCGGCAGCTGCAGCGGCTCCGGCAGCATGCAACTGTGGCTGTCCTGTTTCATCCGGGGCACTGTAAGTCACATTGCTGATCTGTTCAGCCCGCTCCTCAATGGCTTGGGCTGCTTGCTGTATTTGGTCGCCTGAATCGATGCGCACCATCATCAAAGTCTTGGTGACTTCGTTTTTCACAGCGTCGAGCAATTGGCCAAACAACTCAAAGGCCTCACGCTTGTATTCCTGCTTGGGTTGCTTTTGCGCATAGCCCCGCAGGTGGATGCCCTGACGCAGGTAGTCCAAAGCGCTCAAGTGTTCGCGCCAGTGGGTGTCGATGCTCTGCAACAAAATCATGCGTTCAAAGGACACGAAACTCTCGGCCCCCACTTGGTCGAGCTTGGACTGAAACTGTGCATGGGCAGCCGTCACGACCGTCTCCAGCAGGTCTTCGTCCGAAATAGCGCTGGAAGCTTGGACCTTGCCTTGCAAATCCAGCGTCATGCTCCACTCTTCAGCCAGCACTTTTTCCAGAGCCGGCAGATCCCATTGCTCTTCGACCGACTCGACCGGGACAAACTGGCGCACCAGATCGGTGAAGCACCCTTCGCGCAGGGCCGTGATCTGGGTGTGCATGTCTTGGGCATCCAGAATGTCATTGCGCTGCTGGTAAATCACCCTGCGCTGGTCATTGGACACGTCGTCGTATTCGAGCAGCTGTTTACGGACGTCAAAGTTGCGCGCCTCTACCTTGCGCTGGGCACTTTCAATGCTGCGGGTGACGATTCCCGCTTCGATCGCCTCGCCTTCGGGCATCTTCAGCCGGTCCATGATGGAGCGCACACGGTCACCCGCAAAAATGCGCATCAACGGGTCGTCCAGACTCAGGTAAAAGCGTGAAGAACCGGGGTCGCCTTGGCGGCCCGAACGGCCGCGCAGCTGGTTGTCGATGCGGCGTGACTCATGACGCTCAGTCGCGATGATGCGCAAGCCGCCCAAGGACTTGACCTGCTCATGCACGACTTTCCATTGCTCGCGCAGCTGAGCCACTTTTTCATGGCGGACCCCCTCTGGCAGGTTCGCATCTTCTTCAATGGCCTGCACGTCTTTTTCAATGTTTCCACCGAGCACGATGTCGGTGCCACGACCGGCCATGTTGGTGGCGATCGTGATCATGCCGGGTCGTCCGGCCTGGGCCACGATGTCCGCCTCGCGGGCGTGCTGTTTGGCGTTGAGCACCTGGTGTGGCAGCTTTTGCTGCGCCAGCAGTTGCGCAATCAGCTCTGAGTTTTCGATCGAGGTGGTGCCCACCAGCACCGGCTGGCCTCTCTCAAAGCATTCGCGGATGTCCGCAATGGCCGCGGTGTAACGTTCTTGCGAGGTTTTGTACACCCGGTCCAGCTGGTCTTCGCGTTGGCTCTTGCGGTGCGGCGGAATCACCATGGTCTCCAGCCCATAGATTTCCTGGAACTCGTAGGCCTCTGTGTCGGCCGTGCCCGTCATGCCACCGATTTTGTTGTACAAGCGGAAATAGTTCTGGAAGGTGATGGAGGCCAGCGTCTGGTTTTCGGCCTGGATTTGCACACCCTCTTTGGCCTCCACCGCCTGATGCAAGCCATCACTCCAGCGGCGGCCCGTCATCAGACGGCCGGTGAATTCGTCGACGATGATGATCTCGCCTTCCTGCACCACATAGTGTTGATCGCGGTGGTAAAGGTGTCGCGCACGCAAAGCAGCGCTCAAGTGGTGCATCAGCGTGATGTTGGCCGGGTCGTAAAGGCTCGTGCCTGCTGGGATCAATCCCATTTGCGCGAGCACGGCTTCGGCTTTTTCATGGCCGTCTTCGGTCAAGAAAACCTGGTGCGATTTTTCATCGACCGTGAAGTCGCCGGGTGTGATGATGCCCTCGCCCGTGCGAGGGTCGGCCTCGCCTTCTTGGCGGGTGAGCAGTGGCACGACCTGGTTCATCGCCAAGTAAGTGGCCGTGTGGTCTTCAGCCTGACCACTGATGATCAAGGGCGTACGGGCCTCATCGATCAAAATAGAGTCAACCTCGTCCACGATGGCGTAGTTGAGCGGGCGCTGCACACGGTCATGGGCTTCGTAGACCATGTTGTCGCGCAAGTAATCGAAACCGTATTCGTTGTTCGTGCCGTAGGTGATGTCAGCGTTGTAAGCGGCTTGTTTGTCTTCTCGCGGCATTTGCGGCAAATTAATGCCCACCTTGAGGCCCAGGAAGTTGTAGAGCTTGCCCATCCATGTGGCATCACGGCTGGCCAGGTAGTCGTTCACCGTGACCACATGCACGCCCTTGCCTGCGATGGCGTTGAGGTAGGCCGGCAGCGTAGAGGTCAGGGTTTTGCCCTCACCCGTGCCCATCTCGGCAATCTTGCCATTGTGCAAGGCGATGCCACCGGCGAGCTGCACATCGAAGTGGCGCATCTTCATGACCCGCTTGGAGCCCTCACGCACCACTGCAAAAGCCTCGGGCAATAAGGTATCCAGGCTCTCACCCGTGGCAGCACGATCACGGAAATTTTGGGTTTTGGCCCTCAGCTCATCGTCGCTCAGGCTCTCAAGTCCAGCCTCCATGGCGTTGATGCGCTCGACGGTTTTGCGGTATTGCTTGAGCAAGCGGTCGTTGCGACTGCCGAAAATCTTGGTGAGGAATGGGATGGCCATGTCAATTAGATCCACATTCAGCACAGAGGCTGAAAAACAGACCGTCTATCCTGTCTGGTTAAAAGTTTCATGAAATCCAGGCCCGCCAGGCACATCACCCAGCCAACCCGACAAGCCACCTAAGGGCAACCTGTATAACCGGATGATTTTAGCCGCTTGACCAGCCCTCTTAGAAAGCCTTTTCATGGCACTGTGCCGAGGCTGCACGCCTTGCCAGATAATCGAGTCCAAAGACTCGCCATGCAAAGACGCCACCAAGCCATTCCCCTGCAACAAGCCGCCCAAGAGTCGCCCACCTTTTCACTGCTGATGGGACGGGTGCGCGATTCTTCTGATCGCCTGCAAGCCATTCGCAGTTTGCTGCCTGCGCCTTTGCGCGCCAGCATCCAAGCCGGCCCCATTGAAGATGGCGCCTGGTGTCTGCTGGTGAGCTCAAACGCCGTGGCCGCCAAGCTGCGTCAATTGCTGCCCGCCTTGCAAGCCCACCTCAATGGCCAAGGTTTGGGGGTGTCTTCGATCCGCATCAAGGTGCAAAATCGATGAGGCCCCACCGTTTTCAGCTGCAAGTTTTGTGCGCAAAAAAGCCCTGACTTTTGAGGGTCAGGGCTGATATTTTGGTGCCGCTTGTCGGATTCGAACTGACGACCTACCGCTTACAAGGCGGGTGCTCTACCAACTGAGCTAAAGCGGCACGGGCTGAATTTTAACGTGCTACGAAGGTGACTTGGCACACCACCTCAATTTTTTATTTGATCCGCTTGAGTGCGGGTCTGCTGGGGCTGGGCGCTGCAGGCTTGTCCTCGCTGTCGGCACTTGCAAGCGACGGGCCTTCAACCGACGACAAAGCGGCAGGAGGCGCTTCTTCATCGCTCACGGGAAAAGCCATGCCCTGTCCATTTTCGCGGGCGTAGATGGCCATGACCCGATGGATCGGCACCATGATTTCACGCGGCTTGCCACCAAAGCGGGCTTTGAACTCGATGAAGTCGTTGCCCAGCTTCAATGAACTGGTGGCATCCATGCTGACGTTCAGCACGATTTCGCCACCTTGCACGTACTCACGCGGCACCTGAACCGAGTTGTCCACCTTCACCGCCACATAGGGTGTGAAGCCATTTTCAGAACACCAGTCGTACAAGGCGCGAATCAGGTAAGGCCTGGTAGATGGCAGTTCGGTGTTACTGATCATGCGTTGTCCTCCATCGCCATTGATTACCCGAAAACACCGGACTTTATTTGCGCATGACCTTTTCAGAAGGCGTCAGCGCCTCGATGTAGGCAGGACGCGAAAAAATGCGCTCAGCATACTTGAGCAACGGGGCTGCATTTTTGCTGAGTTCGATACCGTAGTAGTCCAGACGCCACAATAAAGGGGCAATGGCCACATCCAGCATGGAGAAGTTATCGCCCAGCATGAACTTGTTTTTCAGGAACACCGGGGCCAACTGGGTCAGGCGGTCGCGGATGTGTGAGCGGGCTTTTTCCAATGCCTTGTCGTTGCCTTTGAGGGCGCGATTTTCCAAGGTCAGCACATGGGTGAACAGTTCTTTTTCGAAGTTGAGCAAGAACAAACGCACGCGGGCACGGTCCACCGGGTCGCCGGGCATCAACTGGGGGTGCGGAAAACGCTCGTCAATGTACTCGTTGATGATGTTCGACTCGTACAGGATCAAGTCACGCTCAACCAGAATCGGCACCTGACCGTAGGGATTCATCACATTGATGTCTTCTTGCTTGTTGTACAAGTCCACATCGCGGATCTCGAAGTCCATGCCTTTTTCGAACAGCACAAAGCGGCAGCGGTGTGAGAAAGGGCAGGTCGTACCGGAATAAAGCACCATCATGGTGGAGGCTCCTCAAAAAATCAAAAAGAGTGGGAGGCCCAAAGACCTGCCACTCCAAAGGACCCGGCTGAATCGCCGGGTGAAAGATCAGTTACTTGATGTCTTTCCAGTATGCCGCATTCAAACGCCAGGCAATGAAAGTAAAGAAGGTCAAGAAAATCAAAACCCACACACCAATTTGCACACGGGAGTTCTGCCCTGGCTCGGCCATCCATTGCATGTACCCGACCAAGTCACCAATGGCTTGATCGTATTCCAAAGGCGTCATGGTGCCGGGCTTGACTTGCTTCCAGCCAGAGAAGATTTGGACTTTGTGACCATGCTCTTCTTTTTCCACATAAACGGGCTCACGCTCGCCTTGCAATTCCCACAGCGGATTGGGCATGCCCACGTTGGGCATTGCCAAGTTATTCCAACCTGTGGGTTTGGTCGAATCACGGTGATACGTGCGCAAGTAGGTGTAAAGGTAGTCTGCACCTGAACCACCGGGACCTGAACGCGAGCGGGCCATCAACGTCAAGTCGGGTGGGTTCTTGCCAAACCAGTCTTTGGCCAACACAGGGTCTACAGCCACTTTCATGTTGTCGCCAACACGGTCGGTGGCAAACATCAGGTTGTCCTTGATCTGCTGATCGGTCAAACCGATGTCTTTCAGGCGGTTGTAGCGCATGTAAGCCGCGGAGTGGCAATTGAGACAGTAATTGACAAACAACTTGGCGCCGTTTTGCAAAGCCGCCAAGTCGTTGGTTTTGTGGGGAGCCTTGTCCCAGGCAATGCCACCAACAGCGGCGTGAGCTCCAGAGATAAGGCCCAGGGCCATCACAAAGCCCAATGCGAGTTTCTTGAGGTTTTTCATGTTCTTGACTCTTCGGGGTCTCAGTGGGGCGTGAAGGTCACGCGGTCAGGCACTTGCTTGAACGTGCCCAGCTTACTCCACCAAGGCATCAAGAGAAAGAAACCGAAATAGCCCAATGTGAATAGCTGTGAAACACGTTCTGCGATGTCTTGTCCAGCGATGATGCCCCAGACACCTGGTGCCTTAACACCCAAGTAACCGAGAACGATGAACATAAAGACAAAGGCAGCGTAGATGTACTTGTGCCAGTCCGGTCGATATCGAATCGACCTGACAGGGCTGTAATCGAGCCATGGCAAGAAAAACATAATGATCACAGCACCGCCCATGACCACCACACCCCAGAACTTGGCGTCAATGGACAACATCAGGGCACAGATCAAGACCGCAGCACCCACCACACCAGCTTTGAGAAATGAGGGCAGTTTGCCTTTGGCAACAGCCAACACGGAGCCTATGACCACGCAAGCCACCAACACATACATCATCTCGTTGGTGATGGCGCGCAACATCGAATAGTAGGGCGTAAAGTACCAAACGGGAGCAATGTGCAAAGGCGTGGTCAATGGATCGGCTGGAATAAAGTTGTTGTATTCAAGAAAATAGCCGCCCATCTCAGGGGCAAAAAACACAATCGCCGTGAACGCCATCAAGAACACGCTCACCGAGAAAATGTCATGAACGGTGTAGTAAGGGTGAAAAGGGATACCGTCTAAAGGGTTACCTTTGGCGTCTTTGGGCGCATCAGACGCTTTGATTTCGATGCCGTCAGGGTTGTTGGAGCCGACTTCGTGCAGCGCAATGATGTGCGCCACCACCAGACCCAACAGCACCAAAGGCATGGCAATCACGTGGAAGCTGAAGAATCGGTTCAAAGTGGCATCGCCCACCACAAAGTCACCTCGGATCAGCAAAGCCAAATCAGGGCCAATCACGGGAATGGCCGAGAACAAGTTCACGATCACCTGAGCGCCCCAGTAAGACATTTGGCCCCAAGGCAACAGGTAACCCATAAAAGCTTCGGCCATCAGTACCAAGAAAATGGCGCAACCGAAAATCCAGACCAATTCACGCGGCTTGCGGTACGAGCCGTACAACAAACCCCGGAACATGTGCAGGTACACCACCACAAAGAAAGCCGAAGCACCGGTGGAATGCATGTAACGGATCAACCAGCCCCAAGACACATCGCGCATGATGTATTCGACCGAAGCGAAAGCCAGTGCTGCGTCTGGCTTGTAGTGCATCGTCAAAAAGATGCCAGTCACGATCTGGATTACCAAAACCAGCAGGGACAAAGCGCCGAATACGTACCAAATGTTCAGATTTTTAGACGCGTAATACTCGGACAGGTGGTCCTTGTACAGCTTGGACAAAGGGAAGCGGTTGTCTACCCAGTTGAGCAGCTTTTCGCCAGCGGGGGCGTTAGGGGAAATGTCTTTGAATTGAGCCATGTTGTTCTCCATCAAGCCTTCTTGTCTTCACCAATGATCAACTTGGTGTCAGACAGGTACATGTGAGGCGGCACTTCAAGGTTGTCGGGTGCGGGCTTGTTCTTGAACACGCGGCCGGCTAAGTCAAAGGTCGAGCCATGGCAGGCGCACAGGAAGCCGCCATTCCAGTCATCAGGCAATGAAGGCTGAGGGCCTGCAGCAAACTTATCAGATGGTGAGCAACCCAAATGGGTGCATATGCCGACCGCCACCATGATCTCTGGCTTGATAGATCGGTACTGATTTTTGGCGTATTCGGGGGTAGGGTAGGCGGTCCGCAAGGAGCTGGGATCGGCCAACTGGCCCTCGATTTTTTTCAGGGATTCGAGCTGCTCTGGCGAGCGCTTCATGATCCACACGGGTTTGCCGCGCCATTCAACCGTGAGCTTTTCGCCCGGGTTCAAGGCGGAAATGTCCACCTCTACGGCCGCACCGGCCGCTTTGGCCCGCTCGGAGGGTTGGAAGCTGCTGACGAAGGGGGTGGCCACAAAGCCAGCGCCTACGGCACCTGCGCAAGTGGAGGCAATCAGCCACGTCCGCTTGCTGCTGTCGACTGGGGTGTCACTCATGGGAATCCTCTTAGCGAGTCGTTATCAGGGTCAACCCGTAATTGTAGCGGAGTGAAACAAACAACCGACTTACAACCCGATAAGCTTTCTTCTGACTGGGGCACAATAGCCATCACTTTGTTTTTTTGGATATTTAAAATGACATTTTTTCAGGAATTAAAATCTTTTGCACTGAAAGGCAACGTCATGGACCTGGCGGTGGGCGTGATCATCGGTGCGGCCTTTGGCAAGATCGTGGACTCTTTGGTGGCCGACATGATCATGCCGTTGGTGAGCCTGGTGTTTGGCGGGCTCGACTTCGCCAATTACTACCTGCCGCTGGCCGGTCAAGCGGCCAGCTTGCCATTGGCTGAGGCGAAAAAGCTGGGAGCCGTTTTTGCCTATGGCAGTTTCGTCACGGTCGCCTTGAACTTCATCATTTTGGCTTTGCTGATTTTTGTGATGGTGCGCCAGATCAACCGCCTCAAGGCCAGTGAACCCGCCACAGCCGCACCAGAGGCCGCTCCCATCCCGCCTGAAGACGTGTTGCTGCTGCGTGAAATCCGCGACAGTCTGAAAAACCAGGCCTGAAACTTCCGGGTTCAGGCCCGGCCATGGGCCTTGCCCGCCACCAGCTGACGCGCCATGCGAATGGCCTGGACCATGCTGCTGGCATCCGCCAATCCTTGCCCGGCCACGTCCATGGCCGTGCCGTGGTCCGGGCTGGTCCTGATCACGGGCAGGCCCAAAGTCACGTTCACCCCCTGCTCCACCCCCAGGTACTTCACGGGGATCAAGCCCTGGTCGTGGTACATGGCCACCACCACATCAAATTCCCGCTGAATACCCGGTTTTTGGCGGGCCCGCATGAAGACCGTATCGGGCGGGCAGGGGCCGTGCACATCCAGACCCTCTTGGCGGGCCCGCGACATGGCGGGCTGCAAGACCTCGATTTCTTCCCGTCCAAACAAGCCGCCCTCGCCCGCGTGCGGATTGACACCCGCCACCGCGATGCGTGGCCTGCGGCCGAGCAAAGCTGACAAAGCCGTGTGGGTGATGCGCAAGGTCTCCAGAACCCGGTCCAAGGTGATGGCGTCGAGCGCCTCGCGCAAGGACACATGGATGCTCACCAGCACCGTGCGCAACTCGTCGTTGGCCAGCATCATGCGCACGGGCATTTGCGCGAGCGTCACCCCCGCATGCCGGGCCGCCTCGGCCTGCAGCAACTCGGTGTGGCCCGGGTATTGGTTGTAGGGTGCCCCTGCAGCGTACAAGGCCTCTTTGTGCAAGGGGGCGGTGACCAGCGCGGCCACCTCGTCCCGCAAGGCCGCACGCGTGGCCCACAACACAGCCTCGCCCGCCAACTGCCCGGCCCGCCCATCGACTTGGCCCCAAGGCATCTCGGGTGCCACCGGCACCACTTGCAGCACGGGCAGACACCTCGGGGGAATTTGAAGGGCTTGCGCTGGTGTTTCAATTTCACAAACCGGGTAGCGCACTGACGGCTGAACCAAAGCCATGGCGCGGCGCATCAGGCCCACATCGCCCGCCACAAAGCAGCCCTGGGTGAGTTCAGGCGCAATGAACCAGGCCCGGGCGATGATTTCGGGGCCAATGCCGCAGGGGTCACCGGGGGTGATGGCGATGGGACGGGTCAGGTCAGACAGGTTCATGGCGCAAAAGGGCGGCATCAGGCCGGGTTGTCGATCTCGATGAAACGGTGCGCAATGCCCAGCGCCTGCGCCACATGCGCGCCCAAGGCAGGTGCGCCATAGCGCTCTGTGGCATGGTGTCCGCAGGCCAAAAAGGCCACGCCGGTTTCACGCGCCAGATGGGCTTGCGGCTCGGAGATTTCACCGGTGATGAACGCATCTACGCCTTGGGCAATGGCCGACTCGAAGTAACTTTGAGCACCGCCCGTGCACCAGGCGACGCGTCTAACAGGCCGATCGGTATCGCCCACGCAGGTCACCGGGCGAGCCAGCACGGCAGCCACATGCTCGGCCAGGGCCTGAGGCCGCGCCCAAATCTGTGTGCCCGCCCCTACAAAACCCAGGTCTTGTTCGCCAAATCGGCCATCGGCCTTCAAGCCGAGCACACGGGCCAGTTGGGCGTTGTTGCCCAGTTCGGGGTGAGCGTCCAGAGGCAGGTGGTAGGCGAACAGGTGAATGCCCTGCGCCAGCAGCAAACGCAGCCGCTCACGCATCCAACCCGTGATGCGCCCATCTTGACCGCGCCAGAACAAGCCGTGGTGCACCACGATGGCGTCGGCTTGGGCGTCAATGGCCGCTTCGATCAGGGCGCGGCTGGCGGTGACACCGCTGACCAGCAGCCGCACCTCGCGGTCTCCTTCAACTTGCAGTCCGTTGGGGCCGTAATCGCGGAACTTTTCGGGCTGAAGCAAGGCATCAAAAGCTTGGCCCAGGGTTTTGGCAGTGGTCATGATGACGGATTTGACTTGGCTTGGATGCGCCATTGTGGCTCAGGTCGGACGGGGTCACGTCCTTGCGTCTGTGCTGGTTGATGCGCACAGTTTGAAGTGCGACTCAACCGAATCAAGGACAATCTGCAACCATGAAACGTTATTGGCTTTTATTCTCTCAATGGGTGACCGTTTTGTTGGCCATCTGGTTTGTGGTGGCCACGCTCCAGCCTCAATGGCTGCGCGGTGTCAAGCGCTCGGTGGACGGCATGACTTTGCTGCAAGCCCCACCGGCCGTCAGCGGCAATCGGCCCGTCGGCAGTCTGAGCGGGCCAGCGCAAAAAGCCTCCCCAGCGGTGGTGAGCATCAACACCCGCCAAGGCAAAAGCCAAAATCCGCATGGGCAAGACCCTTGGTTCAAGTTTTTCTATGGCGAACAGGAAGAGCAGAACCCGGGTGGCCTGGGCAGTGGCGTGATCGTCAGCGCCGAGGGTCATATCCTGACCAACAACCATGTCATCGAAGATGCCGACAACATTGAAGTGGTGCTCAGCGATGGCCGCAAGACGCTGGCCAAAGTGATCGGCTCTGACCCGGACACCGATCTGGCCTTGCTGAAAATCTCCCTGGACAAACTGCCCGTGATCGTTTTGGGTCAGCTGCAAGACCTGCAGGTGGGCGATGTGGTGCTGGCCATTGGCAATCCCTTTGGCGTGGGCCAGACCGTGACCTCGGGCATCGTCAGCGCCCTGGGCCGCAGCCAATTGGGCATCAACACTTTTGAAAACTTCATCCAGACCGATGCCGCCATCAACCCGGGCAACTCAGGCGGGGCGCTGGTCGATGTGAATGGCCACCTGATGGGCATCAACACCGCCATCTACTCCCGTTCAGGTGGCAGCATGGGCATTGGCTTTGCCATCCCGATCTCGACAGCCAAACAAGTCATGCAGGACTTGCTGCAAAACGGCAAGGTCGTCCGGGGCTGGATCGGGGTGGAGCCACAAGACCTGTCGCCGGAACTGGCTGAAAGCTTTCAGCTTCCCAAAGTGAAATCTGATCAAAGCCAACAGGGCGTCGTCATCACCGGCGTGTTGCAAAACGGCCCGGCAGCCAAAGCGGGCGTCCGTCCCGGGGACGTGATCCTGCAAGTGGCCAAGCAACCCGTGGGCAGCGTGTCCGACCTGCTCAACCAGGTCGCCAGCCTGAAGCCAGGCGAGCCTGCCGAGGTGCTCATATGGCGCCAACAAGCCCCACTGTCTTTGCGTCTCACCCCTGCGGAAAGGCCCTCCCCTAAAAAGAAAGCGCCTTAAATGAGATGCAAGCTTTGGGGAGAACATGAAAAAAGGGCCTGGCGGCCCTTTTTCGGTTTTCATCCAAACAAAACATCAACTGCCATCCGCAGCCGCATCTGGGGCCTGGGTGTGCTTGATGAAGATTTGCGCTGCCCAGATGCCCAGCTCGTAGAGCAAGCACATCGGTATGGCCAGTGCCAGCTGGGACACCACATCGGGCGGCGTGACCACAGCGGCGATCACAAAAGCCAGCACCACGAAGTAGCCTCGGAAATCCTTGAGCTTTTGAATGGTGACCACGCCCATGCGGGCCAACACCACCACGGCCACCGGCACTTCAAATGCCAGACCAAAAGCCAAGAACATGGACAGCACAAAGCTCAGGTAGGCTTCAATGTCAGGCGCAGCCGTGATGCTTTTGGGGGCGAAGCTCTGTATGAAGCTGAAAACCTGGCCGAACACAAAGAAATAACAAAAAGCCACCCCGATGAAGAACAGCAAGGTGCTGGAGACCACCAAAGGCATGACCAGCTTTTTCTCATGGCTGTAAAGGCCTGGCGCAATGAATCCCCAAACTTGGTACAAGACCACCGGCAAAGCAACGAGGAAGGCACTCATCAGCAAAATCTTGAGCGGCACCATGAAAGGCGAAATCACCGAAGTCGCGATCAAGGTGGCCCCTTTGGGCAGATGCACCACCAGGGGAGCCGCCAAAATGTCGTACAAATTGCCTGGCCCCGGGTAAATGGCCAAAGCTGCGGCAGCGACGGCCACGGCGGCCACGGCCCACATCAACCTGTCTCGCAACTCGATCAAATGCGCCACAAAAGGTTGCTCTGAACCTTTGAGTTCGTCGTCGGGCTGGGAAGGGGTTTCAGACATGGGATGGGTCAGTCAAGCGGGCGCGCAGCAAGCGCGCCAACGTCAAAAGGAATTAAGAGGCTTGGGCCGGTAACGGGCCACGCGGGCGGCACCCGACAAGGCTTTGGTGCGCACCCCAGAACGCGCTTTGTACCACTGGGGCATCGCACCCCGCTTGAGACGCCAGTTCTTCTCGGGACGTTTGTAATGGGGCGGCGGAGGCTCGAGGTCGGGTAAATCGCTGTTCAGCGCTGCCGTTGTTTCGGCCCAGTCTTTTTCAAAATCAGATGCCGTGGTTTGGACAGTTTGCTCGACATCGCGAGCCGCCGTCTCCATGGTCTCTTTCATCTTTTTGAGCTCTTCGAGGTCCATGGACCGGTTGACCTCAGCCTTGACGTCTGACACATAGCGCTGCGCTTTGCCCAGCAAAGCGCCCAGCGTGCGAGCCACTTTGGGCAACTTTTCGGGCCCGATGACGATCAACGCCACCACCCCGATGAGGGCCATTTTCGAAAAACTTAAGTCGAGCACAGTGCAGCGTTCAGTCGTTCAAAAGTTCAAGACTTGGTCTTGGCTTCAACGTCGATGGTGTTTTTTTCGGTTTGAGCCGTGGTCGAAGCTGTGACTTGGCCGGCAATTGGCGCCGTACCATCTTCGGGCTTGACGCCACCATCCTTCACGCCGTCTTTGAACCCTTTGACAGCACCCCCAAGGTCAGAGCCCATGTTTCTGAGCTTTTTGGTGCCGAACACCATGACCACGATCAGCAGCACGATCAGCCAGTGCCAAATCGAAAAAGTTCCCATGAAAATCTCCTAAACTAGTTGGTGGATTCTAAGGGCTGAAGCCCTGTCAAAAAAACTGCCTTGATTAGACAAGGATTTGATGACAATTCTAAATTTCAGCCGCGCAACCATGGCCGCGGACCGCCCATGATGTGCATGTGCAGGTGGTGCACTTCTTGGCCGCCCTCCGTCCCGCTGTTGATCACCGTGCGGAAACCGCCCTCCGGGTAAGGGTTGCACCCCTCCTGCGCGGCCAGCTTGGGGGCCAGCGTCATCATGTGGCCCATCAGGGCAGCGTGCTCGGGGGTCAGCTGCACCATCGAAGGGATGTGCAGTTTGGGAATGATCAGAAAATGGATGGGCGCCCAGGGGTTGATGTCGTGGAAGGCGAACACATGCTCGTCCTCATGCACCTTGCGCGAAGGAATCTTGCCTGCGATGATTTTGCAAAAAATACAATGGTCGTCGGTCATGGTCTGCTCAGCTTAAAAAAATCAATCCGCCACGGGTCGCTGCCCGTTCAAGCGCACCATGCCCAGCACGATGCGGTACAAAAACCAAATGGAAATGGCCACCCAGGCCAGCCAGCCTGGGAAAAACATCAACAACCACAAGGGCGCTGTGACCAGGTACAGCAAAGCCGCCCATATCACGGTGCGGATGCGGTAGCTGAAGTGTGTGGCCTCCCAGCCAGGGGCATCGCCCTTTTTGACCAAATCGATGATCAGCGCCACCACCAGCAAGGCCGGGCCCATCTGCGCGCCCGGAATCATGGCGCTCACCGCCACGATCAGGTGCAAGATGTAGCTGACCCAGCTGATGGTGTGGGTGCTGTCGTCGATGGGTTGGTCGTTCATGGTTTATTCGCCGAAGCCTGCTGGTTATTTGCCCAAGCGTGCAATTTACTCACCCAGGCGCTCGCGCTCTTGCACTTTGCGCAGGGCTTTTTCTTCCAGGCCGCTCAGGCCCTCGCGGCGGGCCAGCTCGTTGACCACGTCGGCAGGCGTCAGGCCATAGTGTGCCAGCGCGATCATGCTGTGGAACCACAGGTCGGCCACCTCACCCACCAGCTTGGCTTTGTCCCCGCCATGGTCCACGTCTTTGGCCGCCATCACGGTCTCGGTGGCTTCTTCGCCAATCTTCTTCAAAAAGGCGTCTGGGCCTTTGTGCAGCAAGCGGGCCACATAGCTTTTTTCGGGGTCGCCGCCGTTGGCGGGTTTGCGGCTTTCGACCACGGCAGCGAGGCGGTCAAGGATGTCCTGGTTGGTCATAGACTTTGGGGCACTCACTTGTAAATGGTTTCAGGGTCCTTCAGGACCGGGTCCACAGCCTGCCAGCCGTCGGGCTGCAAGCTCTGAAAAAAGCAACTGTGGCGGCCCGTGTGGCAGGCAATGCCCGGCTCGTGCCCCAGCTGCGTCACTTTGAGCAGCACCACATCGTTGTCGCAATCGATGCGGATGTCGTGCACTGTCTGCACATGGCCCGACTCCTCGCCCTTGAACCACAGCTTGTTGCGCGAACGGCTGAAATACACCGCCCGCTTGAGTTCGGCCGTCTTTTGCAGCGCCTCACGGTTCATCCAAGCGAACATCATCACGTCGCCAGTGTCTTTTTCTTGGGCGATGACCGGCACCAGGCCTTTGTCGTCCCATTTGATTTGATCAAGCCAGTTCATAGGGGAGTGATCTTAAGACATTGGGGTGTCAGGACTGCAGGGGCACCCCACAGTGCCATGAATAAGAGTGCCATCTTCTCAGAGTGTCTAGCCTCCTCAAAATCCGACGCTTTTCAGTTTGGCGCAATGTCGAATAATTTTCATCAACCATTTACAAAAAGCATTTAGATTGGTTGGTGAACTTGACATACGGCGCTTGACCACCCATCAAATTCACCTGATTCACCTGATTCACCTCATTCAAGGGACTTAATTTATGTCATACATCACCGATGAACTCCGTGCGGTATCAGGCAATCAGACCAACACCGCAGAAATTCCAGGCCAAATGATGCATGAGGTGCTGGCAGATGCTGGCGCTCAACGCAGAACCATTTTGCGTAGTGGCGTCGGTGCAGCATTTGCTGCAGCCCTTAGTGGCTCGGTCTTGCTTCCCGCCTGGGGCGGAAGCGGCAAGGCAGTAGAAGGAGCGGGTGACCTCTACGCTTTGAGCTTCAAGGGCATTCCAGCGGTGACGGGCAACACGGTCGTGGTTCCTCAAGGCTACACAAGCTCCGTGTTGTTTTCTGCGGGCGATGCCGTCGTGGCCGACGCCACAGGTTTCACGGGTACTGCCATGGACTCGGGCGCGATGGAAAAGGTGTCCGGTGGTAACCACGATGGCATGATTCTTTTCCCCCTGCCCGGTGTAGATCCCAATGTGGGCGGCTTGCTGGTCATCAATCACGAAGCACCTGACTTGTCCATTTTGGAACCCGACGGCTTGGCATTTGGCGTGACCCGGATGAGCTACATCACTAACGCCAACGCGGAAACCCGCAAGCGCCTTTTGTCCACAGTGGGCGTGTCGGTGATTGAGGTGGTGCAAAGCGGTGGAAAATGGACGGTCAAAAAGAATTCCAGCTTCAACAAGCGCTTCAGCGGCAACACCACTTTTGAACTCAGAGGACCGGCCGCTGCAGCAGCAGGCAACTCCGCTATCGGCACGCTCAACAACTGCGCCAGCGGCATGACGCCATGGGGCACTTACCTGACCTGCGAAGAAACCACCAAAAACTACATTGACCCCTCACAACCTGTCAACGGCTATGGCTGGGTTTTAGAAATTGACCCGCAAGGCGTTTTCCCAGCCGTCAAGCGCACGGCTCTGGGCCGCTTCAACCACGAAAACACAGCTTACATGCTGGACAGCGACAACACACTGGCCATTTACATGGGGGATGACTCCACGCCCGGCTGTGTGTACAAGTTTGTGGCCACCAACAAGTACAACCCCACCAACCGCGATGCCAACAAAGACCTGTTGGACTCCGGAAAGCTCTATGCCGCCAAGTTCAACGCAGACGGGACGGGCGAATGGCTTGAGCTTTCGCAAGGCGTGAACGGCCTGGTAGCGGGCGCCCAAGACTTGGGTAATGTCACACAACTCGATGTAGGCGTGACGCCCACAGCGACGACTGTCAACTTTGACACGCAGTCAGATGTGCTGATCGAAACCAAGGCCGCTGCTCGCGTGGCCGGTGCCACCCTGATGGACCGTCCCGAGTGGGTGACGGTGGGTCCGGACCGCCGCATTTACTGCACCTTTACCAACAACGGCAACCGCAAAAGGATCGATGCCGCAAATCCGCGAGTCAGCAACTCGCACGGCCACATCATCCGCTGGACTGAAACCGCCAACAGTGCCAAAGCCATCGCCTTTGTCTGGGAACTCTTCATCCAAGGTGGTGACCCTCGACTGACAGCAAGCAACCTCCAGGGCAACATCAAAGGGGATGCCTTCTCCAGCCCAGATGGCATCAACGTTGATCCAAAAGGACGCTTGTGGGTGCAAACCGACGCTTCAACCAGCTCGACCACGACCAACACTTTCGGCAATAACGCCATGTATTCGGTAGACCCTGTCACGAAAAAATCCACCCGCTTCCTGACCGGGCCGGACGGCTGCGAGATCACTGGTTTGACTTACACACCAGACCTTAAGACCTTTTTCGTCAACATTCAGCACCCCACCACTTGGCCTGGCACCGTGGCCGGCCAGGGTAAGTCTTCCACCATAGTGATCCAACGGACTGACGGCAAGGTCATCGGTTCATAAAAATAGCGCTGGTCGCTCCGCTTGAGCTAGGGGGTTAGGAGTCAGCGCGCGCATTGGATATACGCATAGTCGCCAAGCTCTGTGGCGTATGTAGCTGCAATGCTCGGAAAGGCGCCGCTCTTGATGTCGGCGCTAAGCTGAGCTAATCCGGTCTGAACTTCAGATTCACAAGAGAGTCGCGCAAAAGAACTGATGTTAGCCCGGACAGTCGGATCCAGGTAAAGGCTCGCGCGATGCTTCCCTGAATAAAAAAATAGATCCTGAAGCTCGTTGGTAACAAAAAACGGTTCGACAGTCACTGACTTGAAGCCCGCCTCCAGTAAAGCTTCAGTTATCTTCGTTTCTGTCGGCATGTTCGCGATGGACCGCGCCATCATCTCCGGAAAATAGTGGCGCAACCAGTAGTGCTGCATTTGTTCGGCAAGACCCGTAAAGAGGACGAACTTTCCGCCCCGCAGGGTTCTGTAGACCTCGGCGAAAGGCCTTCTCAGATCAGAGAAGTGGTGGATGGCAAGAGTGCAGATGGCACCGTCGAAGTACCCGTCGGGGAAAGGAAGAGCGTCCGCGCTGGATTGAATCCAGGACACGGAGTTGTCCTTATCTCTTGCTTGCGTGAGCATGACGGCCGATACATCAATCGCGCTCCACTGTCCGCCGAGACCGCTTAGGGCGACCGTGTAATTGCCGGTCCCGCATGCAAGGTCCAAGTAGGCGCGTGAAGGTAGGAGACCTAGACTCTGCGAGAGTGCCTGAACGATTGCAGGGTCAGCTTGACGCGACTTGGTGTACGTCGTGCCGATGGAGTCATAGAGTGCTTGCATCTGAAGCCTAAGGTTTGGGATAACCAGACCGTTTCGGCATAGGGCTAAAGGCCCAGAATGAAATAGAGGGCCTTCAGTCGCATGCCGCAATGGTTCCTGCTGGGCATATGGTTAGGTTGCACTCTAGACTGGCTGTAACGGGACGTGTATTTCCGGTGTCGAAATGATTTCAATTTTGCCCCCTGGAAACACGACGCCTGATTCGAGTGCAACGGCCATTACACCTGCTTTGCGAATCAATGCTCCATCGGCCGATCGGTCCAGCACTGCGGCCAACAAGCCGGGCATGAACCCTTCAATTTGGCTGCATGGATTGCGAAGACCCGTTATTTTCAGTACTGCGTCTGATCCAATGCGCAGCAGCGTTCAGGCTGACAGATTTAGAAGCGGCAGCCCTGTTGTCGTGATGTTTTCTCCCATCTGACCAGAACGGACAGGTAGCCCTCGAAGTTGAAGCTTATCAAGCAATTCCTGATGAATCAGGTGAACTTGGCGAAGGTTGGGTTGGGTCTTTGGCGACACGTGACCGGTGTTGAACTGTTACCCCGGAATGTGCGTCCCCTTCCACCCCTTGGCCTGCCACAATAGAAATGGAAGCAAGCGTGTCCTTCGAAAACGCATGTGTGTTTTTGGAGTGAACAGAGATGACGAGAGCAGCCATGTTGGTTGTGCAGCCTAACTAGTGTGAACCGCAAAGCTCACAAGATACATCCGAGCAAAGACGATCCTTGAAATCCACACGTTTGCTCAATCATGTGCGGGAGCGGTTTCGATATTTTCTAACGTCATCGATTGATCAGTACGTCACAACCGGACCTGAATGCCACGTTCGCGCATCCGCTCTTTGGCCTGCTGCACCGTGTATTCACCGTAATGAAAGATGCTCGCCGCCAGCACAGCATCAGCCCCGCCGATGCTCACGCCGTCGGCCAGATGGTCCAGATTACCCACGCCGCCAGACGCAATCACGGGCACGCTGACCGCGTCGCTGACGGCACGGGTCAGTTCTAAGTCAAAGCCGCTTTTGGTGCCGTCGCGGTCCATGCTGGTCAGCAAAATTTCGCCTGCGCCGTGCTCGGCCATCTGCTGGGCCCAGGCCACGGCGTCCAGACCCACGTTTTTGCGACCGCCGTGGCTGTACACGTCCCAGCCGGGGCCTAGGGCTAAACCGTGAGTGCCGATGCGCTGCTCGTCGTCAAGCGTGCGTCTCTTGGCGTCGATGGCCACCACGATGCACTGCGCGCCGTATTTGGCCGAGGCGTCGCGGATGACTTGCGGGTTGGCAATGGCCGCCGAGTTGAAGCTGGTTTTGTCGGCCCCAGCGTTGAGCAAGCGGCGCACGTCTTCGACGGTGCGCACGCCACCACCCACGGTGAGCGGAATAAAGACTTGGCTGGCCACGGCTTCGATGATGTGCAGGATCACGTCGCGGCCATCGCTGGTGGCGGTGATGTCCAAGAAGGTCAATTCGTCGGCGCCTTGCTCGTTGTAGCGCGCAGCAATTTCGACCGGGTCGCCGGCATCGCGCAGCTCGACAAAGTTGACGCCTTTGACGACGCGGCCGCCGGTCACGTCAAGGCAGGGAATGATGCGTTTGGCCAGCATGGGGGGCTCTTTTCAATTCAAGGGGTTGGCACGGTCAGCTGCTGCCAGCCTTCCCATCGCTCGCCCGCAGGCAAGGTGATGGGCTCATAGACCTGGGCAGCTTCGACGCAGATCATGTGTCGCCAGCCGTCTTCGGGCATGTCGGCCAAGCGTTGGCACAGGGCTTGTGCGGGGTTCCAGACAACGGTGTTGGCCCAGCTGTCGCTTTGTTGGATGTAAAGGTGTTCGTTCAGGCGCAGCGCTTGCTTGCTGGCCGCATACACGCGGTCAAACTCGGCCGCAAACTGCAGCGTTTCAGCGGCGCTGGCGTGGGTGTTGGCCACAGCATCCCATTCGGCTTGGCCGCCCAAGCCCTGCAGCGTGGCCTGCGTCACATCGGGCACGGCCAAATAGGTGTGCAAAGCACCCGAGAAAGCCAGCGGCTGGGTGTCGGCGTTGTGTACGTTCAGACTGATGCGCAGCGCGCCGGGGCGCAGGGTGATGTGCAGTTGCAATGCAAAAGCCTGTGGCCACCATTCGCGGCTGTGCGCGTTGTCTTGCAGATGCAGGCAAAGCTGGACGCAGTCGGCCGACAGCTCGGGTGCAGCGGCCTGCCAAGGCAGGTTGCGGGCAAAGCCGTGTTTGGGCAGGCGCTCGGCCATGGGGCCGCGTTGGTTGAACTGCGGAAAGCACACTGGCACACCGCCGCGAATAGCAGCCTGGCCGTCCATGGTGCTTTTGGGGCTGAGGTACAGGCGCTCTTGGCCGCCCGACACCCAAGACAGCACCTGCGCGCCGTGCAGCGTGACCCGCAGCGTGTCGCCCTGGGGCAAGGCCAGCTCGACGGCGGGCAGGCCCGCGAAGGTGGTCTCGCGGCCCGTGGCCTGCGCAGTCATGGGGTTCAACCGTTGAGTTCGTCGGCGCGTTGCTGCGCCAGCGCGAAGTCGAGGTCGCCAGAATAAACCGCACGGCCACAGATCACGCCTTCCACGCCTTCGCCCTCCACCGCGCACAGCTGCTCGATGTCGGCCATGTTGGACAGGCCGCCCGAGGCGATCACGGGGATGGTGAGGGCTTGGGCCAGCTTGACGGTGGCGTCGATGTTGATGCCGCTCAGCATGCCGTCGCGGCCGATGTCGGTGTAGATGATGGACTCGACGCCCCAGTCTTCGAACTTCTTGGCCAGATCGACCACTTCGTGGCCGGTCAGCTTGCTCCAGCCGTCGGTGGCCACTTTGCCGTCTTTGGCGTCCAGGCCCACGATGATGTGGCCGCCAAAGGCGGTGCAGGCGTCTTTCAAAAAGCCGGGGTTCTTGACGGCGGCGGTGCCGATGATGACGTAACGCAAGCCGCTGTCGATGTATTTTTCAATCGTGTCCAGATCGCGGATACCGCCGCCCAGCTGCACCGGGATGTCGTCGCCCACCGCCTTGAGGATGGACTTGATGGCACCGAAGTTTTGCGGCTTGCCGGCGAAGGCGCCGTTCAGATCCACCAAGTGCAAGCGGCGTGCGCCTTTTTCGAGCCAGGTGCGGGCCATGGCTGCGGGGTCTTCCCCAAAGGTGGTGGCTTGGTCCATATCGCCCTGTTTGAGGCGAACGCAGTGGCCGTCTTTGAGGTCAATGGCGGGGATCAGAATCATGGCGAGTTAAATGCAGGTGAAGGAAAAAACGGCCCTGAAAACCACTCAAGGCTGCCAGTGGAGGAAATTGCGGAACAAGGCCAGGCCTTGGGCCGCGCTTTTTTCGGGGTGAAACTGGGTGGCAAAAATATTGTCACGGGCAATGGCACACGCAAAACGGCCACCGTAATCGGTTTCGGCCGCAGCGTGCGCCGGGTTGGCAACCTGGGTGTAGAAGCTGTGCACAAAATAATACCAGCTGCCGTCGTCAAGGCCCTGCCACAGCGGGTGGGCAGGTGAGGCTTGCCAGACTTGGTTCCAACCCATTTGCGGCACTTTGTAGCGGGTGCCATCGGGCTGGATTTGCCCCGCCAGATCGAACTTAACGACGCGGCCAGGGATCAAGCCGAGGCCCGGCGTGTTGCCTTCGTCGCTGTGGTCCAGCAGCATCTGCATGCCCACGCACACGCCAAACAGGGGTTTGCTGGCAGCAGCTTCAAGCACAGCGTCCAGCAGGCCCGACTCGCGCAGCTCGCGCATGCAGTCGGGCATGGCGCCCTGCCCTGGCAAGACCACGCGGTGCGCGTTGCGCACGACTTGCGGGTCAGAGGTCACGGTGACCTCGGCATGGTCCACGCTGGAGGCCGCATGCATCACCGCCTGCGCCACACTGCGCAGGTTGCCCATGCCGTAGTCGACCACGGCAACGCGGTTCACGCTCATGTCAGAGGCTGCCTTTGGTGGAAGGGATCACACCGACCGAGCGGGGGTCGAGTTCGAGCGCGGCACGCACAGCGCGGGCAAAGGCCTTGAAGATGGTTTCACACTGGTGGTGCGCGTTCACGCCCTTGAGGTTGTCGATGTGCAGCGTGCACAGCGCGTGGTTCACAAAGCCTTGGAAGAATTCGTACACCAACTGCGTGTCGAGTGAACCCAACGAGCCGGAGGTGAAGTTCACGTCCATGTGCAGACCAGGGCGACCCGAAAAATCCACCACCACGCGGCTCAATGCTTCGTCCAGCGGCACATAGGCGTGGCCATAACGGCGGATGCCTTTTTTATCGCCCATGGCTTGCGCAAAGGCCTGGCCCAAGGTGATACCAATGTCTTCGACCGTGTGGTGGCCGTCGATGTGCAGGTCGCCTTCGCAAGCGATGTCGAGGTCAATCAAGCCGTGGCGCGCGATCTGGTCCAGCATGTGGTCCAGAAAACCAATGCCGCTGGCCAGCTTGGCTTGGCCTGTGCCGTCCAGGTTGATGGCGGCGCGGATGTTCGTCTCGGCCGTCTTGCGGGTGACTGCAGCGGTGCGGTTCATAGGGAGGCTTTCAGTGCGGCAAGGAGTTGGTCGTTTTCTTCGGCGGTGCCCACCGTCAGGCGCAGGCAGTTGGCCAGCAACGGGTGCATTTTAGAAATGTTCTTGATCAGCACACCTTGGACCTTGAGGCCGTCAAAGGTTTTGGCCGCATCGGGCACGCGGGCCAGGATCATGTTGGCCTCACTGGGGAAAGGCTGCACACCGGGCAAGGCCGTCAGCGCTTGCAGCAAGCGGGTGCGCTCTTGGCGCAGGTCTTGGGCCTGCGCGGCAAACACCTCGGCATGCTCCAGCGCGAACAGGGCGCACTCGGTGTTGAGCACGCTGATGTTGTAGGGCGGGCGCACTTTGTCGATCTCGGCGACCAACGCCTTGGGGCCCACCATGTAGCCCAGACGCACACCGGCCAGGCCAAACTTGCTGAGCGTGCGCATGAGCAAGACATGCGAGTGGCGTGTGATGCGGCCTGCGTAGCTGCGGCTGGCAAAGGGCTGGTAGGCCTCGTCCATGACCACCAAGCCGCCTTGCGCACCTTGGGCCAGCACGATCTTCTCGATCGTGTCGTCGCTCCACAAGTTGCCCGTGGGGTTGTTGGGATACGCCAGGTACACGATGGACGGCTTGTGCTGGTCAATGGCGGCCAGCATGGCGGCTTCGTCGAGCTCAAAATCGGCCGTGAGCGGCACACCGTGGAAGGCCAGGCCTTGCAGCTGGGCGCTCATGGCATACATCACAAAGCCAGGCAACGGGGACAGGATGCTGGCCCCGGGCACGTCGCAGGCCATGGCCAGCAAAGAGATCAACTCGTCTGAGCCGTTGCCCAGCATGATGTCGAAGCCTTCGGGCATGCCCGCATAGCTGGCCAGCGCATGGCGCAGATCGTTCACACGCTCGCCGGGGTAGCGGTTCAGCGCCAACGCGCCCAGTCGCTCGCCCAAAGCCTTTTGCAAATCAGCAGGCAACCTGTGCGGGTTCTCCATCGCGTCGAGCTTGACCATGCCCGCCGATTCCTGGATGGCGTAGGCGTGCATGGATTGCACGTCTTGGCGAATGCGTTGCATCAATAGGGGGCTGATGTTGCTCATTTCGGGTCTCGCATCGGGGGCACAGGGTTCAAACGGAGTTCGGCGGCCCGGGCGTGGGCTTGCAGGCCTTCGCCATAGGCCAACTCGGCAGCAATGCGGCCCAGCGGCTGGGCACCGGCTTCGCTCACCTCGATCAGGCTGCTGCGTTTTTGGAAGTCGTATACGCCCAAAGGCGACGAAAAACGTGCCGTGCCGCTGGTGGGCAAGACGTGGTTGGGGCCTGCGCAATAGTCGCCCAGCGATTCGCTGGTGAACGCGCCCAAAAAGATGGCCCCCGCGTGGCGCAGCAGTGGCTCCCAGCGATGCGGCTCACTGCTTGACACCTCCAGGTGCTCGGGCGCGATGCGGTTGCTGATGGCGCAAGCTTCTGCCATGTTGCGCGTCAGGATCAAGGCACCCCGGTCGTTGAGCGATTTGGCTATGATTTTGCGGCGTGGCATCTCGGGCAGCAAGCGGTCGATGGCGGCCTGCACTTGGACGATGTAACCGGCATCGGGGCACAGCAAAATGCTTTGCGCCAATTCGTCGTGCTCGGCCTGGCTGAACAAATCCATCGCCACCCATTCGGCGGGTGTGGTGCCGTCGGCCAAGACCAAAATTTCGCTGGGGCCCGCGATCATGTCGATGCCCACGGTGCCGAACACGCGCTTTTTGGCGCTGGCCACATAGGCGTTGCCGGGGCCGGTGATTTTGTCCACTTTGGGAATGGTGGCGGTGCCGTAGGCCAAAGCCCCCACCGCTTGCGCACCGCCCACCGTGAAGGCCCGCGTGACACCCGCCACATAAGCGGCAGCCAACACGAGTTCATTGCGTTCACCCCGGCTGGAAGCGGCCGCTTCTCCAGAGCCCCCAGTGGCCACGCTGCCGCGCACGGGCGTGGGCACGACCATGATGATGTCTTGCACGCCCGCCACATGGGCGGGAATCGCGTTCATCAAAACAGAAGATGGGTAAGCGGCCTTGCCACCGGGCACATAAATGCCCACGCGGTCGAGTGGTGTGACTTTTTGGCCCAGCAAGGTGCCATCTTCGTCGCGGTATGACCAGCTTTCACCCGACGCTTTCTTTTGCGCTTCATGGTATCTGCGCACACGGGTGGCGGCAGCTTGCAGGGCTTCGCGTTGTGCGGCGGGCAGACCGTCGAGTGCCGCTTTGAGTTCAGCCTGGGTGATCTCCAAGGCGCGCACGTCAGCCGCTTGCAGGCCGTCAAAGCGTTGGGTGTACTCCAGTACCGCCGCGTCGCCACGCTGCTGCACATCGGCCAGGATGTCGACCACGCGCTGCTCGATGGCGGCGTCGGTGTCGGCAGACCAATGCAGTCGGGCGGCAAAGGCCGCTTCAAAACCGGCGTCAAGCGTGTTCAATTGCAAGGGTTTGGCCTGCAAGCCCAACGTGTCCATGGCGTTCAGTCTTTCTTCACCGCACCCGCAAAGGCGTCGATGATGGCGCGGATCGGCGCTTGCTTGAGTTTGAGCGCAGCCTGGTTGACCACCAAGCGTGCGCTGATGTCCATGATGCGTTCGACCTCGACCAGGTGGTTGGCCTTGAGCGTGTTGCCAGTGGACACCAAGTCGACAATGGCGTCGGCCAAGCCGGTGAGCGGCGCCAGCTCCATGCTGCCGTAAAGCTTGATCAGGTCCACGTGCACGCCCTTGGTGGCAAAAAAGTCGCGAGCTATGGCTGTGTATTTGGTGGCCACCTTCAGGCGTGCCCCGGTGCGCACCAGCGCGGCATAGTCATCATCGGCGCGCACAGCCACACTCATGCGGCATTTGGCGATGTTCAGGTCCAGCGGCTGGTACAGGCCTTGGCCGCCGTGCTCGATCAAGGTGTCCAAACCCGTCACACCCAAATCGGCACCGCCGTATTCCACATAGGTGGGCACGTCGCTGGCGCGCACCAGCACCACGCGCACGTTGGGCTGGTTGGTGGGCAAGATCAGCTTGCGGGATTTTTCGGGGTCTTCCAGCACCTCGATGCCAGCGGCTTTGAGCAGCGGCAGGGTTTCATCAAAGATGCGTCCTTTGGACAAGGCCAGCGTGATCATTTCACCCTTTCGATGTCAGCGCCCAAGGCGCGCAATTTGGTTTCCATGCGGTCATAACCGCGGTCCAGATGGTAGATGCGCTCGACGGTGGTTTCACCCTCAGCCACCAAGCCGGCGATCACCAAGCTGGCCGAAGCACGCAAGTCGGTGGCCATCACGGTCGCGCCCGACAACTTGGGCACGCCCTCAATCACCGCGACTTTGCCATCGATCTGGATGTGCGCACCCAGGCGCACCAACTCGTTGACGTGCATGAAACGATTTTCAAAAATCGTTTCGGTCACCTTACTCGCGCCTTGCGAGATGCAGTTGAGCGCCATGAACTGAGCCTGCATGTCGGTCGGAAAGCCCGGGTATTCGGTGGTGCGAAAGCTCTGGGCTTTCAAGCGGCCTTCAGATTTGACACGGATAAAGCCCTCACCGGCTTCGATGGTGGCACCAGCCTCGCGCAGTTTTTCGAT
This sequence comes from Limnohabitans sp. Rim8, assembly GCF_945901735.1. Taxonomy (GTDB): domain Bacteria; phylum Pseudomonadota; class Gammaproteobacteria; order Burkholderiales; family Burkholderiaceae_C; genus Limnohabitans_A. The sequence continues at coordinate 109,038 of NZ_CAMDLM010000010.1, forward strand.
GATCACTTCCAAGTGGTCGGCACGGCCGTGGCGCAGCACCACGTCACCGCCCGTGGCCGCAACCGCGCAAAGAAAAGTGCCCGTCTCGATGCGGTCGGCCACCACTTGGTGCTGAGCCCCGTGCAAACGCTGCACACCCTGAATGCGGATCCGGCGTGTGCCGTGGCCTTCGATCTGGGCACCCATCTTGATCAGCATCTCGGCCAAATCAGGAATTTCTGGCTCTTGCGCAGCGTTTTCCAGCACCGTCTCGCCTTCAGCCAGGGCCGCGGCCATCATGAAATTCTCAGTGCCCGTCACCGTGACCATGTCGGTCGTGATGCGCGCGCCCTTCAGACGCGTGCGGCCAGCAGGCAAGCTGGCCAGCATGTAACCGTGTTCAACCGTGATGAGGGCACCCATGGCCTGAAGGCCTTTGATGTGCTGGTCCACTGGGCGCGAACCGATGGCGCAGCCGCCAGGCAGAGACACCTTGGCGTGGCCAAAGCGGGCCAACAAGGGGCCCAATGCCAGCACCGAGGCGCGCATGGTTTTCACCAACTCGTATGGCGCTTCAGGGTTGTTCAAAGCTCCGGCGTCCAGCTTGACGCGGCCGTCGTCGTGATGCTCGGCCGACACGCCCATGTTGCGGATCAGCTTGAGCATGGTCGAGACGTCTTGCAGGCGCGGCACATTGGTCAGTGTGACGGGTTCGGCGCACAGCAAAGCGGCGCACAACTCGGGCAGAGCGGCATTTTTGGCTCCCGCCACATCGAGCGTGCCTTGCAGGCGCTTGCCGCCGCGAATGATCAGTTTGTCCATGGGTCAGGTCGGTGCGTTGCGGCCCGAAGGCCTTCGTTTCATTTGGTTTGCGCAGCCCATTCGGCGGGCGTGAATGTTTTCATCGACAAGGCGTGCACCTCGTCGGTGTGCATTTTCTGTCCCAGCGTGGCGTACACCCGCTGGTGCCGCGCAATGGGACGCATGCCGGCAAAGGCTTCGGACACCACCACGGCGCTCCAGTGGCGGCCGTCGCCCTCCACAGTCAAGTGGGTGCAGTCAAGACCTGCGGCAATGATGGCTTGAAGTTGATCAGCGTTCATGGGGGGTCAGCTTCGGATTTTGTAGCCGATGCGCAAAAGGTGAAGGGTCAAGGCACTGATGGCAGCCAGGGCCGTACCCACCACCGCCAGACTGAGCCAGGGGGACACATCGCTTTGGCCGAAGAAGCCGTAGCGAAAGCCATCGATCATGTAGAAAAACGGGTTCAGGTGGCTGAGCTTTTGCCAAAACGGCGGCAGGGAGTGAATGGAATAAAAAACCCCCGACAAAAACGTCATGGGCATGATGATGAAGTTCTGGAAAGCGGCCATCTGGTCGAACTTTTCAGCCCACAGCCCAGCGATCACGCCCAATGCGCCCATCAT
>NZ_CAMDLM010000011.1 GCF_945901735.1 Limnohabitans sp. Rim8
CGTTTCAAGATGAGATCTGCCGGGGCCTTGAGCCCCCTAAAGAGTCGTTCAAGACCAGGACGTTGATAGGTCAGGTGTGGAAGCGCAGTAATGCGTTAAGCTAACTGATACTAATTGCTCGTGCGGCTTGACCCTATAACTTTGATACAAAGTGTCAAGGTGTTTATGCCAAGGCGCATTCAAAATAAGCTGATTCGCTCTATAGATTCGTTTGCACATTTTTTGTGTGTAAACAAAAAGTTATGCCTGATGACCATAGCGAAGTGGTCCCACTCCTTCCCATCCCGAACAGGACAGTGAAACGCTTCAGCGCCGATGATAGTGCGGATTCCCGTGTGAAAGTAGGACATCGTCAGGCTTCTAAAAGCCCGAAACGCCCCACCGACTGGTGGGGCGTTTTGCTTTGTTCGCCAGCCTTTGCATCGGCGTAATTAAAAAACATTTTTTCTTGCGAGGGTGATTACCCGATTGACTTGATGTCATTTTGCTTAAATACTTGAGACTTCAAATGTATGGGTCTAAATTTAAGTCCTGTGCTCTTCAAGCAAAGTGAGTGGACATGAAAATCGTATCAATTGGCGGCGGGCCATCGGGGCTTTATTTTGCGTTGCTGATGAAAAAACTCGGCGCTCACCATGACATCACAGTGGTCGAGCGCAACAAACCCTACGACACCTTTGGCTGGGGCGTGGTGTTTTCAGATCAGACGCTGGAAAACATGCGTCAGTGGGACATCGAGACCGCCAATGAGGTGCAGCAAGCTTTCAACCATTGGGACGACATCGAGCTGCATTTCAAGGACCGCGTGATTCGCTCGGGAGGCCACGGCTTTGTGGGCATCGGCCGCAAGAAACTGCTCAACATCCTGCAAGAACGTTGTGAGGAATTGGGCGTCAAGCTCCAGTTTGAGCAGGATGTGGAGTCGGACCTGGACTTCCCTGATGCAGACCTGATCATCGCCAGTGACGGCGTCAACTCTCGGGTTCGCAGCAGGTTACCCGAGATTTTCAAGCCCGATATCGTGACCCGTCCCAACCGTTTCATTTGGTTGGGTACCAATCGCCAATACGACGCTTTCACCTTTTTATTCGAGAAGACTGTGCACGGCTGGTTCCAAGCGCACGTCTACAAATTTGACAATCAAACATCGACCTTCATCGTTGAGTGCCCCGAGCACGTCTGGCTGGCGCACGGCCTGGACAAAGCAGACCAAGAAGCGTCGATCGCTTTCTGCGAAAAGCTCTTTGCCAAGAACTTGCAGGGCGAAAGGTTGATGACCAACGCCCGTCACCTGCGCGGCTCAGCTTGGCTGAACTTCCAGCGCGTCAAGTGCACCAACTGGTCCACGTTCAACGGCAACAGCCATGTGGTTCTGATGGGCGATGCTGTGCACACCGCACACTTTGCCATCGGCTCGGGCACCAAACTTGCGCTCGAAGATGCCATCGAGTTGGTGCGACAGTTCAAAGCCTTGGGCGACACACCCGACCGTATCCCCGAGGTGCTGCAGCACTACCAAGCCGTGCGCGAGATCGATGTGATTCGCCTGCAAAACGCCGCATGGAATGCCATGGAGTGGTTTGAGGTCTGTGGCGAGCGTTATTGTGACCAGCTCGAACCCGAACAGTTCATGTACTCGATGTTGACCCGCAGCCAACGCATCAGCCACGAGAATTTGCGCCTGCGTGACAAAGAATGGCTGGAGGGCTACGAGGCCTGGTTTGCGGGGCGCACCGCCACGCCAGGCATCAGGCCGCCGATGTTCACGCCCTATACCCAGCGTTCGGTCACGCTTAAAAACAGAGTCGTGGTTTCGCCCATGGCCCAATACATGGCAGTGGACGGCCGAGCGGGAGATGATCACCTGGTTCACCTGGGCGCACGCGCCATGGGCGGCGCGGGCTTGGTCATGGTCGAGATGACCGCGCCCAGCGCCGATGGCCGCATCACCCACGGCTGTCCAGGCCTGTGGAACGATGCACAGACAGAAGATTTCAAACGCATCACCCACTGGGTGCATACCAAATCAGACGCCAAAATTGGTCTGCAAATCGGCCACGCCGGCCCCAAGGGTTCGAGCTGCCGTCCATGGCAAGGCCGAGGCATGGACCAGCCTGTGCCTGCCGATGACCCCGAAGGGAGCTGGCCTTTGCTGGCGGCGTCCGCCCAAGCCTATTTGCCTGACGGCGACGTCCCCCGCGCCATGAACCGTGCAGACATGGACCGCGTTACTGCCGAGTTCGTGGGCAGCACCCAGCGTGCAAACCAAGCCGGTTTTGACTGGCTCGAACTGCACTGCGCACACGGTTATTTGTTGTCGAGCTTCATCAGCCCGCTTACCAACAAGCGCACCGACGATTACGGCGGAACGCTTGAAAACCGTCTGCGTTATCCACTGGAGGTGTTCACCGCCGTGCGCGCCGCTTGGCCTGCACACTTGCCCATGTCGGTGCGCATCTCGGCGCACGACTGGGTCGAGGGCGGCATCACGCCCGCCGATGCAGTCGAGATCGCGCGCGCCTTCAAGGCTGCAGGCGTCGACATGATCGACTGCTCTTCCGGCCAAGTGAGTGCCCAGCAAAGGCCCACCTACGGGCGTATGTACCAAACCCCCTTCGCCGACCGAATCCGACAAGAAGCTGGAATCGCCACCATGGCAGTCGGCGCGATCTCTGAAGCCGACCATGTCAACAGCATCCTGGCCGCAGGCCGCGCCGACCTTTGCGCCGTGGCCCGTCCGCACTTGGCCAACCCGGCATGGACTTTGACCGAAGCGGCGCGCATTGGTTACAAAGACATCGCCTGGCCCCGCGCCTACGAGTCGGGCAAGCCCCAGCTCGAAGCGGGCTTTGCCCGCGAGCGCGCCCTTCAGACAGCGACCAAAGGGGACTGAGGTGGCCCAAAAACTGGATGACCGTCACGCCCTCATCACCGGTGCAGGCGCAGGCATCGGCGCAGCCATCGCGCTGCAGTTGGCCCAGGCGGGCTGCCGACTCACGCTCTGCGGTCGCTCGCAGGGCACCTTGCAAGCCCAGGTCGAAGCGCTGCGCGAACAAGTGCCCGATGTGACCGTGTTGATTGCGCCCATGGATGTGGCCGATGCACACGCCGTGCAAGCCGCAGTTCAACTAGCCCACGCTCGCTTTGGCCCTGTGAACATCCTGGTCAACAACGCAGGCCAGGCGAGCAGCCAGCCCTTTGCCAAGACCGATGCTGCGATGTGGCAGCAGATGCTGAATGTCAACCTTACGGGCGCTTACCACTGCATCCAGGCGGTGTTGCCGGGCATGCTCGAAGCCGCCCAATTGGGGACACCCGGGCGCATCGTCAACATCGCCAGCACCGCGGGCCTCAAAGGCTACGCCTATGTGAGCGCCTATGTGGCGGCCAAGCACGGCGTGGTGGGCCTCACCAAGGCCCTGGCGCTGGAGTTGGCGCGCAAGGGCGTGACCGTGAACGCCATTTGCCCAGGCTACACCGAGACCGACATCGTGCATGAAGCCGTACTAAACATCGTGACTAAAACAGGCAAGACCGAAGCGCAAGCGCGCCAGGCCCTGGCCGCAGGCAACCCGCAGCAACGCCTGGTGCAGCCGAATGAAGTCGCCCAAAGCGTGTTGTGGTTGTGTGCGGCGGGCAGCGACGCGATCAACGGTCAGGCCATTGCCATTGACGGTGGGGAGTTGGCGGGATGAGTGCAAGACCTGACACGGACATGGAGGTGCGAGCCCACGCCGATCACCATGCCTCGTTGCGCCTGTGGTTGCGCTTACTCTCGGCCACCACCCGCATCGAAGACACGATCCGGCATCGACTGCGCGAGCAGTTTGGCATCACGCTGCCACGCTTTGACCTCATGGCCCAACTCGAACGTGAGCCCAAAGGCCTGTCGATGGGGGAGCTGTCGCGACGCATGATGGTCACCGGTGGCAATGTCACCAGCATCGTCGATCAGTTGGAAAAGGAACAGCTCGTGCAGCGACAACCCCAGCCAGGGGACCGACGTGCGTATGCCGTGCACCTGACGCCAGCAGGTCGTGAGGCTTTCTCAGCGATGGCCATCGCTCACGAAAGCTGGGTCGTCGGTTTGCTGTCACCCTTGGCAACGCCACAGCAAGAGCAATTGTTCCAATTGCTGGCCACACTGAAAACCGGCCAAGCCAACCCAGCCAACTCTGCCCAATAGATCCATCACACCACCCGGCAAGACCTTAGGAGAACAAATGAGCCCACGCTACCTGCCCGGCCAGCCCCACCAGCTGCCCCGTCACAACCAGCCCATGGCGGGTTACCAGCCCGAGCACTTCTTGTTGTCCGTCAAAGACGGTGTGGCCACAGTCAGCCTGAACCGCCCCGAACGCAAGAACCCGCTGTCCTTCGACTCGTATGCCGAACTGCGCGACTTCTTCCGCGCATTGCCCTACGCACCCGACATCCACGCGGTGGTCATCACCGGGGCGGGGGGCAACTTTTGCTCCGGTGGCGATGTGCACGAAATCATCGGCCCGCTCACAAAGCTCGACATGCCGGGCCTGCTGGCCTTCACCCGCATGACGGGCGATTTGGTCAAGGCCATGCGCGCCTGCCCGCAACCCATCATTGCCGCCATTGACGGCGTGTGCGCCGGGGCCGGGGCGATTTTGGCCATGGCGTCTGACCTGCGCTACGGCACCGAGCGCAGCAAAACTTATTTCCTGTTCAACAAGGTGGGCCTGGCCGGTTGCGACATGGGCGCGTGCGCCTTGTTGCCGCGCATCATCGGCCAGGGCCGTGCGAGCGAACTGCTGTTCACCGGGCGCGGTTTGGGCGCGCTGGAAGCCGAGCGCTGGGGTTTTTACAACCGGGTGTGCGAGGCCGACAGCGTGCTGGCCGATGCGCAGGCCATCGCCGCCCAGCTGGTGGCGGGCCCCACCTTTGCCAACGGCATCACCAAAAAAATGCTGCAACAAGAATGGAACATGGGCGTGGACGAAGCCATCGAGGCCGAAGCCCAAGCGCAGGCCATCTGCATGGCCACCAACGACTTCCACCGTGCGTACCACGCCTTTGTGGCCAAGCAAACGCCCATATTCGAAGGCGACTGAGCCATGACCAACAACCCATCACAACAGCCAACACAGCACCCCGCCGAACTCGACTGGCCTTTCTTTGACGACAGCCACCGCGACTTCAAAGTGAGGCTGGACGCTTGGTGCAACGAGCACCTGGCTCACGCTAACCATGACGAAAGCCGTGACGCGGTCGACGCTGAATGCATCCGCCTGGTGCGCCTTCTGGGCGCAGGCGGTTGGCTCAAGCATGCAGTCTCCGGCACGGCCTATGGCGCAGCATCCGACGTCATCGACACGCGTCAGCTGTGCCTGCTGCGCGAGACGCTGGCTTATCACAACGGTTTGTCGGACTTTGCTTTTGCCATGCAGGGTCTGGGCACTGGGGCCATCAGCCTCATGGGCTCGCCTGACCAAAAGCAATGCTATCTGCCCCGCGTGGCTTCAGGCCAGGCCTTGTCGGCCTTTGCGCTCAGTGAGCCCGAGGCCGGTTCTGACGTGGCCGCCATGCAGTGCAGCGCCACCGCCACGGCAGAAGGCTATGTGCTCAATGGCCGCAAGACCTGGATCAGCAACGGCGGCATTGCCGACTTTTATGTGGTGTTCGCCCGCACGGGCGAAGCGCCCGGGGCGCGTGGCATCACCGCTTTCATCGTGGACGCCGACACGCCCGGCTTGACGATTGATGAACGCATCGACGTCATCGCGCCGCACCCGCTGGCCACGCTCAAGTTTGACCACTGCAAGATAGCCGCCAGCCAGCGCATTGGCGAGGCAGGCCAAGGCTTCAAGGTGGCCATGGCCACGCTCGACGTGTTCCGCACGTCGGTGGCGGCTGCCGCTTTGGGTTTTGGGCGGCGTGCGCTGCACGAGTCCATCGCCTGGGCGCGTTCTCGCAAGATGTTTGGCCAAAGCTTGGGCGACTTTCAAATCACGCAGGTCAAGATCGCGCAGATGGCCACCATGCTGGATGCCGCCACGCTCTTGACCTACCGTGCCGCATGGCTGCGCGACCAAGGCGCACGCATCACCCGCGAAGCCGCCATGGCCAAGATGACCGCCACCGAAAACGCGCAACAGATCATCGACATGGCGGTGCAGATGCACGGCGGCATGGGCGTCAAAAAAGGCGTGATGGTGGAGTCGCTGTACCGCGAGATCCGGGCGCTGCGCATTTACGAGGGCGCGACCGAAGTGCAGCAGCTGATCATTGGCAAGGATTTGTTGAAAGGCTGATGCTTCGTTGCGTCTGCTCGGGTGAGCTGCCGAAGAGCCCCGGGGGCGGGAGCCTCATGCTGCGGGGGTACGCAGAAATCGGCCCCCGCCCCCGGGGCCCCTCGACAGCGTGGTGCGGCAAGCGCTGCACAGAAGCAACAAAAAAAGGAGACAAGAACATGAAGGACTGGAACGAACTGCTGCCCAGCAGCCACACCGATACCTTTTCGCGTGACCGGCTGCCGCCCAAAGACCAGCTGCCCGTGTTCATGGCCGACCTGCCTGAGCTCAACTACCCCGACCAAATCAACTGCGCGGTGGAACTGGTGGACCGGCATGTGCAGGGTGGCCGTGGCGACCGCATCGCGCTGCACGGCGTGAGCGACTTCAATGCGGGCGGGGGTGACTTCAGCTGGACCTATGCCCAGCTGCAAGACAAAAGCAAGCGCATCGCGCAGGTGTTGACGCAAGACATGGGCCTCGTGCCCGGTAACAGAATTTTGCTGCGCGGCGGCAACAGCCCCATGATGGCCGCTTGCTTGCTCGGCGCGCTCAAGGCCGGTTTGGTGGCGGTGCCGACCATGCCGCTGCTGCGTGCGGGCGAGTTGGCGCAAATCATCGATAAAGCGCAGGTCAGCGCCGCGCTGTGCGACAGCTTGTTGGCCGATGAACTGCAGCACTGCATGACACCCGGCCACGCCAGCCATGTGCCTTGCCTGAAACAGAGTGTGATGTTCCGCAGCGAAGCTGCCGATGGCCTGGAGCAGCGCATGCAGCGGCACAGCGATGCTTACACGCCACACGCCACCAACCGCGACGACGTGTGTCTGATTGCCTTCACCAGTGGCACCACGGGCAAGCCCAAGGGCACCATGCACTTTCACCGCGATGTGCTGGCCATGTGCGACCTGTTTCCGCGCCACATCCTGCGCATGACCGAAAACGACGTGGTCTGCGGTACGCCGCCGATTGCCTTCACCTTTGGTCTGGGCGGTTTGCTGGCGTTTCCGCTGCGCTATGGCGCCAGCACCGTGCTGCTCGAAAAGCACACGCCAGAGACCTTGCTGCAGACCGTGGCCAAGTACCGCGCCACGCAGTGCTACACCGCGCCCACCCTGTACCGCCAAATGGCGACGATGGCGGGCCAGTACGACCTGAGCAGCCTCAAGCACCCGGTGTCAGCAGGCGAGGCCTTGCCCGACGCCACCCGCCAGTTGTGGAAGCAGGCCACCGGCATCGAGATGACCGACGGCATTGGCGGCACCGAGGTGATCCACATCTACATCTCCAGCGCGGGCCAGCAGGTGCGTGCGGGCAGCATCGGCCAGGTAGTGCCCGGCTATGTGGCGCAAATCGTGGACGACGACATGCAGCCCGTGCCGCCCGGTGTGGTGGGGCGTTTGGCGGTGCGTGGCCCCACGGGCTGCAAATACCTGGCCGACCCGCGCCAACAGGACTATGTGAAAAACGGCTGGAACCTGCCCGGCGACACCTTTGTCATGGACGCCGACGGCTACTTCAGCTACCAGGCCCGCAACGACGACATGATCATCTCGGCCGGCTACAACATCGCCGGCCCCGAGGTCGAAGGCGCTTTGCTGCAACACCCGGCCGTGGCCGAGTGCGGCGTGGTCGGCATGCCCGACGAAGAACGTGGCCACATCGTGCAGGCCTATGTTGTGCTCAAGCCCGGCCACACAGGCGATGCGGCCATGGAAAAAGCCTTGCAAGAGCACGTCAAAAAAACCATCGCCCCGTTCAAGTACCCGCGCAAAGTGGTGTTCATGGACGTGCTGCCGCGCACCGAAACCGGCAAACTGCAGCGCTTCAAGCTGCGTCAAATACGCTGACCGTCATGGCAGACCTGTGTGAACGTCATGGCCTGAGGATTTCAGAGAGCATGGCGAGCCAAGCGCGGCAACCTGTCACCCAATCCGTCATTGCGAGCGAAGCGCGGCAATCCATATTAGATGGCCAGTTGTTCTCCATCCACACCAAAATCCATAAAGGAATCAACATGTTCAACGTCTTGCAACCCGAAGGCTGGGCACCCGCCAAAGGCTATGCCAACGGCATCGAAGCGCGTGGCCGCATGGTGTTCATCGCGGGCATGATCGGCTGGAACGGCCAGTCCCAATTCGAGACCGACGACTTTGTGGCCCAGTGCCGCCAGGCCCTGCAAAACATCGTCGACACACTTGCGTGCGCAGGCGCAGGCCCACAGCACATGGCCCGCATGACCTGGTACGTCAAAGACAAGAAGGAATACCTGGCACGCGGCAGAGAGCTGGGCAAGGTCTACCAGGAAGTCATCGGCAAAAACTACCCCGCTATGACGCTGGTGCAAGTGGCCGATCTGGTGGAAGACCGGGCGCTAGTTGAGATCGAAGTCACGGCGGTGGTGCCGGAGTGAACAAAAAAAGCCATGGTGAGAAGCTGCAGAAAGCCTAGATTAATCGGCATTTAGGTTGTAACAGACGTTGAACTAAAGTGGCTGGAATCATCAAACTGGCCCAATACTGTCAGTCGAGAAATTCCATTCCTGCATATGGATGCTCGCGGCATTGCTTTAAGCGAGATGCCAAACTACCAACGTGTATTTCAAGCTTGTGACCATCAGGGTCGAGAAAGTAAAAGGAATCTCCTTCGCTGCTGTTGCTCTTCCATTCGACAACGCCTGCTTGGATAAGCTTGGCAACGAAGGTAGCGAACTTCTCAGCTGAGGCGGAGAAAGCGTAATGGGTGTAGTCAGCCGAAGGTTCCGTCAGTCTTTTGTCGTCTAGCGACAGGCACAGCCATAAGTCGCCAAGCTCAAGGTATGCCCCTTTGTTCCATGTTGCTCTTAGGCGAAACCCTAGCAACTCTCGGTAAAAAGGAATGCTCAGTTCTAACGACTGCACTGCAAGGGTTAGGTGGTTCAAGCCAGATAGCACTGTGGACATCCTTACTGGGTGTTGTGTTCAATCAATCCTACAGGAACACTCCCCGTGTTCCACGGTGCCCTTAGCAGCCTGATTTCTGACTGTCCGCTTTCGATGCAAAACAGCCTTTGAGTCTTAACCCTAATCACTCACCACAGAGATCGTTAATCGATGGTTCATTAAACCTAAAGCTGAAAAGTCTTGAATACGGCCCGCCAACTTGGGGCGGGAAGGTGCTTGGTTTTGCACCGTCGATTTGCTGAAGAATGGGGCGGATTTTCATTGCAACGCTTGCAACACCGCTGTTGGATTGCGATCAATCACGTTGAGCAATACCAGCGATGCACCGCTGGGGGAGCGGTCGCCACGCTCCCAATGCCGCAGTGTGGCGACTGAAAAACCAAAGTGAGCAGCAAACTGTTCTTGTGTCAGGCTCAGTCGCTGTCGCAGGTCCAGCACATTGACGGCATGAGGCTGGTACAGCTTGACGCTAGTGGTTTTTGTGTCTTTGGTCTTGGCATGCGCAATGGCTTCCGTCAGGCCTTGTTGGATGCTCATGAATGCATTGGTCATGTGTGTACCCTTTTACGATTCAAACCACATTTTCGCCAGCACTGCTATGCGCCGCAATCAAGCTCTCCAACATCAGTTTGAGTTGATGCGCCGGGTCCGAACCCAAAGCAGACACCACCTGCGCCTCGTGCGCTTTGGCTTGCTTCAGCAGGGGCTGTACTTTGCGCCGACCTGTGGCCGTGAGGCTGACCAGGCTTTGCCGTTTGTCGTGTGCGGCGTCGCAACGCTTGACCCACCCGGCGTCTTGCATGCGACCCACCAGTTTGGTCACGGTGGGTTGTTTGGCCAGCACGATGCTGGCGAGTTCATTGATGCTCAAGCTGTCTTTGCCCGACAAGCTGGCCATGACGCGCCATTCCAAAAGACTCAGGCCGCTGGCTTCCACCACGGCGTGGAATTCGCTCGAAATCAAATGGCTGGCGCGCGCCAGCAGGTAGGCGAGGTAGTCGTCGACAAAGCCAGGCTCGGGGGTCATGGCAGCGGTTTGTGCAGAGATGCCGTTGAACTGAACTGCCCGCCTTGGTAGACCAGCGGTGCCGTGCCATCGCTGAAACCGCAGCGCTCCACCTCGCCCACAAAAATCACATGGTCGCCTTCTTCGTGTCGGCTGCGGTTGTGGCATTCGAACCAGGCCAGTGCCCCATCCAAAATGGGCAAGCCCGACTCGCCCAGCGTGAAAGCGGTATCGGCAAAGCGGTCGCCCTTGCCGAAGGCAAAACGGTTGCACACATCCAGCTGATCCGCGGCCAGCACGTTCACCACGTAATGCGTGCCCGCATGGAACAGTGGTGCGCTGCTGGCGCCTTGCCCCAGGCTCCACAGCACCAACGGCGGCGTGAGCGACACCGAGTTGAATGAACTGGCGGTGATGCCCACAAAGTTGTGGCTGGCTGAATCGCCCTTGTGTGCACCCTTTGAGAAGGTGGTGATGACGGTCACTCCCGTGGCAAAGCGCGACAGGGCTTGCTTGAAATGCGGCGTTTCAAAGTCTGGGCTCAGCGCTTGGATGTGGGATGGAAGGGTTGGGTGCATGGGTTGATCATAGTTGAATTGCATGAATTTTCATATAAACTGATCACTCATGCCTGCAGGTGAGCCGTTCAGCGCTGCAGGCTAAGGAGACAAGCATGCTGGTGGAACGAATCGAAAACAAGTGGCTCGCGGCGTTTAACCGCACCTTCACGCTGTGCAAGGTGCAGCCAGGCGAAGTGGTCGCGATTTTGGCCGAAACCCAATCACGCCGGGTGAACGTGGACTTGGCCCGCCTGGCGCTGGAGGCCATGGGGGCCCGTGTGTTCGAGGTCACTTTGACCACGCCCCCGCTGACCGCACCCGCGCCGGTGCGCTCCACCGGCGCCAGCGACGCCATTGGTCAGCTGGGCCCGGTGGTGGCCGCGCTGGCCCGCGCCGACATGGTGGTGGACTGCACCGTCGAGGGCCTGCTGCACGCCCCCGAGCTGCCCACCATCATGAAGGGCGTGGACGGGCACATGCCGCGCCTGCTCATGGTGTCCAACGAGCACCCCGAAATTTTGGAACGCACCGTGCCCGATCCGGCGCTCGAAGGCGTGGTGCGCTCGGCCATGAAAAAGCTCCGCGCTGCGCAGCAGATGCATGTGACGTCTGCGGCAGGCACCGACCTGCGCGTGCACCTGAAACATGGCGACAAACAAGCCGTGGTCGGCGGTGTGTGGGGCTTTTGCCCTAAGCCCGGCATGGTGTCCCACTGGCCTGCGGGCTTGGCGCTGGCGTTCCCGGTTGCGGGCAGCGTCAACGGCACGCTGGTCATGGCCCCCGGTGATGTGAACCTGACCTTCAAGCAATACCTGCGCGACACGATCCGCTTGACCATCGAAAACGACAGCGTGGTCGCCATCGACGGGCAGGGCGTGGATGTGGACATGATGCGCGGCTATTACAAGGCGTGGGAAGACTTTGAGGGTCACCGCGCTTGCTACGCCGTCTCGCATGTGGGCTTTGGCCTGAACCCGGCCGCACGCTGGGACGCGATGGCTTTCTACGACAAGCGCGACTGCAACGGCACCGAGCTGCGGGCCTTTGCGGGGAACTTTTTGTATTCGACCGGGGCCAACGAGGTGGCAGGCCGCCACACGCTGGGGCATTTCGACTTGCCCCTGCGCGGCTGCACCATTCGGCTGGACGACACCGTGGTGGTCGATGCCGGTCAGGTCGTGAGCGCGGCGCTGGCATGAGCGAGCCTGCATTCACCGACGTGGGCTTGCCCACACAGCCTGCCGTGGTGTTTTTGCATGGCGTGGGCGGTGGCCGACACGGATGGGCGCCGCAGCAAGCGCATGTGGCCCAAATGGGTTGGCGCAGCCTGGCCTGGGACATGCCCGGCTACGGTGACAGCGCCAGGGTCACCCCCTATGACTTCGCGCATTTGGTGCAAGCCCTCTGGCAAATGCTGGACGCTGAGCACATTCACCAAGCGGTGTTGGTGGGCCACAGCATGGGCGCGATGGTCGCGCTTCAGGCCTGGACGCAAGCGCCCGAGCGGATACGCGCCATGCTGCTGGCCGCCAGCAGCCCGGCTTTTGGCCACACCGACGGGGATTTTCAAAAGCAGTTTTTGGCACAGCGCCTGGCCCCGCTGGAAGCAGGAAAAACCATGGGCGACATCGCCGACCGTTTGATTCCGTCGATGGTCGCTCCCGGCAGCACTGACCCTGCCATGAAGCCTGCGCTGGTGCTGGCGCACCAAAGCATGTCTGCCGTCCCGCCCGACACCTACCGCGCCGCCTTGCATGCGCTGGTGCAGTTCGAGCAACGCGCCGCCTTGCCCACCATCACCGTGCCGGTGCTGTGCCTGGCCGCAGAGTACGACCGCACTGCGCCGCCCACCGTGATGGCACTTATGGCGCAAAAGATCCCTGGTGCGCGCTACGCCTGTCTGGCGGGCGCGGGCCATTTGCTGCAGTACGAACAGGCCGAGGCTTTCAACGCCGAACTTGAAAAATTTTTGAAGGACCTGCAACCATGAGCGACGTGCAAGCCAACTCCCAGCAACCCGTCATGCCGAACACCATGCCGATTTGTGGCGACGATTACCCCCTGACCGAAAAACAGCAAAAGCTGATGGCGCTGGCCCGGCAACTGGGCCGCGAGAAGTTCGCGCCCCGCGCCGCGCAACTCGACCGCGACGCGCAGTTCCCGTTTGCCAACTACGACGACATGCGCGACTCCGGCTTGCTGGCGCTGTGCGTGCCCGAGGCACACGGCGGCCAAGGTGCCGACTACGCCACCTATGCCATGGTGTCGGCCGAAATCGGGCGCTACTGCGGTGCCACGGCGCTCACTTTCAACATGCATGTCTGCACCACGCTCTGGAGCGGCTTGCTGTCGGAAGACCTGGAGATGACGCCCGAGCAACGCGCCACCCACCGCCAGCACCAGGCCACGCACTTTGCCCGCGTGGTGAAAGACGGCGCGATTTACGCGCAGCCTTTTTCGGAAGGCGGTGCTGCGGCATCAGGGGCACAACCCTTTGGCACCCTTGCGGTCAAGGTCGATGGCGGCTGGAAGATCAACGGCAAAAAGATCTTCGCATCCCTGTCAGATGCTGCCGATTACTTTGGCGTGTTGTGCACCGAGAAGAAAGAAGGCGCTGACCTGTCGCGTCGCGACACCTTGTACTTGGCCATCCCGCGCACCTCGCCGGGTTTGACCATCGAAGGCGATTGGGACCCGCTGGGCATGCGCGCCACCGTGTCACGCAATCTGATTTTCAAAGACGTGTTCGTGCCCGACGACGCGGCGCTCATGCCGCAGGGCCTGTACTTTCAGGCGGCCAGCCGCTGGCCGCACATGTTCATGACGCTCTCGCCCACCTACATGGGCATCGCGCAAGCAGCGTACGACTTCACTGTGGCTTATCTGCGTGGCGAGATTCCGGGTACCGGCCCCGTCAAGCGCCGCCAGTTCGCGACCAAGCAGATCGCCTTGGCCGAGATGTTCATCAAGCTCGAGCAAACCCGCAACCTGTTCTTGCGCGCGATTGAAGACGCCAAGGTCGACCCGGCCAAGTCCACCCGTCTGCGGGCCTACGCCGCGCAATACACCATCATGGAAAACGCACAAGACATCGCCCGTTTGGCCATCCGCACCTGTGGTGGCCAGTCCATGCTCAAAAGCCTGTCGCTCGAGCGCCTGTACCGCGATGCGCGCTGCGGCTCGCTCATGCTGCCCTGGACCGCCGAGCTGTGCATGGACCGCATTGGCCGCGAAGCCCTGTACGAACCCGGCGAAAAAGACGAGTGATGGGGGCAGAAGAAACCAGCCAGATCGCGGCGCGCTTTGCGCAGCTCGCGCACGAGCGCGGCACGCAGCCCGCCATGACCTTCAGGGGCGACGAGCGCAAGCCTGATCAGAGCTTTGAATACGACTTCGCCAAGTTTTGGCGTCGCGTGGCACGCGTCACCGCGCACCTGCAATCCAACTGGGGCGTACAACCCGGTGACCGCGTGGCCTGGCTGGGCTTTAACCACGAGCTGCAGCTGGTCACGCTGGTGGCTTGTGCACGTTTGGGTGCGGTGTTTTTGCCGCTGAATTTCCGATTGGCAGTGCCCGAGTTGCAGCAGGTCATGCTGGACGCGCAGCCGCGTCTGCTGGTGCACGACAGCCACCATGCCGACACGGCGCAGGCGCTGCACGCCATGCGTCTGCAACACACCCACCACGACACGTTAATCGCCACTGCCTCGCCACGCGACCTGCCATTGCCTGACGTTCACAGTGACATGCCGCTGCTGCTGGTCTACACCTCGGGCACCACGGGTGTGCCCAAGGGTGCGGTGCACACGCAAGCGGCGCTGCTGGCCAATGCCCGTGCCAGCGCATGGGCGCACGACTTTGTAGAAGGCGACAAGGTGCTGTCCACGCTGCCCATGTTCCATGTGGGTGGCCTGTGCATTCAGACCTTGCCCGCGCTGTTGGCCGGGGTTCAGGTGGTGCTGCACCCGCGCTTTGATCCGAACGCGTGGCTGGACGAGATGACCACCAGCCGGCCCTCGCTGTCGCTGCTGGTGCCCGCCACCATGCGCGCCCTGTTTGAACACCCGCGTTGGGCGGGTACGTCGCTGGCCTGTCTGCGCGGCATCATGACCGGCTCGTCCACCGTGCCTGTGGCTTACCTCGAAACGCTGCACGAACGTGGCGTGCCAGTCGGCCAGGTCTATGGCACCACCGAAACCGGCCCTGTGTCCATCGTGCTGCGTCTGCCCGAGGCCATGGCCCGCGTGGGCGCATCGGGTTGGCCGCACCCGCAAGCGCAGGTCAAACTCATCGACGGCCAAGGGAAGGAGGTCGGTCCCGGTGAAACGGGCGAAGTCTGCATCCGCGCCGCCAACCTGATGCAAGGCTACTGGCGTTCCGACGGTGAACTCAACGCGGGCCTGCAAGACGGCTGGTTCCATTCCGGCGACTTGGGGCAGCGCGCCGAAGACGGCTGCATCACCATCGTGGGCCGCAGCAAAGACATGATCATCTCGGGCGGTGAAAACATTTACCCGGCCGAAATCGAAAACCAGCTGGTCACCTTGTCCGGCGTGGCTGAAAGCGCGGTGGTCGGTGTGGCCGATGCCCGCTGGGGCGAAGTGCCGGTGGTGGTGCTGGTGCGCAGCCCCGACGCCACAGGTCAAGCATTGAGCGTCGAAGCCGTGCTGGCGCACCTGCAGTCGCGCATTGCCCGCTTCAAGTTGCCGCGCCGCGTGGTGTTCATGGGCACCTTGCCCAAAAGCGCTTTGGGCAAGGTGCAAAAGCCCGTCTTGCAGGCCCTTTTGACCGGGACAAACCCTTAAAAACGCCTTCTTTCTTCGCTTGTGCGACAGGGTTTGCGGGCCTGCGTGGCATCATCATTTGATTCATCAAAACAAGGAGATACGCATGAGTCAAATCACCCGCAAACTTTCACGTTCACTCACCCGCCGCCCTGTCTTAGGGTTGGCTGCCGCTGTTCTTTTGTCGACCACGTCTGCCGCCTGGGCGCAAACCGCCTGGCCCACCAAGCCCGTCAAGATCGTCGTCCCCTTCGCGCCCGGCGGCACCACCGACATCCTAGCCCGTGCCATCGCCCCAGACTTGAGCAAAGCCTTTGGCCAATCCTTCGTCATCGAAAACAAAGGCGGTGCAGGTGGCAATCTGGGGGCTGAACAAGTGGCCAAGTCAGCCGGTGACGGCTACACCCTGCTCATGGGCACCGTGGGCACACACGGCATCAACCGCGCGCTGTACGCCAAGCTGCCCTATGACCCCTTCAAAGACTTCGCGCCCATCACCTTGGTTGCAGGCGTGCCCAACGTCATGGTGGTCAACGCCGAAAAAGCGGCGGCCAACAAGATCAACACCGTGAACGACTTCATCAAGTACGCCAAAGCCAACCCGGGCAAGCTGAACATGGCCTCCAGCGGCAATGGCACCTCCATCCATTTGGCCGGTGAGTTGTTCAAGTCCCAGACCGGTACTTTCATGGCGCACATTCCTTACCGGGGTTCTGCCCCAGCGCTGCTGGATCTGTCGGGCGGCAACATGGACGTGATGTTTGACAACCTGCCCTCTGCCATTCCTTTGATCAAAGGGGGCAAGCTCAAAGCCCTGGCCGTGACCAGTAGCCAGCGCTCTGCGGCCATGCCCGAACTGCCGACGGTGGAAGAGGCTGCCGGGCTCAAAGGGTTTGAGGCCAGCAGTTGGTTTGGTTTGTTGGCCCCTGCCGGGACGCCTGCCGATGTGGTCAGCCGTATCCAGCAAGAGGTTGCCAAATCGTTGGCGAGCCCCGCCATGAAAGAGCGCTTGGCGACGCTGGGTGCGATCCCCAGCGGCAACACGCCCGCGCAATTTGCCGAGCACATTGATCGCGAGCACAAGAAGTGGGCCGATGTCGTCAAAGCATCGGGCGCCAAGGTGGACTGATGGCCTGGTTTGAGGGCTTTGAGCGGCAAACGCTCACCGTAGCGGGCTTGCCCGTTTGCTTCAGCCGCTCGGCCAATTGGGCGGCGCAAGCTCACCTGCCGGTGCTGGTGTTGCTGCACGGCTTTCCGCAAACCCATGTCATGTGGCACCGTGTCGCGCAAAGCTTGCGCGGCCGTTATCGGCTTGTGATGCCCGACCTGCGGGGTTACGGTGATTCGTCGCATGCTGTGGGCGACGCGCAGCACCTGCACTACAGCAAACGCGCCATGGCGCAAGAGGTGGTGGGCTTGCTCGATGCCTTGGGCGTGGGCGACTTCTTTTTGTGTGGTCACGACCGGGGCGGGCGCGTGGCGCACCGTTTGGCTCTGGACCATGCCCGGCGCGTTAAGAAGTTGTGCGTCATCGACATCGCGCCGACCTTCGACATGTACGGCGGTCTTTGGGGCAAAACACCCGATGTGTCAGGCCCAGTGGCTGATCCGTACTTTGCGTTTGCGCAGGCCTACTACCACTGGTTCCACCTGACGCAACCCGCGCCACTGCCCGAGTTCATGATCGGCGGCAACCCGAAAGCCTATTTGCACGCCAAGCTCGGCGGCTGGGGCAGTCAGGGTTTGGCCTACATTGAAGCCGAAGCTTTGGCCGAGTACGAGCGCGCCTTTTGCAACCCGGCGCTCAACGACAAGGGCTGGTCCGCTGCCATCCACAGCGCGGCCGAAGACTATCGCGCTAGCGCAGGCATCGACCTGCAACACGACCGCGAAAGCCGCGAGCGAGGCGCAAAAATCAGCTGTGACACGATGGTCTTGTGGGGCGATCGCGGCGTAGTCAACCGCATGTTCAAACCTGTTGAGTTGTGGCAGGCGCAATGCGCGGGGCAAGTCAGCGGCCAGGTCATGCCTTCAGGCCACTTCATCCCCGAAGAATTGCCCCAAGAGACCAGCGACGCGTTGGCTAAGTGGATGGTGTGAGGAGGATATTTTCGCAGGTCGGGCCTTTACGGTCCGACGGTCATCCATTCGCGAAGCGACATTGCAAACGGCGTCGGTGCACCACGCGCCATGTCGGACCTGAAAGCACCGACCTACAAAAACCGACAACGCAGGTGGTTCAGCGTTGCCTGATCTCTTTGAAGGAGCGCACCCCGTGCGAGATGGGCGGTGATCGGCGGCGGCCTCAAGCCCCGCAACACTTCTTGTACTTTTTCCCGCTGCCGCATGAGCACACATCGTTGCGCCCGGGCGTGGCTTCTTTGATGACCTGCGCCACACGCGGTCCGATGTTGCGCCAAATTTCGCGCAGGTCGTACACCGCCCACAGCGCTTCGCCATAGGCGTTCAGACGCTCTTCGCTCACGCTGGGTGGGCCGTCTTCGGACAGGGCTGACAAGGTGGGCACCGCGTCGTCGTCTTCGGTCAGGGCCACGATGGCTTCGAGCGACAGGTCCTGCCACTTGGCGGCTTCCTTGTCCTTGGGCGTGGCCCATTCTTCGGGCCAGTTTTCGACTGCGAACATGAAGCCCAGCGCCCACACTTGGGCAAACGAGGGGATTTCGCTGTCTTCGATTTCTTCGCGCTCCTCGGGGGGCAGCGAGGCGATGGCCCCGCGCACGTCCATCACTTCGGGTGCGTAAGCCTTGTCGTCGTCCAGCGCTTCCACCGGGGTGTCCAGGGCCAGTTTGATTTCGTTAAAGCGGCGCTGCCACAAGGCCATGAATTGCTGGCGCTGGGCGTCGTCCGCAAAGCTTCCGCTTTCTTGATCGGGGGTGTCGCCGTCGTCCACGCCAAGCAGCATGGGCAGCCATTCGCTGCCGGGAATGGCGCGGCGGCAGCACACCAGCGCGGCCATGAAGCCTTCACAAAATTCCCACTGCGGCGTTTCTTCAAAGCGCTCGCGCAGGTCGTCCAGGATGTTGTCCAGGGTGTCAAAGTCTTCGGCTTCCAAGCCAGCAGTCGTGTTCATGGGGTGTTCCTGTGGTCAGGCGGGGGTAGTGACTGGGTTCAGCGCCACGCCGCAGCGCTCCAGGCGCTTTTTCATGCACAGCACTTGGGCGTCTTTGCTGTGCAGGGCGACGCTGTGGGCAACGGCCAGGTCGATGAATTTCTGGTCGTCGGCGTCTTTGCAGGCGTATTGTGCTTTGGGGGCATCCGGGTGCAGTTGTGCGTGTTGGTCAAAGTGCGCCAGTACGGTATCGGCGGGCAGGGCGCGAGTGGTCAAGCGCTTGACGATTTGCGGGTAGGCCAGCACGCGGGCCAGCTCTTCGCGCATGGCGGCGGTGGCGAGCCACAGCGTGCTCCCGGTCTCTAGGCTCAGGCGCAGGGCCGTTGCCTTGGGTTCGTCAAACACCCACAGGTCGAGCACGATGTTGGTGTCCAGCACGCGCCGCACCGGGTCTTGCGCATCTGCGGCTGTACTCATGGCCCAGGCGTTTCGGCAGCCCCCGGTGTGTCGGCGCTGGGGGTGGCATTGCGCTTCAAGCTGCCCTTGACCATGTCAAAACGGAACAAGCGGCATTCGATGGGGCCGTTCCACATGGGCACGCGGCGCGATTCTTTCAGGCGCATTTTGCTGGGCAGCTTCAGGTCGGGCGTGAGCATCCAGGCGCTCCAGCCGCTGTAGTTTTTCTTCCAGTGGCTGGCCAGCTGGGCAAAGAAGTCACCACCGTCGTCGGTCTGCGCAGTTTCGCGGTGGTGGCTTTGATCGGCTGCGCGTGCGCTTGAACGTGCGTCGGCCAGCGCCCCGGGCTGGAAGCTGTCACGCCCACGGCCCGCCACACCTGCTGCTGCAATGCGCTCGCCATAAGGCGGGTTGAGCAGCATCACGCCGGGTGTCTCGCTGGGCGGCATGCGCTGCAGAGCGTCGCCACCCCGGAACTCGATCACACCGGACACTCCCGCGCGTTCGGCGTTGCGCTCTGAAAAGTCCACCATTCGAAACGCCACATCGCTGCCAAATACGGGCGCAGTGGGTTCGTGCTCCAGGTCACGGGCTTCTTCGACCAGGCCTTGCCAGACGTGGTTCTGAAAGGGCAGCAATTTTTCAAAACCAAAGCGCCGCTGCAAACCAGGCGCGATGCCGCAGGCGATTTGCGCCGCTTCAATCGGGAGGGTGCCGCTGCCGCAGCAAGGGTCATACAGGGGCATCGTGTCATCCCAGCCGCTGGCCGCGATCATGGCTGCAGCCAATGTTTCTTTGAGTGGTGCATCGCCCTTGTCGGTGCGCCAGCCGCGTTTGAACAGGGGCTCGCCCGAGGTGTCAATGTACAGCGTGAGGGTTTCGGGCGTGACGTGGGCGTAGATGCGCACGTCGGGCCAGGTGGTGTCCACGCTCGGGCGCTCACCGCGTTTGGCGCGGAAACGGTCGGCCACCGCGTCTTTGATTTTGAGGGCCGCAAAGTTCAGGCTGGTCAGCGGGCTGTGCTGGGCGGTGATGTCGATCTTGAAGGTCTGCTTGGAGGTGAACCAGATTTCCCAGGCCACCTCGCTGGCGGCGTTGTACAGGTCGTTTTCGTTGCGGTAGTCGGTGACCGACAGCTGCACCAGCACGCGCTGGGTCAGGCGGCTGTGCAGGTTGATGCGCATCGCATCGCGCCACGAGGCGCGGGCCATCACGCCACCGCGACCCGTCATCAGGTCTTGGCCTGTGAGCCCCGTGATGGCGTGCACCTCGTCGGCCAAAAAGCCTTCAACGCCTGCGGCGCAGGGCATGAACAGGTTCAATGAATTCACTCAACTACTCTCAAAGGGTTTTGCGCAGGTTTGCAGGCGCGATCTTCAGGGCTTCGCGGTACTTGGCCACCGTGCGGCGGGCGCAGTCGATGCCTTGCTCTTTCAGCATCTCGGAAATCTGGTTGTCAGACAGCGGTTTGGCGGGCTTTTCAGCGGCCACAAATTGCTTGATCAGCGCGCGCACCGCCGTGCTGGATGCGGCGCTGCCACTGTCGGTGCCCAGGCCCGAACCAAAGAAATACTTCAGCTCAAAGGTGCCTTGCGGTGTGGACATGTATTTGGCCGTGGTCACGCGGCTGATGGTGGACTCGTGCATGCCCAGCTCGTCGGCAATCTCGCGCAGCACCAAAGGGCGCATGGCCAGCGCGCCGTGCGTCAGAAAGTTTTTCTGCCGCTCCACGATGGCGGTGGACACGCGCAAGATGGTGTCAAAGCGCTGCTGTATGTTCTTGATGAACCAGCGCGCTTCTTGCAGGCGTTGTTGCAAACCCGCGTGGTTGTCGCCCTTGCCACCGCGCAGGGCGTTGGCATAGATGTCGTGCACGCGCAGCTTCGGCATCACATCGGGGTTGAGCTGGATGCGGAACTTGGGTGTCGCCGTCTTGCTGGTGTTCACCACCAGCACATCGGGGATGACGATGTTTTGCTCGGCCTGAACAAAGGGGCGGCCGGGTTTGGGTTCGAGCCGCGCAATGAACGCCATGGCGGCTTTGACCACGGCTTCGCTCAAGCCGCACGACACCGACAGGCGTTTGAAGTCACGTTTGGCCAGCATTTCCAGGGGTTGGGTGCAAATGGCCAGCGCCGCTTGGGCAACGTCGTCATCCGCGTCGTCCTGCAGCCAGGCCTTGACCTGGATGCGCAGGCACTCGGCCAGGTCGCGTGCGCCCACACCCACGGGTTCGAGCGATTGCAACAAGCCCAGCGCCACGGTGAAGCGGTGCACCAGTTCGTCGAGTTGTTCAAAGTCATCGCTGCCAGCAAGACCAGCAGCCAGCTCGGGCAGGGTGTCGGTCAGGTAGCCATCGTCGTTGAGTGATTCGATCAGAAAGCGCAGCGCCGCGCGGTCGATCTCGGACAGGCGCAGCGACAAAGCTTGTCGGTGCAAAAAGTCGGTGAGCGAACCACTGCTGCGGGCCAGATCGATGGCGTCGGCGGTTTCTTCGCCGTTATTTTGGCGCGGTGTGGCGTCGCCGCCCCACTCGCTGTCGTCGGGGCGCATGTCCACGCTCCCGTCGCCGTCCCAACTTTCGGCCACGTCAGCCACGGCTTCGTCGCGGGTTTCGCTGGGGCTGTCGTCGCTGCTGCTGGAGGTGCTGGCGCTTTCGCTCACCCGGTCGCCCAGGCTGACATGGGTGTCGGCCTGGTCAAGGCCAAAGGCCTCGGCGGGCGCTTCTTCTTCAGCGCGTTCCAAAAAGGGGTTGTCGTCCAGCATCTGGTCGACCTCTTGCGACAGCTCCAGCGTGGACAGTTGCAGCAGGCGGATCGATTGTTGCAACTGGGGCGTGAGCGCCAGGTGCTGGGACATGCGCAGCGACAGACCGGGTCTCATGGCAGCACTTTCATGGTGTGGATGCGTGTTGCCTTCATCACATTCGGAAGTGTTCGCCCAGGTACACCCGGCGCACATCGGCATTGGCCACGATCTCGTCGGGCGTGCCTTGGGCCAGCACGCGGCCTTCGCTGATGATGTAAGCGTGGTCGCAAATGCCCAGTGTTTCGCGCACGTTGTGGTCGGTGATCAGCACGCCAATGCCGCGTTGCTTGAGGAAGGCGATGATGCGTTGGATCTCGATCACGGCGATCGGGTCAATGCCGGCAAAGGGCTCGTCCAGCAAGATGAATCGCGGATCGGTGGCCAGCGCCCTTGCAATTTCCACGCGGCGGCGTTCACCGCCAGAAAGGGCCACGGCGGGGGATTCGCGCAGGTGGTCTACGCGCAAATCAGCCAACAGTTCGCCCAGGCGTTTTTCCACGTCGGCACTGCTCAGGGCGCGGCCTTGTGCGTCGGTCTGCAGTTCCAAAATGGCGCGCACGTTGTCGGCGACCGAGAGCTTGCGGAAGATGGACGCTTCTTGCGGCAAATACGACAAGCCCATGCGCGAGCGCTTGTGGATGGGCATGCGGGTGACGTCTTCGCCATCGATCAGGATCTGTCCGCCATCGGCCCGTACCAGGCCCACGATCATGTAAAAAGAAGTGGTTTTGCCCGCGCCGTTGGGGCCCAGCAAGCCTACGACCTCGCCTTTGTCCACCTGCACCGACACGTCGTGCACCACCTTGCGGCTGCCGTAAGCTTTTTTGAGGTGGCGCGCTTGCAGGCGACTGTCGGAGGCAACGGCAGTGCTCATGGTTTTTGCGAGGGGCCGGGGCCGGGGCTGACGCGCAAGGCGGGTGCGTTGGGTGCAGCAGAGGCGGGGGCAGGCGGGGTGTTTCGGGGCGTCAGGATGGCGCGCACGCGTTGCCCGGGGCCGCTGGTGGCCTGGCCGTCGACGGTCATGACTTCCGTGGTGTTGTTGAACACAATGGTGTGGCCATTGAGCTGGTCGGCCACCTGGTTGCCACGCAATATGCGCACCTCGGCTCGTTGGTTCAGAGTGACGACATCGGCCTGGTTGTCGTAAGTGACCTGTTCGGCCTCGCCCTCGGTGAATTCGTTCACGCCTTCGCGCTTTTGCCTGAAAAACACCCGCTCGGAGGGGGCGGCCCACAAACGTGCCACCTGCTGGCCTTGGGCGTCTTGCTGCACCTCCATGCGGGCGGCGCGCAAGACCAGTGTGCCCTTGGTCGCCAGCACCTTGCCGGTGAACTGGGTCAACTGACGCGCCTGGTCATGGCGCATGCTGTCGGCTTCGATTTGCATGGGCTGATCGCGATCGGCTTTTTCAGCATGGCTGGGCAGGGCCAGCAAGCTGGCGCACAGGGCCAACAGGTGCCAAAAGATCAAGCGAAGTGATGACGGTGTTTTGAGGGGCATGAATCTTGCTGGTAATCCGGTCCATTGTAGGTGCAAGCGCCCCGCCTCACGCCCGCAACCAGGCAAAAAATCAAAGGGCGGGCACAAAAAAAGCCCGCGCGTGTCTGCGACGGGCTTTGGCTGTGTTTGACGCGGTGGGCATCCGGGCGGGAAGCCTGGAGGCTCAGCGGTTCTGGCGGCTCTGTGCAATCAGCGCGTCGGCCACTTGCAGGGCACGCGGCATGCTGCCTGCCAGGGTCCCGTCGATGTAGAAGCGGCCCGCTACGCCCAGCGAAGGCACGCCTTCGATCTTGAAGTCGTTTTGCAGCTGTACGGCCCGCTTGGCCTTGGTGGCCACGCCAAAGGACTTGTAGGTCTGCTCGAACTTGGCTTTGTCGATGCCTTGCTTGTCAGCCCAGGCCAGCACAGCCGCATCGGAATTGAGCATCAACTTTTCACCATGGATGGCGGTGAACACGCGCAGGTGCATTTTGTCGACCAGGTTCATGGCTTCGAGCGTGAAGTACAGACGCTGCTGTGGCACAAAGTCATCCCGGAAGGCCACGGGCACGCGGCGCACCACCACGTCTTTGGGGGCGTTTTTGGCCCATTGCTCGAAAGCAGGTTCAAACTGATTGCAGTGGGGGCAGCTGTACCAAAAGAACTCCAGCACTTCAATTTTGCCGTTGCCCGCCTCGGTCGCCACGGGGCGCTCGAGGGTGATGTAGTCCTTGCCCGAGCGAAAAGCTTGCTGGGCCCGGGCCGAGGTGTGGCCCAGCCACGCGGTGACGGACAGCATGGCGGTTGAAAAAAGGCGTCGTTTCATTTGAACTCCTGAAGTCGGTGCACCCCGGGGTGCAAATTGGGTGGTTCAGCGTTGCATGCGAACCAAGGTGTTGTCGATGCCATTACTTTCGAGCTGGGCGCGCACGCGTTCAGCGAGGTTTTTGTCACTGTAAGGCCCCAAGCGTACGCGGTAAACCACACGTCCGGCTTGATCCCGCTCAGAAACCTTGGCGTCCAGCCCCAATAGCGCGAGCTTGGCTTTTTGGGCATCGGCGTCAGCGCCCGTGCGGTACGCGCCGACCTGCACCACGTAGTCAAACGGGTCGCTGGCATCGGCGGGCGCTGCGGGCGTGTTCAGTCCCGATTTGGCTTTGGCCAAATCGCCCAATGGGTCGGCCGTCACGGCGGGTCGGGGGGTGGCAGGGGCTTTGTCGGTGGTTTTGTCGGCAGTTTGGGGCGTTGTTGCTGTAGCGCTGGCATCGGGTGGCGCGGGCGGTTCGGCTGGCGCTTTGGGTTGCAAAACATTGTTGGGGTTCCAGTCCTTGTTTTTTTCGCTTTCCTGCACGTCTTGGGCGTTGGAGCGGGGCTGGTTTTTGTTGGAAAAAGGCGTGGGCACCTTGGTCACGTAAATGGCCACAGCCAAGGCCACGCCCAGGCCCAGCACCAGGCCGATGATGAAGCCCAAAAAAGTACCACCGCGTTGGCTGTGAAGTTGCATGACCCGTCCCTTTACATTTTTTGTGGGGCCGACACGCCCAGCACTTTGAGGCCGTTGCGCAGCACCTGCGCGGTGGCAGCGACCAAGGCCAGCCGCGCTTGTTTGACCGCTTCGTCGTCCACCAAAATGCGCTCGGCGTCGTAGTAGCTGTGGTACTGCGAGGCCAGGTCGCGCAAATAGAAGGTCACATCGTGCGGCGCAAAGTCGGTGGCAGCCGATGTCAGCATCTCGGGGTATTTGGCCAGGGCCAGCATGAGCGCGCAGGCCTGCGGGCTTTGCAGCGGCGACAAGTCGGCTTGGGCCAGAGAGGCGGTGTTGCCACCGTCTTTTTCTTTCCAAGCCGCCAGCACCGAGCAGATGCGTGCGTGCGCATACTGCACGTAGTAAACCGGGTTGTCGTTGTTTTGCGCCAGCGCCAAATCGATGTCGAAGATGTATTCGGTATCGGGCTTGCGCGACAGCAAGAAGAAACGCACCGCATCCGTGCTGGTCCACTCGATCAGGTCGCGCAGCGTGACGTAGCTGCCCGCGCGCTTGGAGATCTTGACCTCCTCGCCGCCGCGCATCACGCGCACCATGGTGTGCAGTACGTAGTCGGGATAGCCTTTGGGAATGCCGACATGGGCCGCTTGCAAACCGGCGCGCACGCGGGCAATGGTGCCGTGGTGGTCGGTGCCCTGGATGTTGACCACGCGGGTGAAGCCGCGTTCCCACTTGGCGATGTGGTAGGCCACATCGGGCACAAAGTAGGTGTAAGTGCCGTCGCCCTTGCGCATGACGCGGTCTTTGTCGTCGCCGTAGTCGGTCGACTTGAGCCACAGGGCGCCGTCTTGTTCGTAGGTCTTGCCCGCCTCGCGCAGTTTTTGCACGGCCGCATCGACCTTGCCGCTGGTGTACAGGCTCGACTCCAGGTAGTAGTTGTCAAACTTAACGTCAAAGGCCTTCAAGTCCAGGTCCTGCTCGCGGCGCAAATAGGCCACGGCAAACTGGCGCATGCCGTCCAGGTCATTCACATCGCCGCTGCCGGT
Source organism: Limnohabitans sp. Rim8 (assembly GCF_945901735.1). Classification (GTDB taxonomy): domain Bacteria; phylum Pseudomonadota; class Gammaproteobacteria; order Burkholderiales; family Burkholderiaceae_C; genus Limnohabitans_A. The sequence goes on from NZ_CAMDLM010000011.1 coordinate 25,901, forward strand.
GAACTCGCGGTCGTCCGACTTGACGGTTTTTTTCGCCAGAAAGTCGTTGGCGATGTCCTGGATGTAGTCGCCGTTGTAGGCGGCCTCGGGCCACTCGGCATCGCCTGGCTTGAAGCCCTTGACACGCAGCTGGGTGGAGTTGGCCAAAGTGCCGATCTGCACACCCGCGTCGTTGTAATAGAACTCGCGGTACACCTGCTGACCTTGCGTGGCCAGCAGATTGCAAATCGCGTCGCCCAAGGCGGCTTGGCGGCCATGGCCCACATGCAAGGGGCCTGTCGGATTGGCCGAGACGAACTCGACCAGCACTTTGTTGGCTTGGGCGGCTTGGTCGCCAAAACACTCGGCCGCTTGCAACACTTCATGCACCACGGCCTGCTTGGCCGTGTCTTTGAGTCGGATGTTGATGAAGCCAGGCCCGGCGATCTCGATGGCGTCCACCCAGCGCTCGAACGCGGGGGTGGCCAGCAAGGCACTGCGCAGGGTTTCGGACAGCTGCCGGGGGTTTTGCTTGAGGGCCTTGGCCAGTTGCATGGCGGCGGTGCAGGCCAGGTCGCCATGGGCGGCCACTTTGGGCGATTCAAAGGCCGCGCGCGCAGCCGCACCGGTTTGGAGTTTTTCAAGCTCGGCAGCCAGGGCCGTGAGCAAATGTTGTTTGGCAGAAAGCATAGGGAGCGATTTTACGGGGCAGGGACGCGTCAGCGCTGCCAGGCAGGCGTCATGAGCGGTTTTATGTGCCGCAATTACAGCTGGTCACAAATGCTGTCGCCCAGTGTTCACTTTGACACGTTAATCTGTGAACTGCACAAACCTGTGTGGTGTTTTTTGTTCTTCGATCATTTTTGGGAGTCCACGCATGCGTCATACTTTTTCTATCGCCGCTTTGGGTTTTGCCTTGGTTTCCGGCATGGCGTTCGCTGCCGACCCCGTCAAGCCAGCAGTGGCCGCGACCGTCGCTGTGCCGGCCGCATCGGCATCTGCTCCTGCAGCCGATAAAACAGCTCAGCAAAGCAAAATGGCCACCTGCAACAAACAGGCCGAAGGCAAAAAGGGCGACGAGCGCAAAGCCTTTATGAAAGACTGCCTGAGTGCCGACAAACAGGAAAAGCAGCAAAACAAAATGAAGACCTGCAATGCCGAGGCCACTGGTAAAAAAGGCGATGAGCGCAAGGCCTTCATGTCGGAGTGCTTGAAGAAGTAAAACCAAGTCGCCAGTTTCTCGCCAAGTGTGATCAGAATGCGCCCGCTCTCGCGGGCGCATCCATTTTGGGGAGAACGATATCGATGGGCTGTGGGCGATGGGGTGGGCCACAAGCCCTCTGCGTCATGGTTCTTGGTGGTCTCTGCGCCCTCAGTCCTTGGCCACTTGCCAGTAACCGGGCTGTGCGTAGTGGTGTTTGAGGTCATCGATCCACAGCCGCATGCGCAGCGGTAAGTGCTTGCGCTGCGGAAAAACCACGTAAATGCCATTGGGCGGGGCGGCAAAGTCTTCCAGCACGGCCACCAGTTGGCCTGAACGAATGTCGCTTTCCACTTCCCAGGTGCTGCGCCAAGCGATGCCATAACCGGCCAAGCACCAGTCGTGCAGCACTTGCCCGTCCGAGCAATCCAGAGGCCCACCCGGGCGCAGGTGCACCACATCGCGCCCGCCGCCTGTTGGGTTGCGAAAGGCCCAGCCCCGGGTTTGCGATGCGTCGCTCGACAGGGTCAGGCAGTCGTGTTGCAGCAAGTCTGAGGGCTGCGAGGGTGTGCCGCGCCGGGCCAAATAGGCGGGGGTGGCCACGCACAGGCGGCGGTTGTCGGCCATGCGCACGCTCACCAGCGAACTGTCGGGCAGGTCGCCCACGCGCACCGCGCAATCAAAACCTTCGGCAGCCAGGTCCACCACGCGGTCGCTCAGGTTGAGGGAAATCGACACCTCGGGGTGCTGTTCGCGAAAGCGCGGCACCAAAGGGGCCACATGGCGACGCCCGAAACCGGCCGGGGCCGTGATGCGCAAATGCCCGCTGGCTTTGACGCCGCCTGCAGAGACGCTGGCTTCGGCGTTGGCCACATCCGAAATCAAGCGCTGACAATCTTCCAAAAAAGCGCTGCCTTCGTGCGTCAAGGTGATGCGCCGCGTGGTGCGCACCAGCAGCTTTACACCCAGGTTTTCTTCCAGCGCATCGAGCCTGCGGCCGATGATGGCCGGGGCCACGCCCTCGGTGCGCGCGGCGGCGGTCAGGCTGCCTTTGGTGGCCACCGCGGCGAAGGTTTCGAAAGCTTTGAGCTTGTCCATGGGGCCCAATTATGGGGGCTCAAGGTTGTAATGCTGCCGTCCTTGCCCGTGATTCATGCGCGCAGACAGGGTCTCAACGGCTAGGCCAGTCCTTGGGCAGACCCACTTCGGGCGTCATGCCATACAGGGGCTCACCAGGCAGCCCTGCTCTCAAAGGCGCGCGTGCGGCCATGAGCAGGTCCAGGTCAATGCCGGTGTGGATGCCCATGGCCTCGAACATGAAAACCAGGTCTTCGGTCACCACATTGCCCGAAGCACCCGGCGCATAAGGGCAGCCGCCCAGGCCGCCGAGCGAGCTGTCAAAGGTGCGCACGCCCGCCTCGTAAGCGGCCAAGGCATTGGCCAGGCCCAGGCCCCGGGTGTTGTGCAAGTGGGCCGCGCCTGTCAATGCGCCAATTTCGCTGAAAAGCGCCTTGAACAAGCGCTTGACCTGTGCCGGGTTGCCCATGCCGGTGGTGTCCGACAGGCCGATTTCGTCCACGCCAGCCTCTGCCAGAAAATGGGCCAGACGCAGCACATCGTCCTCGGGCACTGTGCCTTGCAAAGTGCAGCCAAAGGCGGTGGACAAGCCCACCTCAACCGGCACGCCGGGCGCGATCTCGTCGCGCAGGCGCAAGACGGCCCGCACTTCGTCGACCATGGCTTCGGGGGTTTTTCGCACATTGGCCATGGAATGCGCGGAGCTGGCCGATACGGGCAAGGTGAGCTTTTGGGCTCCAGCAGCCAGAGCGGCCTGCGCACCACGCAAGTTGGGCACCAGCGCCATGATGCGCACGCCGGTGTGGCGCAGCGCGTGCTGCACCACCTGCGCGGCATCGGCCATTTGTGGCAACAGTTGGGCGGGCACAAACGAGGCCACTTCGATCTCGCGCAGACCGGCTGCGGCCAGCGCGTCGATCCAGCGCAGTTTGTCGGCGGTGGGCATGGTGGCCTTGACCGACTGCAGGCCATCGCGCGGGCCGACTTCGCTGATCAGGACTTCTGGGCTGGGGAGAGGTGTCATGTCTGAATTATTGATCCGGCACGCAGAGGTTTGAAAGTTTGGCAGCTTCATCTCGTAGGTCGGTGGCTTTAGCCCCGACATGGCGGGCTTCGGCGTAGGCTGCGTGTCGAGGGTAAAGCCACCGACCTACATCTGGGGCTTGGAGCTCGTTGAGTCCACTGGGCCAGTGAGGGCGTGGCTTGTTTTCAGCCGCCAACGATGGCCCATGGCCATAACCAGCGCGCTTGCATTCGTGCTTAAAAGTCATGGGTCTATGAAGATCCGGCGGGTTTATCAGCGTCTAAATTTAGAATAAAGTGTTGGGTCTGATGGGCTACATCGCTGCTTGTTGGCGTTGGGCACAGGCCACCCCCATTATTTTGACTTGACCCCAGAGGTTTTCATGACTGCACGCACCGCGATCCACAACCTGCAAGTGGCCAATTCCTTGCTGAGTTTCATCAACGACCAAATGCTGCCAGCTACCGGCGTGGACTCGGTCAAGTTCTGGCAAGGCTTCAACGACATCGTGGCCGACCTGGCCCCGAAAAACATCGCCTTGCTGGCCGAGCGTGACCGCATCCAGACCGCCATGGACCAGTGGCACACCGCCAATCCCGGCCCAGTCGGTGCAGGCAAGGCCATGAAGGCCTACCGGAAATACCTGAGCCAAATCGGTTATCTGGTGCCCGAGCCCAAGAAAGTCCAGGCCACCACCGCCAACGTGGACGCCGAGCTGGCCAAGCTCGCGGGCCCACAACTGGTGGTGCCGATCTTGAACGCCCGCTACGCCCTGAACGCCGCCAACGCCCGTTGGGGGTCTTTGTACGACGCGCTGTATGGCACCGACGCGATCAGCGAGGTCGACGGCTGTGAAAAAGGTGCGGGCTACAACCCCCAGCGCGGTGCCAAAGTCATCGACTACTGCCGCAACGTGCTCGACCGCTGCGCACCGCTCAAGATGGGCTCGCATGTGGGCAGCAAGGGCTACAGCGTCAAGGCCGGCAAGCTGGTGGTGACCTTGGCCAATGGCAAGAGCACTTCGCTGCAGCATGCCAAGCAATTCGTGGGCTACACCGGCTCCGCATCAGCCCCTGCATCCGTGCTGTTCGTGCACAACGGCATCCACCTTGACCTGCAAATCAACCAGTCCACCCCCATTGGCCAAACTGACCCCGCTGGCGTGTCCGACCTGATCGCTGAAAGCGCGCTGTCCACCATCCTCGACTTGGAAGACTCGGTGGCCGCTGTGGACGCCGACGACAAAGTGCTGGCCTATGCCAACTGGTTGGGCATCTTGCAAGGCAGCCTGAGCGAAGAAGTGCAAAAAGGCGGCAAGACTTTCACCCGCACCATGAACCCGGACCGCGAATACACCAAACCGAACGCGAAAACCGGCAGTCAAGCTGCGGGGGGCAAAGGCACCTTCAAATTGCATGGTCGCTCGCTCATGTTCGTGCGCAACGTCGGTCACCTGATGACCAACCCCGCTATTCTTTACAAAGGCGCTGACGGCAAAAACCACGAGATTCCAGAAGGCATTCTGGACGCGATGATCACCGTGACCTGCGCCTTGGTTGATTTGCAGAAAAAGTCTTCGCACCCCCTGCGCAACAGCCGCACCGGCAGCGTCTACATCGTCAAGCCCAAGATGCACGGCCCCGCCGAAGTCGCGTTTGCCGACGAGCTGTTTGGCCGCGTCGAAAAAGTCATCGGCATGAAGCCTTCCACCGTCAAGCTGGGCATCATGGACGAAGAGCGCCGCACCAGCGCCAACCTCAAAGCCTGTATTGCCGCCGCCAAGAGCCGCGTGGCCTTCATCAACACTGGCTTCTTGGACCGCACCGGCGACGAAATGCACACCTGCATGCTGGCAGGACCCGTCATGCGCAAGGGCGACATCAAGAACAGCACTTGGCTGGGTGCGTACGAGAAGAACAACGTCAACGTGGGCCTGGCTTGCGGCTTGCGCGGTCGCGCCCAGATCGGCAAAGGCATGTGGGCCATGCCCGACCTGATGGCCGACATGCTCAAGGCCAAGATTGGCCACCCCATGGCCGGTGCCAACACCGCCTGGGTGCCCAGCCCCACCGCCGCCACGCTGCACGCCATGCACTACCACCAAGTGGACGTGCCTGCTCTGCAAAAGCAGATGGAAAAAGCCGTGGCCAAGCAAGACGCCAAAACACTGCGCGACGAAACCCTGAACCAGTTGCTGCAGTTCCCTGTGGTGGCCAAAGATGCCGCCAACTGGTCGGCTGAAGACAAGCAAAAGGAACTCGACAACAACGCCCAAGGCATCTTGGGTTATGTGGTGCGCTGGGTGGACCAAGGCGTGGGCTGCTCCAAGGTGCCCGACATCAACGGCGTGGGCCTGATGGAAGACCGCGCCACGCTGCGCATCAGCAGCCAGCACATGGCCAACTGGATGCAGCACGGTGTGGTGACCGAAAAGCAGGTCAAGCAAACCATGGAGCGCATGGCCGCTGTGGTCGATGCCCAAAACGCAGGCGACGCGGCTTACCAACCCATGGCCGGCAACTTCGCCATGTCGGCGGCTTACAAAGCGGCTTGCGATCTGGTCTTCAAGGGCAAGGCACAACCGTCCGGTTACACCGAGCCCCTGCTGCACGCCTGGCGTTTGAAGGTCAAGGCGGCCTGAGCGCACTGGCGTCGGACGCGCTCTGACATTTGAAGAAGCGGCTCCTTCGGGAGCCGTTTTGCTGTGGGTCATGCGCTCTTGTACCGGGCATGCCCGAGAATGGGGTTTTGAGGAGGGCGCGATGCGCTGGATTGACCGGATTCCGATGTTGTGGCTGGTGGGCATTGCCGTTTACCTGGCAGGCGCCCCTTTTTTCCCCGAGCCGCATTGGGTTGAGAAGTGGCGCATGCTGTTGGAGGGCGGTTTGAGCAAGCCCATCGACATCTTTGATTTTTTCTTGCACACCACCCCTTTGGTGGTGCTCGCCATTCGCCTGTGGCGTGACGCGCAGCGCCGCCGCCAGGCCTGACGCGAATGGACCTGGCCCAAGGCCCGCACAGCCTGCAGGCACTGCAAGCGCGTTATGGCGAGCGGCACCGATGGTTGCTGTTGCTTTCGGTCATGCTGGGTTCCATGGCGGCGGTGATGTCGTCGACCATCCTGAATGTGGCCATCCCCGACATGAGCACGCATTTCACCTTGGGGCAAAGCCGGGTGCAGTGGGTCACCTCGGGCTTCATGGTGGCCATGACCGTGTCCATGCTCACCACGCCCTGGCTGCTGTCACGCTACGGCTACCGCCGGGTGTACGAGGTGTGCATGTGGTTGCTGCTGGCGGGTGGGGTGGTGGGCGGCTTGGCCAATGATTTTCCGCTGGTCATGGCCGCACGCGTGGCCGAAGGCTTGGCTGCGGGTGTGGTGCAGCCCATACCGGCCATCATCATCTTGCGTGCTTTTGCGTCCGAAGAGCAGGGCCGCGCCAGTGGCTTGTTCGGCGTGGGGGTGGTGCTGGCCCCGGCCATTGGCCCCAGCATTGGCGGCGTGCTGGTCGATGTGTTTGGCTGGCGTTCGATCTTTTTCATGGTGGTGCCGCTGGCCATGGTGGCGCTGTGGCTGTCGCGCCGCTACGTGCCCACCTCGGCCCCGGGTGGTGTGCAGGCCGATGCCGACAGCCCGGGGCTCGACTGGATCGGGCTGGCGCTGGCCAGCGCCTCCACCTTGATGCTGCTCAACGGTCTGGTGCAACTGCGCAGCGATGACGCCACGGTGGCCTTGGTGCTGCTGGCGATGGCAGGCTTGGGCATGGTGGTGTTTGTGGCTTGGCAGCGGCATTTGCTGCGGCCTGGCCGACGCGTGCGCGCTGCATCTTCAGCACGGAAAACCAAGTCCGTGCGCCCGGCCCGGCGTGGTCCGCTCATGAACCTGCAGGTGTTTGGCCACCGCCATTTCGCCATGGGGGCGTTGGTGTCGTTCACCTACGGCATCGCGTTGTTTGGTTCCACGTATTTGTTGCCGGTCTACATGCAGATGGGCTTGGGGCTGTCGCCGTCCTACATCGGCGCCGCCTTGTTGCCAGCCGGCATCTTGCTGGCCGTGACCATCGCGGCGGTGGGGCGGTTGTCGCACCGCATGCCGCCCGCCCATTGGGTGAGTTGGGGCTTGGCCTTGCTGGCGCTGTCGTTTGCCCTCATGCCCTTGGTCCACCCGGCGGCGGGTTTGGCCTTGCTCTGGATTTTGGTCATCCTCGGGCGCATCGGTCTGGGCTTTATCCTGCCTTCGCTCAACTTGGGGGCTTTGCGCGGTCTGCCCAAGGACCTGATCCCGCAGGCGTCGAGCGTGATTGGCTTTGTGCGCATGCTGGGCGGCGCTGCAGGCGTGAGCATTTGCGCCATCGTGCTGGAGTGGCGGCTGGCGGTGTACGCCCTTGTCGCAAGCAGCCCGGGCAGCGCTGATTTGCGGGCCTTCAACGAGACCTTTGTGTTTTTAGCCACCATGACCGCGCTGGCTTTGCTGGCGGCTTGGAAAATGGCCGACCCCAACCTGACCAGTGCCAAGGACTGACCCATGTGCCAACTGCTCGGCATGAACGCCAACACCCCGACCGATGTGACCTTCAGCTTCAGCGGCTTTGCCCAGCGCGGCGGCCACACCGACCACCACGGGGACGGCTGGGGCATTGCCTTTTTTGAAGGGCAGGGCGTGCGCCATTTTGTGGACCACCAAAGCGCCAGCAGCTCGCCGATTGCCGAGCTGATCCGCCGCTACCCGATCAAAAGCCAGAACGTGATTGCCCACATCCGCAAAGCCACACAAGGCGAAGTGAGCCTGGAAAACTGCCACCCCTTTGTGCGCGAGCTGTGGGGCCGTTACTGGGTGTTTGCCCACAACGGCAACCTGGTGGACTATGCGCCGCGCCTGCACGGCAACTTCAAACCCGTGGGGCAGACCGACAGCGAACTGGCGTTTTGCTGGCTCATGCAAGAGCTGGCCAAGTCACACGCTAGCGTGCCCAGTGTGCAGGAGCTCAGCTGCACCTTGCGCGAGCTGGTGCCGCAGATCGCCAAGCACGGCACGTTCAACTTTTTGCTGTCCAACGGCCAGGCGCTGTGGGCACATGCCAGCACGAACCTGCACTATGTCTTGCGCAAGCACCCGTTCAGCCGGGCCACCTTGAGCGACGAAGACCTGAGCATGAACTTTGCCGAGCACACCCGCGAGACCGATCGGGTGGCCGTGGTGGTCACGCAGCCGCTCACCACCGATGAAAGCTGGGTGGCGTTTGAGCCGGGTCGGGTTTACACCTTTGAGGGCGGTGGTTTGAGCGCGAACCGTTGATGCTGCGCTGAGCTCCTTTATAGGAGCGCACCCCGTGCGTGATGGTTTTTGGGCGTGTGCCACGCCCAATCGCCCACAGGGTTGGGCTCCCACAGGGTGTTTTTACAGCGCCGCTTCCACCGCGTCCATGAACAGTGCCGCCACGTCGCAGCCCATCTGGTCGGTGATTTCCTGGAAGCAGGTCGGGCTGGTCACATTGATTTCGGTCAGGCTGTCGCCAATGATGTCCAGGCCCACCAGCATCAGGCCGCGTGCAAACAAAATCGGGCCCAGCGCTTGGGCGATTTCACGGTCGCGCGCCGAGATGGGTTGCGCCACACCCTTGCCACCCGCCGCCAAGTTGCCGCGCACTTCGCCGCCTTGCGGAATGCGAGCCAGGCAAAACGGCACGGGTTTGCCGCCAATCAGCAGCACGCGCTTGTCGCCTTGCGCGATGCCAGGCAAGAACTTTTGGACCATCACGGTTTGTGCGCCGCCCCGGTTGAGGGTTTCGATGATCACACCCAAATTCAAGCCGTCCGCGCCCACCTTGAAAATGCCCGTGCCACCCATGCCGTCCAGGGGCTTCAAGATGATGTCGCCATGCTGCGCATGGAAGGCGCGGATGTCGGCTTGGCTGCGCGTGACGAGGGTGGGCGCAATGAACTGCGGAAACTCCAAAATCGCGAGTTTTTCCGGGTGGTTGCGCAATGCGGCAGGGCTGTTGAAGACCTTGGCCCCTTCGCGCTCGGCTTGGCTCAGCAGGTGGGTGGCGTAAAAGTATTCGCTGTCAAAGGGCGGGTCGGTGCGCATGATGACGGCGTCAAAGTCTTTCAGAGACGCCCGGCGCGCGGCGATTTGGGTGAACCAGGTGTCGGCTTGTCCTGTGAGCGTGATGTCGCGCACCTGGGCAGAGACGACCTCGCCTTGCTGCCAGCGCACATCGGTCATCTGGCAGGCTACAACCTGGTGGCCGCGTTTTTGCGCTTCGCGCATCATCGAAAACGTGGTGTCCTTGTAAATCTTGAAGGACTCGAGGGGGTCGGCAATGAAAAGAATGTACATGGACTTTATTGTAGGTCGGTGGCTTTAGCCCCGACATGGGGGTTACAGGCACTCGCGTTGCAGGGATGAGACCAAGCCGCTTGTCGGGGCTCAAGCCGCTGACCTGCGGGTGGAACGGGTTGTTTATTGAAAAGCCACTTCGGCGAAGCTGCGCAGCTTGCGGCTGTGCAGCTGTTCAGGGCCCGCGTCGCGCAACAAGGTGACCGCGCGAATGCCGATTTGCAGGTGCTGGTTGACGCGTTCGCGGTAAAAGTGGTTGGCCATTCCCGGCAGCTTGATCTCGCCGTGCAGAGGTTTGTCGCTGACGCACAGCAGCGTGCCATAGGGCACCCGAAAGCGAAAACCATTGGCGGCAATCGTGGCGCTTTCCATGTCCAGGGCCACGGCGCGGCTTTGGCTGAAGCGCCGCTGCGGTTTGTTGTCCGGCAGCAGCTCCCAATTGCGGTTGTCGGTGCTGGCCACGGTGCCGGTGCGCATCAGGCGTTTGAGGTCTGCACCATGACAACCCGTGACCTCGGACACAGCCCGCTCGAGCGCCACCTGTACCTCGGCCAGTGCCGGAATCGGCACCCACAGCGGCAGCTCCTCGTCGAGCACATGGTCTTCGCGCACATAGGCGTGGGCCAGCACGTAGTCGCCCAGCTGCTGTGTGGTGCGCAGGCCCGCGCAGTGGCCCAGCATCAGCCAGGCGTGCGGGCGCAGCACGGCGATGTGGTCGGTGATGGTCTTGGCGTTGGCGGGCCCCACGCCGATGTTGACCATGGTGATGCCGCTGTGACCCTTGCGCACCAAGTGGTAGCCCGGCATTTGCGGCAGGCGCGGCGGTGTTTGGCCCAAGGCGTCCACCTCTTCAGCGGGCAGGCCCACGCGGCGCGTGACCATGTTGCCAGGCTCGACAAAAGCGATGTATTCGCTGTCCGGGTTTTGCATTTCGGCGCGGCCCAGGGCGATGAATTCGTCGATGTAAAACTGGTAATTGGTGAACAGCACGTAGTTCTGAAACCAGCGCGGTGATGTGCCGGTGTAGTGGCGCAGGCGCTGCAGTGAATAGTCGATGCGCGGCGCGATGAACAGGGACAGCGGCTTGGCCTCGGAGGCTGCAGGTTCGTGCGTGCCATTGGCAATGCCGTCGTCCATGGCGGCCAAGTCGGGCAGGTCAAACACTTCGCGCATCAGGGCCTGGCGCTCTCGGCTCAGGCTGCCTTCCATGTGCTCGTCGTCGGCAAATGAAAAGTGGATTGGAATCGGCTGGTTGCTGGTGCCCACCTGCAGGCTGACGCCGTGGTTTTGCAGCAGCAGTGTCAACTGCTGATGGATGTAATACGCAAACAAGTCCGGCCGGGTCAGGGTGGTTTCAAAGCGGCCTGGATCGGACACAAAACCGTAGCTCAAGCGGCTGTCCAGCCCCGCATTTTTGCGGCTGGTACTGGTGACCTGCACCCGCACAAAAGGGTAAAACGCCCGAACACGGGTGCCTGTCATGTCCGAGCCCGCCACAAACTCGCGCATGGCTTGGCGCAGGTGGTTCACGCTGTGCTGGTAAATGTGCTGGATTTGCGCCAAGGCGCTGTCGGCATCGTGGTGCTCGGAAGGGGCAATGAAAGGCGGCAGGTGCTGCATGGAGATTCCTGGACGGGCGATCTGAGGGGCTCAAGTCTGGGCATTTTGCGGCATGTCCGTGTCGTTTGCCTGACCTGCGTTCAAGCTCAGGTTGGGGTGTTGCCTAGGTGACCACGCCAGGGGCTCGGGTCGGGCAAGCTGTGCGACATAGCCCTGCTCTGTCGGGGCAGCCCTTTCAGGAGTCCGTAGATGCGCCAAGCCCGTAAAGTCATCATCACCTGCGCCCCCACCGGGGCCATCCACACCCCCAGCATGTCACCGCATTTGCCGGTGACGGCCGACGAAATTGCCGATGCGGCGATTGCCGCAGCCGAGGCGGGCGCCGCCATCTTGCACTTGCACGCCCGCGACCCGGTGGATGGCCGTCCAACGCAAGACCCGGCGTTTTTTGTGCCGTTTTTGCAAAAGATCAAGGCCAAGACCAACGCCGTCATCAACCTGACCACAGGGGGCAGCCCGCACATGACGGTGCACGAGCGCATGCAACCCGCGCTGACCTTCAAGCCCGAGGTGGCATCGCTCAACATGGGTTCGATGAACTTTGGCCTGTTCCCCATGCTCGACCGATTCAAAACTTTTGAGCACGAATGGGAGCGCGAGCACCTGGAAAAAAGCCGCGATCTGGTGTTCAAAAACACCTACAACGACATCGAGACCATCTTGCGCCTGGGCACCGAAAACGGCACCCGCTTCGAGTTCGAGTGCTACGACATCAGCCACCTGTACAACCTGGCGCACTTTCGGGATCGGGGGCTGGTCACGGGACCGTTGTTCGTGCAGTCGGTGTTTGGCATTTTGGGGGGCATCGGTCCGCACCCCGAAGACCTGATGCACATGCGCCGCACCGCTGACCGCTTGTTTGGCAACGATTACCAGTGGTCGATTTTGGGCGCGGGCAAGGGCCAGATTGCGCTGGCCAGTATCGGCGCGGCCATGGGCTCGAACGTGCGGGTGGGTCTGGAGGACTCGCTCTGGATTGGCCCTGGAAAATTGGCCGAGTCCAGCGCTCAGCAGGTGCAGCGCATCCGCACCGTGCTCGAAGCCCTGAACCTGGAAATTGCCACCCCCGATGAGGCGCGCAGCATGCTGGCGCTCAAGGGCGGGGATCGGGTAAATTTTTGAGGTTCAGTGCGCGTTGACCCGGCTTTCGATGCGCATGCTGCGGACCTCTCAATGGTCACATGCCATGAAACGCTCAAAATGAACTCAAGGGTTGCTCAGTAGCATGGGAATGTCCAAAGGCGAGACGACTTGGACATCCTTGGCCATGGCCCATCCCTCTTGTACGGGAGCCATGACATAGGCCTTGTGGACCCCGATGTCCTCGCAGGCCTGCCAAAAGCCTTTGGACACTTTGGGGGCAGACGAAAATTTAATTTCAAACCCGGTGGTCTCACGGCCTGTCTCTACCACCACATCCAACTCAGCGCCCGCAGCGGTTCGGTAAAAAGAGACACTGGCACCTGTTGGCAAGTGGTTGCAAATTTGCTCGATACAAAAGCCTTCCCACGATGCGCCCGTGTTGGGGTGGCCCATCAAATCATGGACGTTGCGCATGCCCAGCAGGTAGTGCAGCAAACCGCTGTCGCGCACATAAATTTTGGGTGATTTCACAAGCCGCTTGCCCAGGTTGGCATGAAACGGCTCCAATCGGCGCAGCATGAGCGATTGCACCAAATGGTCCAAATACCGGGTGACTGTGGGCGATGAGACACCCAGCGATGCCGCGATGCTGGACGCGTTGAACAGTTGGCCGTGCAGGTGCGCCACCATACGCCAAAAGCGTCGCATCAATTCGGGCTCGACATTGATGCCCAAGGCGGGCAAATCGGTTTGGAGGAAGTGCCTGACAAAAGCATCGCGCCAGAGCCAAGATGCGTCGCCTTGGGGCGCGGTGTAGCTGCCCGGAAATCCACCGCGCACCCACAGGGTTTGAATGTCTTCAAAGCTTTGAAGCACTTCGCTCAACAGCAGGGGGGCCATGTCTACAAAGGTCAAACGCCCTGCAAGGGATTGCGATTGCTGGAGCAATTTGAACGAGGCTGAACCCAGAATCAGAAATCGGCCAGGACGCCGGTCTGCATCAATCTCCCATCTCATGGTGCTGAACAGCTCCGGGGCATTTTGAATTTCATCCAAAACCACCAATCGATGGCGGTTGGCTTTGAAAAATACATCGGCTTGATCCAGCTTAGCGCGTGCTTGTGCGTTTTCTAAGTCAAGGTAAATCGAGTCTGGAAATTCAGCAGCGATTTGCTTGGCCAGCGTGGTCTTGCCGATTTGACGTGCGCCCAAAATGGCCACAGCGGGGTTCAAGCCCAGTTGTTGGCGTATTTCAAGCGCAGATTTTCTTTGAAACATCCTTGCATTTTAAACATGTCATATTAAAAATACAAGGATAAATCTAACGGGACAGCGTTCTTGTGGCGTTCACATGTTGCGTCGGTACTGACCACCCACCTCAAACAGCGCGTTGGTGATCTGACCGAGCGAGCAGACACGCACCGCGTCCATCAGCACCTCGAACACGTTGCCGTTGTCGATCACGGCTTGTTGCAAGCGCTTGAGCATGGCAGGTGATTCGGCTGCGTGCAGAGCATGGAAGTCGTTCAGGCGTTGGAGTTGGCTCTGCTTTTCTTCCTCGGTCGAACGGGCCAGTTCCAGCGTTTCCATGACTTCGTCGCCCTTGGGGTTACGGAAGGTGTTGACGCCGATGATGGGCAGCTCGCCGGTGTGCTTGAGCATCTCGTAATGCATGGATTCGTCTTGGATCTTGCCGCGCTGGTAGCCGGTTTCCATCGCGCCCAGCACACCGCCGCGCTCGGCGATCTTTTCAAACTCGGCCAGCACGGCTTCTTCCAGCAACTCGGTCAATTCTTCTATGATGAAGGCGCCTTGGCTGGGGTTCTCGTTTTTGGCCAGGCCCCACTCGCGGTTGATGATCAGCTGGATCGCCATGGCGCGGCGCACCGAGTCTGCGGTGGGCGTGGTGATGGCTTCGTCAAACGCGTTGGTGTGCAGGCTGTTGCAGTTGTCATAGATCGCGATCAGCGCTTGCAGCGTGGTGCGGATGTCGTTGAACTGGATCTCTTGCGCGTGCAGCGAACGGCCCGAAGTCTGGATGTGGTATTTCAGTTTTTGTGAACGCTCATTCGCGCCGTATTTCTCTTTCATCGCCACAGCCCAGATGCGGCGCGCCACACGGCCCATGACGGTGTACTCGGGGTCCATGCCGTTGCTGAAGAAGAAAGACAAGTTGGGCGCGAAGTCGTCAATGTGCATGCCGCGTGCCAAGTAAGCTTCCACAAACGTGAAGCCGTTGGACAGCGTGAAGGCCAGCTGACTGATCGGGTTGGCCCCGGCTTCGGCGATGTGGTAACCCGAGATGGACACCGAGTAAAAATTGCGCACGTCGTGGTGCACAAAGTATTGCGCAACGTCACCCATGACCTTGAGCGAAAACTCGGTGCTGAAAATGCAGGTGTTTTGGCCCTGGTCTTCTTTCAGGATGTCGGCCTGCACTGTGCCGCGCACATTGGCCAGCACCCATTCGCGGATTTTGGCGGCTTCGGTCTCGGTCGGTTCGCGGCAGTTCTCCAGCTTGAATTTGTCGAGGTTTTGGTCGATGGCCGTGTTCATGAACATGGCCAGGATCGACGGCGCAGGGCCGTTGATGGTCATCGATACGCTGGTGGTCGGGTTGCACAGGTCAAAGCCCGAATACAACACCTTCATGTCGTCGAGCGTGGCCACGTTCACGCCCGAGTTGCCGATCTTTCCGTAGATGTCTGGGCGCAGGGCGGGGTCGTTGCCGTACAGCGTGACCGAGTCAAACGCGGTGGACAGGCGCTTGGCGGGCAGGCCTTCGCTCACCAGTTTGAAGCGGCGGTTGGTGCGAAAGGGGTCGCCTTCTCCGGCAAACATGCGGGTCGGGTCTTCGCCTTCGCGCTTGAAAGCGAATGTGCCTGCGGTAAAGGGGTAGCTGCCGGGCACGTTGTCCAGCATCAGCCACTTGAGCACTTCGCCGTCGTCTTCGTATTGGGGCAGCGCGACTTTGCGGATGGTGGTGCCGGACAGCGATTGGGTCGTCAGCGCGGTGCGGATTTCTTTGTCGCGGATTTTCACCACGTACTCATCACCCGCATAGGCTTTTTGCATGTCGGGCCACTGGGTCAGCAGTTTCTTGGCGTATGGGTCTTGAGATTCTTCTCTCGAAATCGCCAAGTCAATGGCGGCTTCGGCGGCCTTGGCGCGACCGGATTTACCCACTTCGAGCATGCGGGCGGCGGCGCGCAGTTGCTGAATCTCGCGGGCCAGGCGCGACTGGTCGATGGCGCGTTTTTTGTAGCCGCGAACCGTGTCGCTGATTTCGGCCAGATAACGGGTGCGGGAAGACGGCACCACAGGGTTCTGGTGGGTGCTGTAACGCACCTTGACCACAGGCAAACAGCCTTCGGTGGCGGGCATGCCCAGCTCGGCCAGTCGGGCCTTGAGGGCTTGGTACAGGGCTGTCACGCCGTCGTCGTTGAAGCGCGCCGCCATGGTGCCAAACACCGGCATCTGCTCGGCCGGCACGGTCCAGGCTTCTTGGTTGCGTTGCACCTGCTTGGCCACATCCCGCAGGGCGTCGCTGGCACCCTTGCGGTCGAACTTGTTGATGGCCACAAACTCGGCAAAGTCGAGCATGTCAATCTTTTCAAGCTGGCTGGCCGCACCGAACTCGGGCGTCATCACATACATGGGCACGTCCACATGCGGCACGATGGCGGCGTCGCCCTGGCCAATGCCCGAGGTCTCGACCACGATCAAGTCAAAGCCTGCCACCTTGCAAGCTGCCACCACGTCGGGCAGGGCGGCCGAAATTTCACTGCCAAAGTCACGCGTGGCCAGCGAACGCATGAACACGCGCGGGCCTTGTGACCAGGGCGAAATCGCATTCATGCGGATGCGGTCGCCCAGCAAAGCGCCACCGCTCTTGCGGCGGGAGGGGTCGATCGAGATCACGGCCACACGCAGCGCGTCACCTTGGTCCAGGCGCAGGCGGCGGATCAATTCGTCGGTGAGTGACGACTTGCCCGCACCGCCGGTGCCGGTGATGCCCAGCACGGGCACTTTCTTTTGCGCGGATTGCTCACGCACGGCTTTGACCACGCCGGCATCGGCTTTGTCGTTCTCCAGCGCCGTGATCAGCTGAGCCAAAGCCCGCCAGTTCATCTCGCTGTGGCCCTGAATCGCGGCCACATTTTTGGGTGCCAGCGGGCTCACGTCCTTGTCGCAGCGCATGACCATCTCGCCAATCATCCCGGCCAGGCCCATCTTCTGGCCGTCTTCGGGGCTGAAAATGCGCACGCCATGCTCGGCCAGCATGCGGATCTCGGACGGCACGATCACGCCGCCACCACCGCCAAACACCTGGATGTGCTCGCCGCCACGCGCCTTGAGCAGCTCGGTCATGTAGGTGAAGTATTCGTTGTGCCCGCCCTGATACGAGCTGATGGCGATGCCCTGGGCGTCTTCTTGCAGGGCGGCGGTCACCACCTCGTCCACCGAGCGGTTGTGGCCCAGGTGGATGACTTCGGCGCCCATGCTTTGCAAGATGCGGCGCATGATGTTGATGGCCGCGTCGTGGCCATCAAAAAGGGAGGCGGCGGTGACAAAACGCACCTTGTTCGTGGGGCGGTATTCGGCCAGGGCTTTGAATTCAGCGGACAGATCGGTCATGGGGCGTCTCCGGTAACAAGCGGTTTTTGATTCGAGCTTTGACGTTGACGTAAACGTCAACCAAAACCCGCATCTTAGCCGCTGCGGCCCGCCTTGTCACTGACAGCCGTGCGGTGCACGGCTGGGGTACAAAAAGCTATGATTCAGGCCCGATTGATGCCCCCAAACAGGACCACATGCCATGACCTCATCCGCCACCCCCCATCCCGTCGCTGCCAATGGTTATGCCGGCGATGTGTTACCCGAGCAGGCTTGGGCCTGGGTGCAGGCGGGAGAGGCCGAGTTGGTCGACGTGCGCAGCGACGCCGAACGCGACTGGGTGGGTTTTGTGCCTGGCGCGCATGCGCTGGCCTGGAAGCAGTGGCCCGGCATGGCCATGAATCCCGACTTTGACGCGGGTGTGCAAGCCTTGGGCGCTGGGGGCAAAAAGCTGCTGCTGCTGTGCCGCAGCGGTGTGCGCTCGATTGCCGCTGCCCAACGAGCGACCGAACTGGGGGTGCAGGCTTTCAACATCCTCGAAGGCTTTGAAGGCGACCCGGATGCGCAGGCGCACAGGGGCCTCAAGGGTGGGTGGCGCTATCGCGGCCTGCCCTGGCAGCAAAACTGAACCGCACGGTTCAAATGCCTGGCGGACGCCGGGCGATCATCTCTTGGCTTGCCATTTCGTAGGCGTGGGCCAGTTTCAGCAGAGCCAGATCCCCTTGGGGTTTGCCGATCAGCGCCAGCCCCATGGGCAAGCCGTTCGCCCCGAAGCCTGCGGGCACGCTGATCGAGGGCAGCCCCGCAAAGGTGGCGTAAATCACCACCTCCATCCAGCGGTGGTAGGTGTCCATGCTTTGGCCTGCAATGCTTTGTGGCCAGCGCAGCGACGCATCAAAGGGCCAGACCTGGGCCACCGGAATGGCCAACACGTCGAATTTTTCGAACATCGCCAGCATGCTCAGGTAAAAACGTGTGCGGCTGGCACTGGCGGCCATGAGTTGGGCCCCTGTCAGGTGGAGTGACTGGTCGTGCTCCCACAGGGCTTCGGCCTTGATGTGGGCGCGGTTGGCCGGGTTGATCAGGAAAGGCGCGATGCGCGGCCCCACCAAAGCCTGCCGCCACACCAGCCAGGCTTGCCAAATTTGCTCAGGTGGCATGCCCAACACGGCTTCGTCCACCGCACAGCCCATGCCCGAAAAGCTGTTCAGCGCCGATTCGCACACATCCAGAACGCCTTCTTCCATAGGCAAATAGCCCTGCAGGTTGCCCAGCCAGCCGACGCGCTTGCCCTTAGGGTCGCTGTCCAAGGATCCCGCAAACACGGCCGGGTCACCGGTCAGGCTCAAGGGGCTTGAAGGGTGAGTCCCCGCTTGGGTTGACAGCAGCAGGGCCAAGTCAGCCACATGCCGGGCCATGGGGCCTTCGGTCGCCAACTGGGCGATGAACACGTCTTGTGCGGGCGACATGGGCACGCGGCCTTGCGAGGGGCGCAGGCCGAACACATGGTTCCAGCCCGCGGGGTTGCGCAAACTGCCCATGAAGTCCGAGCCATCGGCCACCGGCAGCAGGCGTTGCGCCAGTGCCACGGCCGCGCCGCCGCTGCTGCCACCGGCCGTTTTGCTCGGGTCCCAGGCGTTGCGGGTGGGGCCAAACACTTCGTTGAAGGTGTGCGAGCCCAGGCCAAATTCAGGGGTGTTGGTCTTGCCGATCACGATGGCCCCGGCCGCCTTGATGCGCTGGACCATGAGGCCATCTTCGCTGGACACAAAATCTTTCATCAGCGGGCTGCCCAACGTGGTGCGCAGGCCTTGGGCATGGGCCAAATCTTTGATGGCTTGGGGCATGCCGTGCATCCAGCCCATCGATTCGCCGCGTGCCAGTTGCGCATCGCGTTCACGCGCTTGTGCCATCAAAAGTTCGGGTTCTTGCAGGCTGACGATGGCATTGGACTGCGGATTCAGGCGCGCGATGCGCTCGAGCGTGGACTGCATGACTTCCTGGCACGACACCTGCTTGAGGTGGATGGCGCGGGACAAATTCAGTGCGGAAGTATCAGGGTTGACCATGTGGTGATGCTCTCAGGTTTATTTGTATTATGAAAGCGGTCGAAGGGCGATCAGCCACTGGTGAAAACCCCGACTCCGATTTGCGCAAAGGTGACGCTTGTTTGTTTTGAAAGCTGTCATCATGATTTTTCAACTGTTCCTATTTTGGAGATCTGATCATGAAGAGACGTGTACTGTTTGCCGCCACCAGCTTGTTGGGTTTGAGCTTGCTGGCCCCCGTTGTGGCGCAAGCCCAAGCGCAAGACAACAAGGTGTTCCGTTTTGTGCCCCACGCCAACCTGGCGGTGCTCGACCCGATCTGGACCACCGCCTACGTGACGCGCAACCATGCGTACATGATTTACGACACGCTGTTCTCTGAAGACGCGCAGGGCAACATCAAGCCCCAGATGGTGGACACCTACACCACCTCGACCGACCGCAAGACCTGGACTTTCAAACTTCGCGCTGGCTTGGAGTTCCATGACGGCAAGCCCGTCACCAGCGAAGACGTGGTGGCCTCGCTCAAGCGTTGGGCCAGCCGCGACGCCATGGGCGGCATCCTGAACACCTTCATCGACCGCTACGAAGCGCCAGATGCCAACACCTTCCGAATGGTCCTCAAGGAGCCCAGCGGCATCGTGATCGACGCCTTGGGTAAGGCCTCGTCCAACGTGCCGTTCATCATGCCCGCGCGCATTGCGGCCACGCCAGGTGCTGAGCAAATCAAGGAGCACATTGGTTCGGGCCCCTTCATCTTCAAGGCCGATGAATTCAAGCCCGGCGCGTTGGCGGTGTACACACGCAACACCAAATACAAGTCGCGCGCCGAAGCGCCCAGCGGCATGGCCGGTGGGCGTCCGGTCAACTTTGACCGTGTGGAGTGGGTTATCATCCGCGATCCGCAAACCCAGTTCAACGCCATCAAGGCGGGTGAAGTGGACATGGTCGAGCAGCCCAGCTTTGAGCAGTACGAAACCCTGAAGAAGACCGAAGGTCTGAAGATCGATGACTTCTCGCCAGCGGGTCTGCAGTTCATCATGCGCTTCAACCACTTGCACAAGCCTTTTGACAACCCCAAGATCCGCCAAGCCGCCATGGTGGCGATGGGTCAGCAGGCCTACATCAACACCCAGATCGGCGTGCCCGAGTTGGGCAAGCTGTGCCGCAGCATCTTCCCGTGCGGTACGGTTTATGCGGATGAAAACACCGGTTATTTCACCGGCATCGCCAACCCGGCCAAAGCCCGCGAAATGCTGAAAGAAGCGGGTTACGACAACACCCCTGTGCTCTTGATGCGCCCGACCGACTTGGCCTCGATCGCCAAGATCCCCTTGGTGGCCAAGCAGCAACTCGAAGCCGCAGGTTTTAAGGTGGACTTCCAGCAAATGGACTGGGCTTCGTTGTTGGCCCGCCGCGCCAAGAAAGACGCGCCTGCAGCGGGTGGCTGGAATGCCTTCCTGACCGCTTGGACGGCCGGTGACATCTCCAACCCCCTGGCCATGGCCATGCTGAACGCCAAGGGTGACACCGGTTGGTTCGGTTGGCAAAACGAGCCGCGCTTGGAGACATTGAAGGCCAGTTTTGCTCGTGCAGCTTCCACCGAAGAGAAAAAGAAACTGGCCAGCCAGATTCAGGCCTTGGCCTTTGAAACGGCCACCCACGCCCCTTTGGGTCAGTACCGCTCGCCCACGGTGCTTCGCAGCAATGTGAGCGGCCTTTTGGAAACACCCGGCATCCCAGCCATGTGGAACCTCAAGAAAAACTGATCAGGTTCTGAGCGATGTTTCAATTCGTCCTGCGCCGCCTGCTGGCGGTGCTGCCGGTCCTGCTCGTCGTCTCGCTGGTGGTCTTCCTCATCTTGAGGTTGGCCCCCGGTGATCCGGCGGCGGTCATTGCCGGCAACAGCGCCACCAACGACGACATCAACCGCATCCGCGAACAGTTGGGCCTGGATCGCTCCATCGTTTCCCAATACTTCATCTGGATCGGGCGGGTGTTTCAGGGCGATCTGGGGTTTTCGTATTACCTGAACAAACCCGTCACCGAGCTGATCGGGCAGCGCATCGAGCCCACTTTGTCCCTGGCGGCCGGCACCTTGGTGCTGGCCATTGCTGTGGCCATTCCGTTGGGCACCATCGCCGCCTGGCGCATGGGGGGCTGGCTTGACAAAATCCTGTCCGGTTTTTCGGTCGCTGGGTTTTCGGTGCCGGTGTTTGTGATCGGCTACTTGCTCATTTACTTGTTTGCCATTCGCCTGGACTGGCTGCCGGTGCAGGGTTACAAAACCTTGTTCGGGCCGCGCAGTGTCGGCGTGTGGGATTGGATGCGGCAGTTGATCTTGCCCTGGATGACGCTGGCCATGATTTATGTGGCGCTGATTGCGCGGGTCACCCGGGCCAGCGTGTCCGAGGCCCTGACCGAAGACTACATCCGCACCGCACGGGCCAAAGGTCTGACCGAGCAGGTGGTGCTGTTGCGCCACGCGCTGGCCAATGCGGCCGTGCCCATCGTCACTGTGATCGGCATTGGCGTGGCCCTTTTGATTGGTGGTGTGGTGGTGACCGAGACGGTCTACGCCATCCCGGGGTTGGGCCAGTTGACGGTAGACGCGGTGCTCAACCGCGATTTCCCGGTGATTCAGGGCTTGGTCCTGCTGTTTTCCTGCGCCTACGTGTTCATCAACCTTATGGTGGATTTGAGCTATCTCTTTCTTGATCCGAGGATCCGTTACTGATGTCAGTCTCTCATCGTTTATGGGCCAACGGTTCGATCCGGTTTGGTGCCGTGGTGCTCGGGTTCATGGTCTTGGTGTCCTTGCTGGCACCTTGGCTGGGCACCTTGGACCCGGCTGCCATGGACTCCAACTTCATCAACAAGCCTGCGGGCCTCAAGGGTGACTTCACCTTGGTCGACGGCAGCACGGTGGCCCACACCTTCTGGCTGGGCACCGACAGCTTTGGCCGCGACCTCTACAGCCGCGTGGTCTACGGGGCGCAAGTGTCTTTGTTGGTGGGCGGCTTCACGGCGGCGCTGGCCCTGGCTTTGGGCGGCTTCTTGGGCATGATGGCCGGCTATTTTCGGCAAGTCGATGCGGTGCTCATGCGATTCATGGACGGTCTGATGGCCATCCCCGCCATTTTGTTGGCCATTGCGCTGGTGGCGGCATTGGGCGCGCAAGTGTGGACGGTGGTGGTGGCCATCGCCATCCCCGAGGTGCCGCGTGTGACGCGCTTGGTACGCTCTTTGGTGCTGAGCCTGCGTGAAGAGCCTTTTGTGGAGGCCGCCCGAGCGCTGGCCACACCCACATCTGTAATCCTATGGCGTCACATCCTGCCCAATGCTTTGGCCCCCTTGATCGTGCAGGGCACCTTTGTGGCGGCATCGGCCGTTTTGACCGAGGCGATCCTGAGTTTTCTGGGCTTGGGCCTGCCGCCCGACATCCCCACATGGGGCAACATCATGGCCGAGGGGCGTGTGCAATTTAGCCAGTACCCTGGCAACGTGCTGTACCCCGCTTTGTTTTTGGTGCCCACGGTGCTGGCCGTGAATTTGTTGGGGGATGGTTTGCGCGACGTGCTTGATCCCAAGTTTGCGAAGAGGGGGGCATGATGAGCACAGCATCCCCTCAACCGGTCCTGTCGATTCGCCAACTCTCAGTAGCTCTGCCTGCGGGCAGTGACCGGGCGCACGCGGTGCACCAGGTGTCATTGGCGATCTATCCTGGGCAGACCTTGTGTGTGGTGGGCGAGTCAGGCTCGGGCAAATCGGTCATGGCCACCACTGTGATGGGCTTGCTGGCCAAGGAGCTGCGCCCCAGCGGCGGTGAGATCGTGCTGCAAGGCGAGTCCTTGCTCGGTGCCTCGGCCTCGCGTTTGCGCGCCTTGCGTGGGCGCAGCATGGGCATGGTGTTTCAGGAACCCATGACCGCGCTCAACCCGGTCATGACCTGCGGTGACCAGGTCGACGAGTTGCTCTCGACCCACACCGATTGGCCCCGCGACCAACGCCGCGCCGAAATTTTGCGCATCTTTGAGCGTGTTCGTTTGCCCGACCCCGAGCGCATGCTGCGCAGCTACCCGCACCAACTCAGCGGTGGGCAACGTCAGCGCATCGTGATCGCCATGGCGGTGGTGCTCAAGCCTGCCTTGATCATTTGCGACGAGCCGACCACGGCGCTCGACGTGACCACGCAAAAAGAAATTTTGAAGCTCATTGCCGACTTGCAGCGCGAGCAGGGCAGTGCGGTGCTGTTCATCACGCACGACATGGGCGTGGTGGCCGAGATCGCTGACGAGGTGCTGGTGATGAACCAGGGCGAAGCGGTCGAGGGCGGTCCTTGCGAGCAGGTTTTGCGTCGACCCAAGGCCGAATACACCCGCCAGTTGTTGGCGGCCGTGCCGGGCATGACACCGCCAGTGGCCAAACCCGCCTTCAGTGGCCCGGCTTTGTTGTCGGGCCAGGGCGTGGGCAAAACCTACGCCAGCCGCGACTGGATGGGCCGCAACCGCGCCACCGCCGCGCTGCAAAACGCCCATGTGGCGGTGCACGCTGGCGAGACCGTGGGTATTGTGGGCGAGTCTGGCTCGGGCAAGTCCACTTTTGCGCGCTGCCTGATCCGCCTGATCGACCCGACCGAGGGCCACATCTTGTGGGGCGACGACGAGGTGGCCACTTTGCCTGAGGGCCGCTTGAGGCCTTTGCGCAACCGTGTGCAGGTGGTGTTCCAAGACCCCAACCGCTCCCTGAACCCGCGCCGCACAGTGGGGCAGTCCATGGTCGAAGGGGCCATGAACTTTGGCCAGTCGCGCGCCGAGGCCGAAGCCTTGGCGGCCGAGCTGATGACGCAGGTGCGTTTGCCGGTGGAAGCGCTGCTGCGCTATCCCAGCCAATTCAGTGGTGGACAAAGGCAGCGCCTGGCCATCGCCCGGGCGCTGGCATGCCGCCCCCAAGTGCTGGTGGCCGACGAGGCGGTGAGTGCCTTGGATGTGAGTGTGCAGGCGCAAATTTTGAACTTGCTGCGCGAAATCCAGGGCCGCTTGGGCCTGGGTTTGCTCTTCATCACGCACGACCTGCGCGTGGCCGCGCAGCTGTGCGACCGCGTGATCGTGATGCACCAAGGCCTGATCGTCGAAGAAGGCCCGACCGCCGAGCTCTACGCCAACCCTCAGCAAGATTACACGCGCCGCCTGTTGCAGGCTGCACCGGCCGCTTTGCCGCCGCTTGAGGTCGTCTGACTGAACCCTGGACATTGCCCTTCATGACCCGCATCCTGATCGCTGGTTACCAGCACGAGACCAACACCTTTGCCCCCAGCCTGGCCGATTGGGCCGCCTTCCAAAGCGGCGAGGCTTTTCCGGCCTATGTGCGTGGGCAAGCCATGCTGGACCAGATGACGGGCGTGAACATTCCGGCAGGCGGCTTCATCGATGCAGCGCGGCGCGAAGGCTGGCAGTTGGTGCCTTCGGCTTGGGCCGGTGCCACGCCGTCTTCTTATGTGACGCAAGATGCGTTCGAGCGCATTTGCGGCGCCATCCTGGAAGACGTGCGAGCGGCCTTGGTGCAGGGCCTTGACGGTGTGTACCTGGATTTGCATGGCGCAGCCGTGGCCGAAAACGCCGACGACAGCGAAGGCGAACTGATCGCACGCATCCGCGCCGTGGTGGGCCCCAAACTGCCCATTGTGGCCAGCCTGGACCTGCACGCCAACGTGACCGAGCGCATGCTGCAGCTGTCCGATGGCCTGGTGGCCTACCGCACCTACCCGCACATCGACATGGCAGATACCGGCGAGCGGGCCGCCCTGCTGCTGCGCGAGCATTTTCGCGCGGGTGGCAAGCGCCCGATGCACGCGCGTCGCTTGCCGTTCTTGATTCCGCTCAACGCCCAAAGTACCTGGATGGCCCCGGCCAACGACCTGTATGACGAGATGATTGCGCTGGAGTCGCAAACCGGCTGCATGCTCAGTTTTTGCATGGGTTTTCCGGCGTCTGACTTTGCCGAATGCGGTCCCGTGGTTTGGGGCCACGGCCCGCAGGCTGAAACGGCCGTGCAGCGCTTGTTCGAGCGCGTGGCCGAACCCGGCCAATGGCGTCCCGATGTGCTGCCTGCCCGCGAGGCCGTTGCGCAGGCTCTGGCCACCGCCGAGGTGTCTGCAGCCCCCGTGGTCGTGGCCGACACGCAAGACAACCCCGGCGCTGGCGGCGACAGCAACACCACCGGCATGCTGCATGCCCTGCTGCAACAAGGCGCGGGTCAGTGCTGGCCCGGCCAAGTGGCGCTGGGTTTGTTGTACGACCCTGAAGCCGCCCGCATGGCCCACGCCGCAGGGGTGGGGGCCAGCCTGCAACTGGCTTTGGGCAAGGCCGTGCCCACCTTCACGGGCCTGGCGAGTGACCCGCCCTTACAGGGGCGCTTCACGGTGCGGGCTTTGGGGCCAGATTACTGCGAACTCAAAGGCCCGATGATGACCGGCATGAAAGCCCACATCGGTCCTTGCGCCTGCCTCGAAATCGATGGCGTGCTGATCGCCGTGTCCAGCGGCAAATGCCAGATGCTTGACCGCGAACTGTTTCGCGCCGTGGGCATCCACCCCGAGCAAATGAAGCTGCTCGTGGTCAAAAGCTCTAACCATTTTCGGGCCGACTTCACGCCGATGGCCAGCCGCGTGCTGGTGGCCAAAGCGGCTGGCCCCATGGCCGCCGATCCGGGCGACTTGTCCTGGAAAAAACTCAGCCCCAACACCCGCACCCGACCTTGAAGTGGCTTGACGGCCGGGCTTTTGATCATTTTTTGAAGAGGCACAACCCATGAGCGCGACACCCCTAGACCTGACCCAGGCCCCGGCCCACGAACTGCTGGCGCTGTACCGCAGTGGCCAGGCCTCACCGGTTGAAGTCACGCAAGCGGTGCTTTCGCGCATCGAGCGCGTCAACCCGCAAATCAACGCCTTCTGTTGGGTGGACGAAAAAGCGGCTCTGGCCAGCGCCCGCGCCAGCGAAGCGCGTTGGCAAGCACACCGTCAGCAAGGCACGCCCGTGGGCGCTTTGGACGGTGTGCCCACCTCCATCAAAGACCTGATCCTGACCCAAGGTTGGCCCACCCTGCGCGGCAGCCGCACGGTTGACCCGAACCAGCCCTGGGATGTCGACGCCCCAGCCACCGCCCGCCTGCGCGAGGCCGGAGCCGTGTTGCTGGGCAAAACCACCACGCCCGAATTTGGTTGCAAGGGCGAGACCAACTCGCCCGCCACCGGCATCACGCGCAACCCCTGGAACCTGAACCACACCCCCGGTGGCTCCTCGGGCGGCACGGCGGCTGCCGTTGCTGCAGGCCTAGGTCCCATTGGCGTGGGCACCGACGGCGCGGGAAGTGTGCGGATTCCGGCGGCCTTTTGCGGCAACGTGGGCCTCAAACCCAGCTTTGGCCGCGTGCCGGCCTACCCCCTGTCACCTTTTGGCTCGGTGGCGCATTTGGGACCGCACACCATGAGCGTGCGCGACGCCGCCTTGATGACCAACGTGCTCAAGCAACCCGATGCCCGCGACTGGACATCGCTGCCGCCCGACGCCAGCGACTACACCTTGGGCCTGGAAGATGGTGTTCGCGGCCTTCGGATCGCCTATTCGCCCACCCTGGGCTATGCGAAAAACGTGCACCCCGAAATCGCCGCTGCGGTGGATGCCGCCGTGCAGCAACTGCAGGCCCTGGGCGCGCATGTGGAGCAGATCGACCCCGGCTTCGAGGACCCGCTGGACATCACCACCGGGCTCTGGTTTTTGGGCGCCTACACCGTCTGGAAGGGCTTGAGCACCGCGCAGCAGGCAGTGGCCGACCCCGACTTCCAAACCGAGGCCGAGCTGGGTGAGCAACTGAGCGCCTTGCAAATCCAACAACTCAACCAACGCCGTGGCGTGTTGGGCTCGCACATGCGCCAGTTCATGCAGCGCTTTGACTTGCTGGTCACGCCTGCGGTGTCCATCCCGGCTTTTGAGGCGCGTGCAGCCGGAACGGTCACCATCGACCCGGTATCCATGCTTGGCTGGACGCCTTTCAGCTACCCCTTCAACTTGACGCAGCAGCCCGCCATCACTGTGCCTTGTGGCCTGACCCAAAGTGGCTTGCCCATGGGCTTGCAGATCGTGGGGCCGATGTTTGGCGACGCGCTGGTGTTGCGCGCCGCACGGGCTTATGAATCGGTTCAACCGGTGGTGCGCCCGAGCATTTGAAACTGCCGCTTGTCGACCGACGGACCACCCCGGTGTCGCCCCAATTGATTTGACCCATTCTTTTGGTCTAATAATCGGCTGACCCATTCAGAGCATTGTTTGGGAGTCGTGGCGTTTTCAGGGGGCAGCAATGCAATTGATTTGGGTAGCAGGACCTGCCGCCAAAGTGGTCACCATTTCGATCACCACTCGCACGGTGTTGATGGCCGTGGCGACCGTATCCGCTTTTCTGGTGGTGTTGGGTTTTGTGTTCAATTTGATCGGCTTGCGGGTGGCCGTGGAGTATGCGCCCAAATGGGCCCATCGCATGGGGGGTGTCACCAGCCACAGCGAGCAGCAAAAGATCGAGGCCGATTACCGGGGCAAGCTCGATGAACTGGACCGTCAGCTGAGCAGCGTGACCGATCGACTGACGCAATTGGAGCGGCTGAAAAACCAGGCCTTGGGTCGCCTTGGCCTTGAAAAGCTTTTGTCTTTTTCGCCCTCGGTGCCAGTCGATGGCTTGCTGGGTCGTGGTGGTCCCATGAACTTGTGGTCCATGTGGAGCGTGGGCGATGTGACGCTCAAAGCTCAGATTGACCAGTCTTTGCAAAAAGCGCAGCGATACGACGCAGCCATGCGAGACATGCAAAACCGGTGGCAAAAAGACCTGGGGCGCATGGACTTGTTGCCCACCTTGTTGCCCATTTCCGGCGACTTCGCGGTGACCAGTGGTTTTGGTTTTCGGGTCGACCCGATGACACGCTTGCCCAGCAGGCACGAAGGCATCGACTTCGTGGCGCCGGTCGGCACACCGGTTTTGTCTACGGCGCCAGGTATGGTGCTGCGGGCAGAGCATGCGGGAGCCTACGGCAACGTGGTGGACATTGAGCACGTTGATGGTTTTGTGACCCGCTATGCTCACCTGCAGGCCATCCACGTGCAAGCGGGGCAAGTCATTGCGCCGCAGCAAACCGTGGGCACCTTGGGTAACACGGGGCGCTCTTCCGGGCCTCACCTGCATTACGAAGTCATTTTCAATGGTCGAGCCTTGCATCCTGTCAAGGCATTGGCCGCCTGGGGCCGCTCCTGAAGCGGCTCCGATACATTAAAAGAGGAGTAACCCATGTTCGGAACCAAGAAAACCAAGATCACCCCACTGGTCATGGGGCAGGAGAAATTTGACACCTTGATTGGGCGAAATGCCGAAATCCATGGCTGCCTCAAGCTCAATGAAAGCGTGCGGATCGACGGCAAGGTGGTGGGCAACATCGAAGCGTCCAAAGACGCGGCCATTTCGGTGGTGATCGGCCCCCATGGCGAGATTCAAGGTGACGTGGTGGCCAGCCGCATCATCGTCGCGGGCAAAGTCTCGGGCAACCTGCATGGCTTTGAGCGGGTGGAGCTCATGGCCAGTGCGCTGGTGCAAGGCGATATCAAATATGCCTCCATGGCGGTCGAGCATGGCGCGCGCTTGTTGGGCTTGATGCTCCAAGTTGAATCTGTCAACGCGCCCAATCGTTCGGACCGTGACGCGCAGGCCGTCATCCGCAAAGCCAAAACGGCAGGTCAGATGGAGTGATGCTCGGTCCAACTGGGCGACGGGCAAAAATCATTATCATCGGCGAATGACATTTTTAGCCATCGACGTAGGCAATACCCGCCTGAAATGGGCGTTGTACGAGCAACCCAGTCCCCGTGCTGAATTGGTGGCCCATGGCGCCGAATTCCTTGAAAACATCGACCGGCTTTCGGAAGGCCCTTGGGCCCAGTTGCCAGTGCCTCACCATATGCTCGGCTGCGTGGTGGCGGGTGATGCCATCAAGCGCCGCGTGCAAGAGCAAATGGATTTGTGGGACTTCCCGCCCCAGTGGGTGGTGCCCAGCTTGCAAGAAGCCGGGCTCGTCAACGGCTACGACCATCCCTCGCGCTTGGGTGCAGACCGTTGGGTGGCCATGATTGGTGCGCGCCAGCGCATGCTGGCGCAGGGAGGACCTGCGCGCCCGCTGGTGGTGGTCATGGTGGGCACAGCCGTCACGGTGGAGGCCATCGACGCCGAAGGGCGCTTTTTAGGCGGCCTGATCCTGCCGGGCCACGGCATCATGTTGCGTGCCCTCGAGTCGGGTACAGCCGGGTTGCATGTGCCCACGGGCGAGGTGACCCACTTTCCTACCAACACCAGCGACGCCCTGACCAGCGGTGGAACTTACGCCATTGCCGGGGCGTGCGAGCGCATGGTGCAGCACCTGCGAGACCACACCCACTTGGAGCCGGTGTGCATCATGACGGGCGGTGCAGGCTGGAAAATGGCCCCGAGCATGTCGGTGCAGTTCGAGCTGGTGGACAACCTGATTTTCGATGGTCTCTTGGCCATAGCCGCATCGCGCTTTGCCTGAAGGCCGCAGCGCAGCGTGCGTCAGGCGCTGGGTCAACGCTGAGTCGCGCTGTAGGCTGTGCTCAGGCCGTGCAGGTGATTTTGCAAGTCAGCGCTGGCCATATAAGGCGTGAGCAAGGCCAGCACGTGCTGAGCCCCCCGGGTCAGGGCCAAACCTGCGTTGGCGGGCTCCATAGCGTGTCGTGGGTCTCGAACATACTCGTAGCTCAGCCAATACGTCACCATCACCGTCATGCTGGCCGACAGGGTTTCGACGCTGTCCGGGTCGATGCGCATCAGACCCGATGCCGCAAGTGACTCCAGCATCTGCCGAAACGCATGGGTCTTGCGCGTGAGCACGGCGTGAAAATGCATTTCCAGATGCCGGTTGCCCGACAACAAGTTGTTCAGGTCGCGGTACAAAAATCGGTGGTTCCAGACGCGCTCAAAAAGCGAGTGCAGAAAAAACCAGGCGTCCTCAATGTCGCGCACATCCGGCGCAGCATCCAACAGGGCCAACATGGCGCGCTCGTACTGGTCAAATAGGTGGTTGACCAGCGCGTCCTTGGAGGCAAAGTGGTAGTAAAGGTTGCCGGGGCTGATGCTCAGTTCGGCCGAGATCAGCGTGGTTGACACATTCGGTTCGCCGAACCGGTTGAACAGGCCCAGCGTCACCTCGGCGATGCGCTCAGCGGTGCGGCGGGGGGCTTTTTTGGCCATGGCAAGTCAGCGGCGTGGGCCAGGCCGATCAGGCCGATTTGCTGCGCTGCTTTTTGGCGCTGGCCGATGAAGTATTGGGGGCGGATTTGGTGGCAGTTTTTACGGCTGTTTTGCCCACAGAGTTGACCAAGGGTTTGGCCGAGACTTGGCGTGCCGATTTCGACAAGGGCTTGGCCTTTTTCGCGGCAGCCTGGCCTTGCAGCCCTTTGCTGCGGCTCATGGCGAGCCATTGCGTTTCGAGTTGGGTCACGCGGTCGTTGAGCATCTGGATGTCCAGCAGCGAGGGCATGCCCAGCCGATGCAAGGCCTTGGCCACGCGGTCTTCAAACAGGTGTTCCAGCTTGTCCACCCGCCCCGAGGCGGGTTGACCAAAGTCGGTCGCCATGTGGCTCAGGCGTTCGGTGGCCTCTTGCAGGCGTTGTTGCGCCTCGGACTGGCTTTTGCGCTGTAAGGCCAGTCCGTCGTTGACCAGCGCCTCGATCGCTTTGCTGCCTTCTTGCTGCGCTTTGGCCAGCGCTCCCAAGCCGGCCAGCCAAACATGCTGCGCCGGCGGCGCCAGGCTGTCGGAGGCGTCGGCCTTGGGGTGGGTCTTGTGGGGGGTGTCTTTTGATGAGGCCATGGTGCACTTCCTGAACAGTCCGCCACTGTAACCTGATGCCGCCGCTTTGGGCACTGGGTTGCAGCCAGCCGCTGTTTGCCAGAATCGCTCGGCGATGCTTCTAAAATCGGCATTTGTTGGTGCAGCCTCCCGTGGCACCCTTGAGCAGATTTCATCCATGACCCTTCTTGTCACCGGCGCAGCCGGATTCATCGGCGCCAACTTTGTGCTGGACTGGCTGGCATCCAGTCAAGAGCCCATCATCAACCTCGACAAACTCACCTACGCGGGCAATCTGGAATCCTTGTCCAGCCTGCAAGGCGATGCGCGGCATGTCTTTGTGCAAGGCGACATCGGTGACGCCGAACTGGTCAACCGCTTGCTGGCCGAGCACCAACCCCGCGCTGTGCTCAACTTCGCCGCCGAAAGCCATGTGGACCGCTCCATCCATGGCCCGGGAGACTTCATCGAAACCAACATCGTGGGCACCTTCCGATTGCTGGAGTCGGTGCGCGGGTACTGGGGCACCCTACCCGTGGGTGCGGACTCTGACCCCGAACAAGCGCCTTCGCGGTCAGAGACCGCTCCCACGAGGAAGGACTTTCGGTTTTTGCACGTGTCCACCGACGAGGTCTACGGCTCACTGGCCAAAGACGACCCAGCCTTCAGTGAAACCCACCGCTACGAGCCCAACAGCCCCTACAGCGCGAGCAAGGCTGCCAGCGACCACCTGGTGCGCGCCTGGCACCACACCTATGGCCTGCCGGTGCTCACCACCAATTGCAGCAATAACTACGGCCCGTTCCATTTCCCTGAAAAACTCATCCCGCTGATGATCGTCAATGCGCTGGCGGGCAAGCCCTTGCCGGTGTACGGCGACGGCATGCAGATCCGCGACTGGCTCTACGTCAAGGACCACTGCAGTGCGATTCGCCGTGTGCTCGAGGCTGGGCGTCTGGGCGAGACCTACAACGTGGGCGGCTGGAACGAAAAGCCCAACATCGAGATTGTCAAAACGGTGTGCGCGCTGCTGGACGAGTTGCGCCCCCGAGCTGATGGCCAGCCCTATGCCCAGCAAATCAGCTACGTGACCGACCGCCCCGGCCACGACCGACGTTATGCGATTGATGCGCGCAAGCTCGAAGCCGAGTTGGGCTGGAAGCCGGCCGAGACCTTTGAAACCGGCATCCGCAAAACCGTGCAGTGGTATTTGGCCAACCCTCAATGGGTCAGCCATGTGCAAAGCGGTGCTTACCGAGACTGGGTGAACAAGCAGTACGCATGATGCGTCATGGCGAGCGCAGTGCGGCCATCCATGGATCGCCACCTCGCTTCGCTCCTCGCGATGACTTTGGGAGCCTTTTTTGAAAATTCTGCTTTTGGGCAAAAACGGCCAAGTGGGTTGGGAGCTGCAGCGCAGCCTGGCCCCCTTGGGCCCAGTGTTGGCGCTGGACCGGCACAGCACAGACTTTTGCGGTGACTTGAGCCACCCGGAGCGCCTGGCGCAAACGGTGCGTGACTGGCGGCCCGACGTGATCGTCAACGCCGCCGCCCACACGGCTGTGGACAAGGCCGAGTCTGAGCCCGACCTGGCCCGCTGCCTCAACGCCACCGCCCCCGCCGCACTGGCGCAGGCCGCCGCTCAAGTGGGTGCCTGGTTGGTGCATTACTCCACCGATTACGTGTTCAATGGCCAGGGCGTCCAGCCTTGGCGAGAAGGCGACGCCACCGGGCCGCTCAGCGTGTACGGTCAGACCAAACTCGAGGGCGAGCAAGCCATTGTGGCCAGTGGGTGCAAACACCTGATTTTCCGCACCAGCTGGGTCTATGCGGCGCGGGGCGGCAACTTTGCCAAGACCATGCTGCGCTTGGCCGGTGAACGCGAGCGCCTGACGGTGATCGATGACCAACACGGCGCACCTACCGGAGCAGACCTGATCGCCGATGTGACGTCACATGCTTTGGTGATTGCCATGACTGACCCGGCAGCGGGCCTGTCCGGCACTTACCACTTGGTGGCTGCGGGAGAGACCAGCTGGCATGGTTACGCCAGCCATGTGATCGCTCAGGCCCGGCAGATCCAGCCGGTACTGGCTTTGAAAGTGACCGACATCGCCCCCGTGCCCACTTCGGCTTTCCCGACGCCTGCCAAGCGGCCTTTGAATTCACGTTTAGACACCCACAAGCTGCAACTGGCCTTTGGGCTGGTGCTGCCGCCGTGGCAACAAGGTGTCAACCGCATGCTGGCCGAGATTCTCTGAGCTGTCTTGGGCTTGCGGCACAATCTCCTGAACTTTGTGAACCTTCTTCGACAACCCCGTTTCGCACCATGACCGACACCACCGCTGCCTCCACCGTTGCACCGCATGACCAAGCCCAGATCCTGGCGCAGGCCATGCCTTACATCCGCAAGTTCCATGGCAAGACGCTGGTCATCAAATACGGCGGCAACGCCATGACCGATCCGGCCCTGCAGCAAGCCTTTGCCGAAGACGTGGTGCTGCTCAAGCTGGTGGGCATGAACCCGGTGGTGGTGCACGGCGGCGGCCCGCAAATCGAAACGGCTTTGAAGCGTTTGGGTAAAACCGGCGAATTCATTCAGGGCATGCGCGTGACCGATGCCGAAACCATGGAAGTCGTGGAGTGGGTGCTGGGCGGCGAAGTGCAGCAAGACATCGTGGGCATGATCAACCGCGCAGGCGGCAAAGCCGTGGGCCTGACGGGCCGTGACGGCGGCTTGATCCGCGCGAAAAAGCTGCGCCTGGTGGATGCCCAAGACCCGAGCAAAGAACACGATGTGGGCCAGGTCGGCGAGATCGAAAGCATCGACCCCTCTATCCTGCAATGCCTGCAAGACGACGCCTTCATTCCCGTGGTCAGCCCCATTGGTTTTGGCATCAACAACGAAAGCTACAACATCAACGCCGACGTGGTGGCCGCCAAACTGGCCGCCGTGCTGCAAGCCGAAAAGTTGCTCATGCTCACCAACATCCGTGGCGTGCTCGATAAAGAAGGCAACCTGCTTACCGATCTGACGCCCAACCGCATTGACGAGCTGTGTGCCGACGGCACCATCAGCGGCGGCATGATCCCCAAAATTGCGGGTGCACTCGATGCGGCCAAGAGCGGCGTCAACGCGGTGCACATCATCGACGGCCGCGTGCCCCACGCCATGCTGCTTGAGGTGCTGTCCGAGCAGGCTTTTGGCACCATGATCCGCAGCCGATAAAACCAGACCGACAGCAAGAGCGGCGACTCAACAAAGGGAAGACATGTCAGATTCAGATCCATCTTCAGAGCACGAGCGTGACGAGGAAGCGACGCCGGCACGCAAGCGGCCACGCCCCGGAGAGCGCCGGTTGCAGATATTGCAAACCCTGGTGGCCATGCTTGAGCAGCCTGGTGCTGAACGCGTCACCACTGCAGGCCTGGCCACCAAAATTGGCGTGAGCGAAGCGGCCTTGTACCGGCACTTTGCCAGCAAGGCGCAAATGTTCGAAGGCCTGATCGACTTTGTGGACCAGTCCGTCATGGGCCTGATCCGTCAAGTGACCGACCGTGAACCCGCCGGTCTGCAACAAGCCAGTCGCATCGTGGCGCTGCTGCTGCAATTTGCCGAAAAGAACCCTGGCATGTGCCGCGTCATGAACGGCGACGCGCTGGTACTGGAGCACGAGCGCTTGCAAGAGCGCATCAACTTGCTGTTTGACAAGATCGAAGCGCAACTGCGCCAATCTCTCAAAGGCACCGGATCCGCCACGTTCACATCCGATGCCCAAGTGACCGCATCCATCTTGGTGGCGTTCATTCAGGGGCGCTTGCAGCGCTTTGCCCATTCGGGCTTCAAGCGTTTGCCATCTGAGCATTTGCAGGCGGCGTTGGTGCGGATGATTTAAGCAAGCTTTGGTTCTGCCTTGAGTCAGAGGGCTTGCAACTTAAGTGGTTAATTTGCAAGCCATGGGCAGCTCGCTTGGCAGGACGGCGACCTTTTTCCGCCAATAGACCAGAGCCTGCCCGTAGGCGACTTGTTTCAAGTGGCGTCATGAATTCATCTTGATGTCTTTGAAAGCTTGTTGGATTTCACGCACACCAGCATCGATCAATGAGCCATGGATGGCTGAATACCCTAAGCGAAAGTAAGCTTGGTTCTTGTTCGATGATTTACTGAAGAAAATATCACCTGGCTCAATCAAGACGCCACGAGTAGCGCATAAATCTGCCAAAGACTGGCTGTTCAAACTCTCAGGCCCCTTGATCCAGGCGCCAGAACCTCCTTGTGAGGGAACGATTTCAAAATCTGGCAAATATTTTGAAAATGCACTGGTCAAAATTTCGCGCCGCTCTTTGTAAGTCACGTTCAACTTGCGCATAAATGCATCGTGGTGCCCTTGTGCAATAAACAAGCTGGCTGTGTGCGAGTTGTTGGTGGCTTCATGGCGCATGATCAATCGACGCAAGGCCCGAAGCTCGCGTATCAATTCAGCAGGTGCAACGATATAGCCAATTCTCAGGCCGTGCACCAGTGTTTTGGACAGGCTGCCAAGGTAAATAACCCGACCATCCGTATCCAGGCTTTTCAGCGCAGGCAGAGGGCGACCGGAAAAGTTCAATTCACTCTCATGGTCGTCTTCGAATAAAACAACATCACGTTTTTTGGCCAACCCCAAGATCTCCTGTCTGCGACTCAATGGCATGGTGACGGTGGTGGGGCACTGATGACTGGGGGTCACGAAAACATAGGCACATTGCCCCATGGCACGAGAGGCAGTCAGTCCGTCGGCATCCATGGGCAGTGCTTTGACATGGTCGCTGCGCAGCAAAAAATTATTGCGCGCATCCGGGTACCCAGGGTCTTCTATGCCAACAACGGTTTTTTTATCGACCAACACATTGGCCAACAGGTAGCAGGCCATTTGCGAGCCTGCGGTCACAAGAATTTCATCGCGCCTGGCCATGATGCCTCTTGCTGGCAACAATCGGTGTTGAATCTGCTCCACCAAGGCCTCAGAGTCGCGGTCAATATGGTTCTGAGCCCATTTCTTGACAGCCGGTACAAACAAGGCTTGGTGAGAGCAGGCGCGCCATTCTTTGAGCGGCACCAAGCTTGCGTCAAATTGGCCATAAACAAAAGGATAAGCGTAATCCTGCCAGTTAGCGGGTTTGATGATGTTGCGCTGATTGATCAGGTGCGATTTAAACCGCTCAGACCACTTCAAGCCTGCGGTTACAGGCTCTGAAGGGGGCGATCGGTCTACCTGGCCAAGCAAAATATCGCCATTGACGATCAGCCCACTTCGAGGACTGGCAATCAGAAACCCCTTGTCAACGAGCACTTGTAAAGCCAGTGAAACCGTGTTGCGAGACAAGCCCAAGGCACTCGACAGCGCGCGACTGGTTGGAACTTTTGCGCCAGGCGGAATGAGGCCCATCAAAATGGAGTGCACCATCATCTCTCGCACTCGACCTTGAAGCGTGGCACTGTTGCCAGAAAATTTTGGAAAAAGTTTGGCCCAAATATCAGTGATTTCCTGTTTTTGCCGCATGCTTTTTTCCTGTTCAACACTGTGATTGAGGCGACACCTGGTTGATACGCAGGCATCAAGCAAGGGTTAACCCGGAATTATTTAAGGGTGGGTCTGAGGTTTTGTTAGTGAAGCCAACAAAATTTCAACTTATTGAATTTTGGCACTATACAAAATTTAATCTGGCACTATTTTTAAAAAATAGCTTTATCT
Organism: Limnohabitans sp. Rim8; assembly: GCF_945901735.1. GTDB lineage: Bacteria > Pseudomonadota > Gammaproteobacteria > Burkholderiales > Burkholderiaceae_C > Limnohabitans_A. The sequence continues at coordinate 62,524 of NZ_CAMDLM010000011.1, forward strand.
ACCATTGATTGAGGTCATGTGTGATGAGAGCATGTGAACCGATTTCAGTCCACCAAATTCCCGCAACTTTTTTACTGAAAAAACACCATGAAAAATCTGCTCAAAACACTGCTAGTCGGCTCAGCATTTACTTTCGGTCTCGTGTCTCTTGCCGTAGTGCAAACCAAGGTGGTGATCGGCCACTTTGGTGACCCGTTACCTTACAAAGCGCTAATTGCTGATGGGACGCTGGACAAGGCGACCGGTTGGACCATTGAATGGCGTCAGTTCGCCTCGGGCGCAGAAGTCAACGCAGCAATGGCCTCTGGCGGCATTCAAATTTCTGAAATCGGCTCTTCGCCACTCTCAGCCGGCCTGAGCTCCGGAATTGATTATCAGGTGATCTCCTTTGGCAAAGTCATTGACAGCTCCGAAGCATTGGTCACCCGTAATGGTTCAGGCATTGACAAACCTGCTGACCTGAAAGGCAAGCGCATTGCGGTGCCGATTGGCTCCACCGCGCATTTCTCCCTCATGGGCGCACTGAAGATGTATGGCATGACTGAAAAAGACGTCTCCATACTCGGCATGTCGCCAGCCGAAATCGCCGCAGCGTGGGCGCGAAACGACATTGATGCGGCTTTTGTTTGGGTTCCTGTTCAAGCCAAATTGCGTGAAAACGGCAAGGTCATGGTTACCGCAGGTGAAGTTGCCAAGACAGGCTTTCCCACCTTCAATGCCTGGGTAGCTACCAACAAATTTTCGGCAGCCAATCGCACAGGGTTGATCGCCTTCCTGAAAGCCATGAATGAGATCAATACCGACTACCACCGCAACAAGGCCGCATGGAACGCGGATTCGCCCAAAGTCAAGGCCGTGGCGGCCAATGTGGGTGTGACTTCTGCAGCAGTGGTGCCCATGCTCGATGGCACGACTTACCCAGACGGAAATCTGGTCATGTCCGCCACCTGGATGGGCGGCGGTGCAGCCACCACCATCAAGTCCACCGCCGAATTCCTCAAGGGCGCGGGCCGCATCGCCAGGACGGCAGACGATTACAGCAAATTTATCAACCCTGAATTTGCAAGAGCGGCTGCAGGCAGGTAATTGGCTTCGCATGCATCGCGTGTTGGCCTGACCTGCGCCGGCTTGGTCAACACGCGACACAAAACCCTTGAGACCCACCATGACTGCACTTGCCATCAAAAACGCTTCGGTGTTTTATCCGGTTCCTGGTAAGCCGCCTGTTCACGCTCTTAAAAACATCAATCTCGAAATTCTTGAGAAAGAGTTTGTGGTGGCATTGGGGGCATCGGGATGCGGCAAATCAACTCTGCTCAATCTCATTGCCGGATTCATGGCGCCCAGCGAGGGTGAAATTTCTCTCAATGGCCGCGTCGTCACTGGGCCCGGTGCTGACCGTTCGGTGGTGTTTCAAAAGCATGCGTTATTACCTTGGCTCAACGTGCTGGAAAACGTCGCTTTCGGCTTGAAAATTCAAGGTCACGACAAAGCCAAGCGCGAAAGCATTGCGCGAGACTTCATCAAGTTACTCGGCCTGGAGCAGTTTGAGCAATCTGCCACCTATGAGCTTTCGGGCGGTATGCAGCAGCGTGTTGGTATTGCCCGGGCGCTGACCAGTGACCCAGCAATTTTGCTCATGGACGAACCGTTGGGCGCGCTAGATGCGCTGACGCGAGAGCGCGCGCAAGAGCTGATTTTGAAAGTTTGGCGCGACACCGGAAAGATGGTGTTTTTCATCACCCACAGCGTAGAGGAAGCCCTGTTTATGGGCACCAAGCTGATCGTCATGTCACCTCGCCCTGGCCGCATTTCGCATGTTTTCGACTTGCCATTTAGCCGGCGCTATTTTGAGACTGGTAATGCGCGAGAGATTAAAGCCTCTACAGAGTTTATTGCCCTCAGAGAAGAGATTTTGAAAATTATCTTTGCTGACGAAGCAGGAGCCCTTGATGAGTGATGCCCACACAAATTCCGGTACTGCCTTTTTGTCTGTCCTCATGAAGGCAAAGCCAGCCAAGCCCGGCGAAATATATGGCGTACCTGGCCAAGGCGATAGCTTAAAAATCAGTGCGTTCGTGATTGCTTGCCTGATTTTTTTCTGGTGGTTTGTCACCTATGCCGGCTTCATCAAGCCGCTTTTCTTACCTTCCCCGATGGACGTGATCAATGCTCTTACGACCATGCTGAGAGACGGGTTTACGGGCGTCAGCTTTTGGGAACATACATGGATCAGCACTCTGCGGGTTTTTGGCGCATTCTTGCTCGCCTGCGTGATCGGGATTCCTCTGGGCATTGCAATGGGCATGAGCCCGCTTGCACGCGGTATTTTTGATCCACCGATTGAATTCTATCGCCCAATTCCACCACTGGCCTATCTGCCGCTCATGATCATCTGGTTTGGCATTGATGAGTTATCCAAGGTACTGCTGATCTTCCTGTCGGTGCTCGCACCGTTGGTATTGGGGGCGCGCGCAGGCGTTAGGTCGGCAGCCATAGAGCAGATTCATGCCGCCTATTCATTCGGAGCGACGCGCTGGCAAGTGATTCGTATGGTCATTTTGCCGGCAGCGATGCCAGAGATCATTACTGCGATGCGCGTTGGCATTGGCTTTGGCTGGACGACGCTGGTGGCTGCCGAAATGGTCGCCGCTACCTCTGGCTTGGGGTACACCGTTTTGTCAGCGTCCAGGTTTTTGCAAACGGATATTGTCATTATGGGGATTGTGGTGATCGCGATCATTGCTTATGCCTTTGACCACCTGGTGCGTTTTGTTGAGCGACGCGTTGTGCCCTGGAAGGGGCGTGGGTGATTCATTTCAAACTTTTTTGAAAGTACGGCATGACGATTGAATATTTGAAAAAAGCCACCCCTTCGCAACTGGCCATCGACACGGCAACTTCAGAGACGGTGCAGCTTTTGCTGGCAGATATCCAAAAGAATGGCCGCGAAGCAGTTGAAAAGTACGCGCGCGACTTGGACGGCTGGCACGGCAGTATCGTGGTGAGTGAAGATGACTTTGTGAATGCATCAAAAAAGTTATCACAAGGTGTCAAAGACGACATCGTCTTTGCGCACGCTCGCATCAAGGACTTCGCTTTACGTCAGCGGGAGTCACTGCATGAATTTGAAGTCGAACTGATAGATGGCCTGATTGCAGGGCAAAAACTGATCCCGGTCAATACGGCTGGCTGCTACGTGCCAGGGGGTAGATATGCTCACGCTGCATCAGCCATCATGAGCGTCTGCACGGCCAAGGTGGCTGGTGTGCCCAACATTGTGGCCACCTCACCGGGTCACAAGGATGCGGGCATCAACCCCGCCATTTTGCACACCATGAAGTTGTGTGGTGCCGACATTGTGCTGGCACTGGGTGGTGTACAAGGCATTGCTGCGATGGCCTATGGTTTGTATTCACCCAAAGCTGCCGATGTGATCGTTGGCCCGGGCAACCGCTTTGTGGCAGAGGCCAAGCGCGCATTGTTTGGCCGCATCGGTATTGATGTACTGGCGGGACCTACAGAGTCCGCCATCATTGCGGATGAAACAGCCGATGTGAATTTGGTTGCAGCCGATCTTGCTGGTCAAGCTGAGCATGGACCGGATTCCCCGGTCTGGCTGTACACCACGTCACGTGAGTTGGGGCTCAAAGTCATAGAGCTCATGCCCTCCGTGATTGCCGCACTGCCCGAATTGGCCCGCAATGCAGCTACGGCTGCATGGCGTGATTATGGCGAGGTCGTGTTGGTCGGGAGCCGCGAGGAAATGGTAGAGATCAGTGACCAATACGCGCCGGAGCATTTACAAGTTTTCGCCAAAGACCTTGACTGGTGGTTGAGCCATCTGACCAATTACGGTTCATTGTTTTTGGGTGAAGAAACCACGGTGGCTTATGGCGATAAATGCGCTGGCCCGAACCATATCCTGCCGACACGTGGCGCTGCTCGCTACTCAGGGGGTCTGAGCGTCGGCAAGTTCATCAAAACCGTGACCTACCAACGTCTCACGCAAAGCGCCAGTCGTGCCGTAGGGCAGGTTGCCGCCAGAATTTCGCGCCTTGAAGGCATGGAAGGACATGCGCGCACCGGTGACATCCGGTTGAAAAAATACTATCCGCAAGAGGCCTTTGAGCTGGGCAACTTGGCTGGCCATCAACACTGATCAAGCCATGTCCTCAAGCATCTCCACACCCACTTCTGCCATGCCGCTTGAGCCTGACGGCCTGTGGTTCGGCAAAGACTTGAGCACCAGCGAGCCGATACCTGAAGAAGCCATCGAGCGCGCCATTGCTCTCATGCGTTCGGGACGCTTGCACCGTTACGGTGAGCAAGGCAAGGGTTATCCGGAGCCTTCGCTGCTGGAGCAAGAATACGCTGAATATGTGGGCAGCAAATACTGCGTAGCCGTCAGTTCCTGCGGTGCGGCAATGTTCATTGCGCTCAAGGCGCTGGGTGTGAGAACGGGAGACAAGGTGTTAACCAATACCTTCACACTGTCTCCTGTACCGGGGGCCATTGCCCATGCTGGCGCTGATGCGATTTTGATCGAAACCAGCGACAACTACATGACTGACTTGGCTGACCTGGAGCGCAAGGCAGCGACAAGTGGTGCCAAAGTTTTTTTGCTCTCGCACATGCGTGGCCACATTGCTGACTTGCAAGCCATCAAAGCCATTTGCGATCAAAACGGCATCGCGATCGTGGAAGACTGCGCTCACACCATGGGCGCAAAGTGGGATGGGAAACACACGGGTACTTGGGGCGATGTGGGTTGCTACAGCGCGCAAACTTACAAACACATCAACTCGGGTGAAGGTGGTTTGCTGGTGACCGATGACGAGGATGTCGCAGCCCAAGCCATATTGATGTCGGGTTGCTACATGATGTACGACCAGCATGTCCTCAAGCCCAATGCAGAGGTGTTTGAGCGTTGGAAGTACGTCACACCCAATTTCAGTATGCGCATGTCAAACTTGGCCGCTGCATTGCTGCGGCCACAAATCGGGCAGTTGGGAGATCGTGGCCGCCGTTGGAATCATATTTACGCCACACTTGAGCGCGAGCTGACAAAAGCACAACATGTGATGGTTCCTGCGCGCGATCCAAGAGAAGAATTCATTGCCAGCTCGATTCAATTCACCTTGAATCTAAAGCCACATCAAATTGAGCAATTTCTCAAGCAATGCGGTTTGCGTGGTCTCTACATCAAGTGGTTTGGCACCCCTGCACCGGTCGCATTTACCAGCAATTACGAGCACTGGCATTACCTTGCCTGCAAGCCTGAAATTCCAAATTCAAAGGCAGTTTTGGATCAATTGCTGGATTTGCGCACGCCCTTGTCGTTGACCGACGAGGACTGCGTTTTGATCGGAAAAATCGTCTTGGTTTCTACCCAGATAGCCGCAGCAACTTAGAGATCACGGGTACTGCATCCATTTCAAACCACAAAAGAAAGCACATATGAAAATCACCAACTTCCCCCGAGTTCGCATCACCCATGGTCCTACACCGCTTGAATTCATGCCCCGCATGACGGAGGCATTGGGTGGCCCCAACCTTTACATCAAACGGGACGACTGTACTGGGCTGGGCTCTGGCGGTAACAAAACGCGCAAGCTTGAGTTTTTGATGGCCGATGCCGTCAAGCACGGTGCAGACACCATCATCACGCAAGGTGCCACCCAATCCAACCACGCACGTCAGACCGTGGCCATTGCCGCAAAGATGGGCATGAAGTGCGAAATAATCCTCGAAGATCGCACCGGTTCGAAAGATGAAAATTACAAAAAATCTGGAAACGTTTTCCTCGATATTTTGTATGGTGCCAACGTGCAAGAAGTGCCAGGCGGAACAGACATGAATGCCGCTATGGCCAAGCTGGCTGAAGAGCTGGTTGCCAAAGGCCAGAAGCCCTACATCATTCCTGGCGGCGGCTCTAACCCCATTGGTGCACTGGGTTATGTGGTTTGTGCATTAGAGTTGGTCGATCAGTTCAATACCCAAGGATTAAATGTCAGTTCCGTGGTGCACGCCACCGGAAGTGCCGGCACACAGGCTGGTTTGGTGGCTGGATTTGAAGGCACACGCAGTCAGATTCCGGTACTGGGCATTGGCGTGCGTGCTGCTAAAGAAACCCAAGAAACCAACGTCTACAACCTGGCCGTCAAAACAGCCGAACTCTTGGGTGTGCCCGGCAGCATCAGTCGCGACAGCGTGAAAGCCAACTGCGATTATGTGGGTGGCGGTTACGGTGTCCCGACAGACGGCATGATTGAAGCCGTGACGATGATGGCCAGACTCGAAGGGATATTGCTTGACCCTGTGTATTCGGGTAAGGGCATGGCGGGCCTGATTGATCTGTGCCGCAAGGGGCATTTCAAGAAGGGAGAAAACGTCGTTTTCCTGCACACCGGTGGCTCGGTAGCGCTGTACGGCTACATGGATGCTTTTAATGGTTTGGAACCTCTTTAAGTCCTGACTTGATGACTAAGCTTGCGCCGGGTTCTGCACTGGAGTTTACAAAATCACGTGCACCCGGCCTGCTGGTGACCCTTGTGGTCGCAATGGCTGCTGCCTTTTTAGGCAGCCATTACAAAGGCTCGGTGCTCCTTTTTGCCCTGCTGCTTGGGTTAGCCTTGCATTTTGTCAGCGAAGACAAACGGTGTTCTGCTGGCATTCAGTTTGCGTCCAGTACGGTTTTGCGTCTTGGTGTTGCCTTGCTGGGCTTGAGGATAACGATTGACCACGTCGTCACGCTGGGCTGGCAAACCGTTGTCGCTTTGATGCTGGCCGTGAGTCTTACGATTTTGATGGGCTTGTTCTTAGCCCGATTGTTTAAAGTGGAAAGCAGCTTGGGTTTGTTGATAGGGGGGGCAACCGCTATTTGCGGTGCATCAGCCGCACTGGCCATTTCAAGCGTATTGCCCAAAAACGCCCACCTCGAGCGCAATACCACTTTGACGGTGGTGGGTGTGACCACCCTGTCCACCATGGCGATGGTGGTGTACCCGCTCATCACAAAGTGGCTGGGTTTTGATGAGGTGATGTCAGGCAAGTTTATAGGCGCAACGATTCACGATGTAGCGCAGGTGGTTGGTGCTGGCTACAGTCTGTCTACAGAAGCGGGTGATGCGGCAACCATCACCAAGTTGATGCGGGTGGCTTTTTTGATGCCCGTGCTGGTTGTCATCTCCTTGGTGCTTCGCGTTCGAACGGCTGACAAGCCGGCATCGGAAGATGATGTGAACACTTCCAAAACGCCATTGCTCCCATGGTTCACCGTTGCGTTTGTCGTATTCATGTTGCTCAACAGCACGGGTTGGGTTCCCACCAGCGTGCAGTCTGGAGCATCCTTTTTATCGCAATCATTTCTGGTGCTTGCCATTGCGGGCGTGGGTTTGAAGACCTCTCTTAAAGAGGTCACTCAGCTCGGCTGGAGGCCAATAGCCATGATTTTCTTTGTCACTCTTGGCTTGGCATTTATGGCTGGTGGTTATTTGATCACCGTTCAATGAGCAATATCTGTAGGAGTCACCATCATGATCGGTGTTTTAGGCGGGATGGGACCCTTGGCAACCCTTGATTTCTTCAGCAAAGTTATTGCGGCAACGCCTGCCAAAGAAGATGCCGATCATGTCCCCATTCTGATGCAGTCCGACCCACGTATTGCGCCGCGACCCGCAGCAATTTTGAATGGGGGGCGCTCGCCACTGCCTGAATTGATGGCCGGGCGAGATCGCCTGATTTCCGCTGGAGCCATGGCCTTGGCCATGCCTTGCAACACCGCACATTTTTGGTACCCCGATCTGCTGAAGGGATGCAAAGTTCCTTTTTTAAGCATTGTGGATGCGAGTGTCAATCGGCTCACGCTTCTGGCTGATGCGGGTTCAAAAATCGGCGTGATCGCCACACGCGCTACTTTGGCGGCCCAAATTTTTGATCCAGTACTGCACCGCGCGGGCTATACCGTCGTTTTGCCAGACGTGATCACAATGAGCACCTTGGTTTTGCCTGGGATTGAGCGGGTCAAGGCTGGCGACGCTTTGAGCGCAGGAAAGCTCATTGAAAAAGCCGTTGAGTCACTGCTGAACCAAGGCGTAAGCGCAGTGATTCTGGCTTGCACCGAAACACCTTTGGCGCTGGATGCAATCCAATCACCGCTTCGCACGCAGTGTGTTGACAGCACTGCGGCACTGGCTACAGCCTGCGTGGCTTGGTGGCAGTCCCAAAAAGATGGCAAAAATGACCAAAGACCCTGACATGAACTCCAAAAATCTTGAAATGGATGCATTGCAAATTCTGCCTTCTCAGAGGCATGGCGCTGGCACGCCATTGGTGCTGGTGCACGGTTATTTGGGAGGTTCCAGTCAGTGGGATTCGCAGCTGCCCTTGCTCGATCAATACTTTGAAGTGGTGACGCTGGATCTGGCTGGATACGGCATGGCCAATCACCTGACCGCCCCCTCCAATATGGCCGATCATGCTCGAAATGTGCTGGCCACGCTGGAACATATGGGCATCAATCGCTTCCATTTGTTGGGCCATTCAATGGGTGGCATGGTGGTACAGGAAATCGTCAAACAGGCCCCTCATCGGGTGCTCAAATTGGTGCTTTACGCCACAGGTCCTATTGGGTGCATTCCGGGTCGTTTTGAAACCATGGAGCGCTCTCGCGAGCGCTTGAGAGAAGACGGCGTGCAAAGGACGGCCAGACGCATCAGTGCAACTTGGCTGCTCGATAACGAATCTTCACCGGCTTTTGAAGACTTGGCTTCGCTGGCTACTCTTGCCAGCGAACAGGCTGCGAGTGCCGGTCTGAGCGCCATGGAGCATTGGGATGGTCGCGAGAATTTGCCTCGCATTGAGCAGAGCACCCTGGTCATCTGGGGGGAAAATGACCGAACCTACAGTTGGTCACAAATTGAGCTGCTGTGGCGTTGCATCCCACGCGCATCGCTCGCCGTTTTACCCAGGTGCGCTCACGCTGTGCATTTGGAGCGGAATGTTTTATTTTGCACAATACTTGCCGAGTTTTTGGCGCAAGTCGAGGAGATTTAGCAATGACCTATGCACCGCCAAATGGAGGCACCCTTGCGCGCCCACTTATGACTTCTTGGCTGCTGACGATGCAAAGACCTTGAAGCCTGCCGCCCCAGCAACCAGAGCCCTCATTCAAAGCACCTCACCAATTCCAAAGCGTCCCGTCATGCTGCAGCCTGTTCACGGGTAAATAAGCCCTTTGGTACGGGTACTTGGCGGCCAGCTTTTCGTCGATGTCCACCCCGTGGCCGGGGGATTCGCCGCAGTGCATCATGCCGCGCTCAAAGCGGTAGTCGTGTGGGAAAACCGACAGCATTTCTTCGCTGTGGGGCATGAACTCTTGCACACCAAAGTTGGGCACCCAGGTGTCAAAGTGCAGGGCTGCGCCCATGCACACGGGTGACAGATCGGTCGCTCCGTGGCAGCCGGTGCGCACCTGATACAAGCTTGCCAAGTCAGCGATGCGCCGCAGGTGCGTGATGCCGCCCGCGTGGACCACGGTGGTGCGGATGTAGTCGATCAGCTGTTTTTCGATCAGCGTCTTGCAGTCCCAGATGCTGTTGAAAATTTCACCCACCGCGATCGGCGTGGTGGTGTGGTGACGTATCCACTGAAATGCTTCCTGGTTCTCGGCCGGGGTCGGGTCTTCCATCCAGAACATGCGCACCGGCTCCAGCGCTTTGCCCAGTTGCCCCGCCTCGATGGGCGTTAAGCGGTGGTGCACGTCGTGCAGCAAATGGATGTCGGGGCCCACGGCTTCGCGCACGGCTTCAAACAGACCGGGGGTGTGGCGTAAATACTTTTCGGTGCTCCAGTCGTGCTCGCTGGGCAAGTTGCCATCAGCGGGCTCGTACATGCGGTTCGTGCCGCTCACGCCATAGACCTTGTTCAGGCCTGGCACGCCGCTCTGAGCGCGGATGGCCAGGTAGCCTTCTTCCTTGTGGCGCAAAACTTCGTCCACGGTTTCTGCCGTGTCGCGGCCATTGGCGTGGCCGTAGACCATCACCCCGGTGCGGCTGCGCCCGCCCAGCAACTGGTAGAGCGGCATGCCCGCCATCTTGGCCTTGATGTCCCACAGCGCGGTGTCCACCGCGGCAATCGCGCTCATGGTCACCGGGCCGCGCCGCCAGTAGGCGCCTTTGTAGAGGTATTGCCAGATGTCTTCGATCTGCTGCGGGTCGCGCCCGATCAGGCAGGGCAGAACATGGTCTTCCAGATAGCTGACCACGGCCAGTTCTCGGCCGTTGAGCGTGGCATCGCCCACGCCATAAACACCTTGGTCGGTCTCGATCTTGAGGGTGACGAAGTTGCGGCCGGGGCTGCAGACGATGACGCGGGCGGCGGTGATTTTCATGGCGTGGTGAGCGTGAGTGGTTGCAGTGTCCTGCAATAACGTCGGACTGGATTTGGCAGGTCGGTGGCTTTAGCCCCGACATGAGGCCTGTGCCGAAGCGGACAAACGTCGGACCTGAAGGCGCCGACCTACGGAAAAAAGCAACGGGGTTTCATGTTTTGCCGTTGAAGTCATGCTTGTGTCAACAGCAGTTGCTGGGCAGCCTGGTCCACGCCGTGTTGCAAAACTTGCTGATGCCAGTGCGTGACGCGGGCGATCCAGTCTGCGTGTCGGGGCAGGGCGCTGCCCCACAGGTCTTCGCGGGCCAGCAGGGCAAGCACGCAGGCCTCGGGTGTGGTGCGTTGCGCAGCGCCCATCGCCATCAGGCTCTCGGCTTGTGGGTCGTTCAGGGCGTAGGCCTGGCCTTGCTCGTCCACGCCCAGTGTGTAGCGCACGAACACGGCCGCGGCCAGCGCGTGGTGTTCAAACGCAGCGCCTTGCGCGATTTGCCCCATCACCGAGGGCGGCCAGCGCTGCGGGATTTTTTGCGAGCTGTCGGTGGCGATTTGGTGCACGCTGTGTTTCAGATACGGGTTGCCAAAGCGGGCGATCAAGGCAGTTCGGTAATCAGCCCAGTCGCTGCGGCTAAGGTGCGGCGAGACTTCTTGGCCCATCAAGCGGAACACAAATTCTCGGATGTGTGGCGCGCCAATGCAGCTGGCAATGAAAGGTCTGCCCGTGACCGCGCCCATCAGCGCCATGGCCGTGTGGCTGCCATTGAGCATGCGCAGCTTGGCCTCTTCGTAGCTGTGCACATCGGGCGTGACACGCACGCCTGCGCTTTGCAACAGGGCTACGTCAGCCGGGTCGGCAAAGCGGTTTTCGATCACCCATTCCCAAAAGCCTTCAGTGCTCAAAGCGCAGTGGTCTTTAACGCCCAGCGACTCTTGCGCTGCGGCCAGCACTTCAGGTGTGGCAGCGGGCACGATGCGGTCGACCATGCTGCACGGAAAGGCACAGTGCGCGTCGATCCAGCTCAGCACCTCGGAGTCTTGTGACGCAGCGGCGGCTTTGACCAAAGCCTGCAGCTTGTGGCCGTTGCCTTGCAGGTTGTCGCACGATGCGATGGTGATGCCCGAAAGACCCGCTTGCTGGCGCAGGCGCAAGCCGTCCAGCAGCAGCTGGGCCAGGGCAGGCGTGTAGCCTTTTTCGGTGACGGTGATCGTGACCCAGCGGGTGCTGGGCGCGGCGATGGCTTGCACCACGGCATCGCGCCCGGTGGTGGCCACGCTCGTGCGCCACAGTGCACCGGGCACTTGCCACTTCACACCCTGACCATCGGCCACGCGCACGGCATACAGGCCGTCTTGTGCTGCGAGTTGGTTCACCAGATCCGGCCGTGTCATGCCCACCCCGTGGATGCCCCAGCGTGTGTCACCACCGCTCAGCAATTGGTCAAACACCATGGCTTGGTGCGCCCGGTGAAAAGCGCCCAAGCCTAAGTGCACCACGCCGGGGGCGTGGTGGAGGCGGTCATAGCTGGGCGTTTGAACACGCTGGGGCAGCGATGAAAGGCTGAGGGCAGAAAGTGACACGCTACTTGTCCAGAATTGGGCGTTGAGGGTTGAGGGTTGTGCGAATAGAGATTAAGTCTCGACACCGAACGCGGAACGCCGAACGCCGAACGCTCAACCCCGCTGTAGTTTTTTTTCAGAAGCCTCGATCTCGGCCCAAGTCGCGTCGTCGATCCAGATGCCGTTTTGCTCGCGGTCAGCGCGTGCCGAGCGTTCGGGTTCGCCTGCCATGCGCACGCCATCACTGCCTGGGGCATCGGGGCTTTGACGGAGCCAGTCCTCAAAGGCCAGGGCTTCTTGTTCAAACACGGCTTGTGTGCCCAGGCGCACCGGGTCGATCAGCATGGTCAGCATGCCGTTGAGCACCGCCCGTTGGTGGTCGGCTTCGCGGTGCCAGGTACCACCGCCGGTCAGTGCGCCGCCAAGCAGCTCGCAAGCCATGGCCATGCCAAAACCTTTGTGGTCGCCAAAGGTCATGAGCGCACCGAACAGGCCGTTCGACTGCGGCACCACCACCACGCCGGGGTCGGTGGTGGGGTGGCCGTGTTCGTCGATCAAATAGCCGGGCGGCACTTGCTCGCCCTTGTTGTGGGCCACGCGCATCTTGCCTTGCGCCACGCGGCTGGTGGCAAAGTCCAGCACAAAGGGCGCGCGCTTGCCCATGGGCACGCCGATGCAGCAGGGGTTGGTGCCAAAGCGGCCGTCGCCACCGCCAAAGGGGGCGACCACAGGACGCGAGAGCACGTTCACAAAATGCACTGACACCAAACCTTGGGCCACGGCCATTTCGGCAAAGTGACCAATGCGGCCCAGGTGGTGCGATCGGCTCAGGGCCACGGTGCACACGCCGTGTTGCTTGGCGCGTTCGATGCCCATTTGCATGGCTTGCACGCCGGTGATCTGGCCGTAGCCGCGCTGGCCGTCCAGGTTCAGCAGCGGGCCGGTGTCGAGCAGCACTTTCACGCCCGTGTTCGGGGACAGGCCCCCTTCGAGCACCGCGTCCACATAGCGCGGCACCATGCCCACACCGTGCGAGTCGTGGCCACTCAAGTTGGCCATGACCAGGTTGTCGGCCACCTGCGCGGCTTCGGCATGGGTGCTGCCGGTCATGGCGATGATGCGGGTGACGTGTTGGCGCAGTTCTGCGGCTTGGATGTTTTGGCTCATGTGAAATTTTTCTGGGTTAAGAAGTCGCAAGGGCTCACATCACCGCGCCAACTTGCCACGGCACGAATTCGTTTTGCCCGTAGCCGTGGCGTTCGCTCTTGGTGGGTTCGCCCGATGCGGCGGCCAGGATCATGTCGAAAATGCGTTGGCCCATCTCGGCGATGCTCACGCCGCCGTCCACGATCTCGCCGCAGTTCAGGTCCATGTCTTCTTCCTGCTTTTTCCACAGAGCGGTGTTGGTCGAGAACTTGAGGCTGGGCGAGGGCGCGCAGCCGTACGCACTGCCGCGCCCGGTGGTGAAGCAAATCAGGTTGGCCCCACCCGCCACCTGGCCCGTGGCGCTCACCGGGTCGTAACCGGGGGTGTCCATGTAGACAAAGCCTTTGGCCTTGACCGGCTCGGCGTATTCGTACACCGCTTGCAGGTTGCTGGTGCCGCCTTTGGCCACCGCACCCAGCGACTTTTCAAGGATGGTGGTCAGGCCACCGGCTTTGTTGCCGGGTGAGGGGTTGTTGTTCATCTCGCCGCCGTTGATGGCGGTGTAGTTTTCCCACCATTTGATGCGCTCGATGAGTTTGTGCGCCACTTCGGGCTTGACGGCGCGGCGCGTGAGTAAATGCTCGGCGCCATAAATCTCAGGGGTTTCGCTCAGGATGGCGGTGCCGCCGTGCTGCACCAGCAGGTCCACCGCCGCGCCTAAAGCGGGGTTGGCGCTGATGCCCGAATATCCGTCCGAGCCGCCGCACTGCAGACCGATGGTGATGTGTTCGGCGCTGCAAGGCTCGCGTTGGGTGGCGTTGGCGCGGGGCAGCATCTCTTCGATGAGTTGGATGCCCTTTTCCACCGTCAAGCGCGTGCCACCCGTGTCCTGGATGTTGAAGACCTTGAGCGTGTCGCCCACGCGCAGGCTGCTGTGTGCCAGCCAGGTGCCCAGTTGGTTGGACTCGCAGCCCAGGCCCACCACCACCACGCCCCAGAAGTTGGCGTGTGTGGCGTAACCGGCCAGCGTGCGCTCCAGCAGCTGCATACCCATGCCCTCAGTGTCCATACCGCAGCCCGTGCCGTGGGTCAGTGCCACCACGCCGTCCACATTCGGAAAGTTGGCCAGCGCGGCGGGGTTGTTGCGCTTGGAAAAATGGTCGGCAATGGCGCGTGCTGCAGTGGCCGAACAGTTCACGCTGGACAGCACACCGATGTAGTTGCGTGTGGCCACGCGGCCGCCGCTGCGCTGGTAGCCCATGAAGGTCGCTTGTTGGCGCACTGGTTCGGGCTTGACGTCTTGCCCGATGGCGTAGTCGCGCTCGAAGTTGCCTTTTTCGGCACCCATGTTCAGGTTGTGTGTGTGCACATGTTCGCCTGGCGCAATGGGCTGGTGTGCAAAACCAATGATCTGGTTGTAACGGCGCACCGGCTCGCCCACAGCGATGGCGCGGGCGGCGATTTTGTGGCCTGGGGGGATCAGGCCGCGCACGGCTATGCCGTCTACGGTGCTGCCGCTCATGAGTTGGGCGCGGGCGATGACCACGTCGTCAGACGGGTGCAGGCGGATGAAGAGATTGGACATGTTGAGCGTCGTTCAAAAACGGGGCCAGACTTCACCCCGAGGGGTCAATAAAACTGCTTAGGCAACCACAACACCAAGCTGGGGACGTAGGTGATGACCGCCAGGCTGCCCAGCAAAGGGAACAGCCAGGGCAAGATGGCCATGGTGGTGCGCTCCACACTGAGCTTGGCCACCCTCGCCAACACAAACAGCACCATGCCCATGGGCGGGTGCAACAGGCCGATCATCAAGTTGAGCACCATCACCAGTCCAAAGTGCACCAGGTCGATGCCCAGCTGCTGGCAAATCGGCACCAAAATCGGCACAAGAATCGTGATGGCGGCAGTGGGCTCTAAGAAGCAACCGACAAACAGCATCAGCGCATTGGCCAGCAGCAAGAACACCCAAGGCTCTTGGGTGAAGCCCAGTACCCAAGCGGAGATGGCGGTGGTCACGCCTGTGGCGGTGAGCATCCAGCCGAAGATACTGGCAGCAGCCACAATGAACAGCACGGTGGCCGTGGTTTCAACGGTGTCCAGACTGATCTTGACGAACATCTTGAAGTTGAGCGTGCGGTACCAAAAGAAGCCCAATGCAATGGCCCAAACGCAAGCGGCGATCGCGCCCTCGGTGGGGGTGAACACGCCGGTGGTCATGCCGCCGATCAGGATGACCGGGGTCATGATGGGCAGCACGGCCTGAAAGTTGAAAAACTTGTCGGCGGCGAACAAAACGATCAGGGCCGCAAACACCGTGAGTTGAGGGGGCGTGCCCATGGCTGTGACCAGCCACCAAACGGCCAAAGGCCAGCCCACCACCACAGCGGTTTCGGCCAAGGCCTTGATGACCTTGGGCCACTCAAACTTCACATCGGCGCCCCAGCCGTTTTTGTGCGCAAAGTAGGCGACCGTCAGCATCATCAGCAGCGCCATCAAGATGCCGGGCAAGATGCCCGCCAGAAACAAGGCACCCACCGAGACGTTGGCCATCATGCCGTAGATCACAAAGGGCAAGCTGGGCGGAATGATGGGGCCCAACGTGGCCGATGCGGCGGTGACGCCCACGGCAAATTCGGTGCTGTAGCCATGGTCTTTCATGGCCTTGATCTCGATGGTGCCCAAGCCTGCAGCATCGGCAATGGCCGTGCCGCTCATGCCCGCAAACACCACCGAGCCCACCACGTTGACGTGACCGAGACCGCCCTTGAGCCAGCCCACCAAGGCCAGCGCGTAGTTGTAAATGCGGTTGGTGATGCCCGCGTTGTTCATCAGGTTACCGGCCAAGATGAAGAAGGGCACGGCCAGCAATGGAAAGCTGTCGATGCCCGAGACCATGCGGTGGATCACCACAAAGGGCGGCGAGCTTTGGGTAAACAAGATGTAAATCAAAGACGCGCCCGCCATGGCAATGGCCACCGGGATACCGCCACTCATGAGAAATAGAAAAATGATTTTCAACATGGGAACACTTTCAGGAGGAGCGATTTCAGCGGTCGGTCATTTCGGATTCGGGTCGTTGAAGTACGGTGTAGCCGCGTTGCCAATGCACCTTGGCCACCCAAATGGAGCGCAAGCACATGGCCGCAAAACCGGCCATGACCACGCCATAAACCAGGTTCATCGGCAAGTCGATGATGGTCATCTTGTAGCTGCCCAGCTTTTGCATCATCTGGCCGGTGAGGAATGTGGCGGTGGCAAAAAAGGCGATGCGCACCACATCGACCACAGTGCCCATGGCGCGACCCATCCAGTCGGGCATGAAGCGAAAGAAGAAGTCCACCTGGATGTGGTTGTTTTTGGCCACACCCATCGTGGCCCCCGTGAAGACGGTGGCAATGAGCAAATAACGCGCAATCTCTTCGGTCCACGAGGCCGAATTGTTCAACACATAGCGCGTGAAAAATTGGTAAAAAACCGTCAGTCCCAAGGCCCAGAAGAAGGCCAGAGCCACCCAAGCCTCAATGGGAGTCCCTGACAGATCGACTTCGTCATCGGTCGCGTGAAACTGGCCGTCGTCGCCCATGACTTTGGGCATGGCGTCGATGTCGGGGAGGTTGCTCATGGGGAATCCTTGAAATCGAAAAACGCAGCAGGTCGGACCTTGCGGGTCCGACCTGCTCAGCCATTGGGCTTACTTGGCCGCTTGGATCTTATCGAAGTCAGACTGTGTGAAACCCATGCCGGTCAGGGGCTTGTTTTTCAGGACAGCGTCTTGGAAAGACTTGCGGTCTACCTGCACCACTTGCAGTCCTTTTTTCTTGAACTCGTCCACCAACTCGGACTCACGAGCCTTGATTTTGGCCGTGGCACGCGCAGCTGCTTGCTGCGTCACTTCAGTGAACATTCTTTTTTCTGCATCGCTCAATTTATTCCATACGTGAGGCGCAACTTGAGTGATCAAACCGTCCACGATGTGTCCTGTCAGCATGATGGCTTTTTGCACTTCATAGAACTTCTTGGCTTCGATGGTGGTCAAGGGGTTTTCTTGCGCTTCCACAGTGCCGTTTTGCAGGGCCAGGTACACCTCGGCAAAAGCAATGGGCGTGGGGTTGGCACCACAGGACTCAGGCGTGGCGCGGTAGGCGGGCACGTCGGGCACGCGAATCTTGATGCCCTTCATGCCTGCGCAGTTGGTGAAGGCTTTTTGGGCCGTGGTGTGGCGCGCGCCGTAATAGGTGTAGGCCGTGACCTGGATGCCGGTCTTGGCGCGAAATTCGTTGACCATTTCCTGAAAAACTGGGCTTTTGGAGTAGGCGATCAAATGCGCATCATCCCGAAAGATGAAGGGGTAGTAGGCGATGCCAAACCGTGGGTAATTGCGTGCCGCAAACGAAGAGCCGCTGATGATCATGTCCACCGTGCCCAGGGTCAGGCCCTGGTTGATGTCGGTCTCTTTGCCCAGTGTGGAGGCCGGGAAGACCTGGATGTCGAACTTGCCGTTGCTGCGCTTTTTGATCTCTTCGGCAGCCCACACCGATTCGGTGTGGTACGGCTCTGATGTCTCATAGACGTGGGCCCATTTCAGCTTTTGCTGGGCCATGGCGCCGGTGCTGACCAGCAGCGTGCCCATGGCTATGGCGCCGACGGCGGCCAGGGTTTTCAGTGTGAATCGTTTGCTCATCTTGGTCTCCTCATTGGGGTTTGAAAATTGCTGACGCGGGAACAGAAAAACCACCCTAACGGGCGGGTGCGCGGCGCCAGCTCGCGCTGTATCTTTTGTGGGCTTGCTTCAGGTGCTTTTGCATGGCTTTTCGGGCTGCGCTGCTGTCACGCGCCTCGATAGCCTGCATCACTTCCATGTGTTCTGCAATGGCGGTTTGCCATGAGACGGGGTGTTCAAAATAATCTCCCAGCCGTTCAAACAAGGGTCCGTTACGGGCCATCCAGTAGCGCTGCACCGTGTCCAGCAGCACGCTGTTGCCGCAGGCTTGGGCAATGGCTTCGTGAAACGCTTCATCGCCTTGGCGAGGCACTTCATCCCGCGCGGCTTCGAGCTTCATTTGTTGCAGTCCGCTCTTGATGGCTTTGAGGTCGCCCTTTTGGGCGTTGGCAGCGGCAAGGGCCGCCACTTCGGCCTCGACCAAAATGCGGGCGCTCATGACCTCCAGAGGCCCCCAGTTGGCCGGGGTGTTGTCGTCTGACTCTGCCGTGGATGCTGCCGACTTGGCCCCTGTGTTTTGCCGCACATAAATGCCAGACCCCGTGCGCACCTCGATCATGCCTTCGACCTCCAGCGCGATCAGGGCTTCGCGCACCGAAGGGCGGCTCACGCCCAATTGGATGGCGAGGTCACGTTCAGCCGGCAGACGCGAGCCCAGCGCGAACTCGCCCGACGCCATCAGCTGCCGAAGCTGCTCGGCAATCTGGCGGTAAAGGCGCTGCGGGGCAACGGTATGCAAGGGCATGGGGAATCAGGGATAACGTGAATTGGACAAGTGGTCAGACCAGTTGCACAATCATCACATGATCAAAAGCCATTGCAACTCCGCACAAACCCGCATGGCGGCTGTCACGCAAACGACGCACGGTGCGGTGGAGATGTCTCATGCTGCAAGGCCTTGAAACCCACAATGCGGCATGTGTCGCTGCAGGTGCCGCTGCTGGCAGCTGATCTCTTTCGCCTGTTTTTTTACCCTCCCTGCTGCCCCACATGACCCCCGTCACCATTGACCGCGTGAGCCTTCGGCAAGTCAACTTGCCACCTAAGGTTTTGCGCACCGACGCCATCCAGTCCTTTGTGACGCAAGAAACGATTTTGCTCACGCTCCATTGCAGCGACGGCATCGCGGCCACGGGCTACGCTTACACGATTGGCACCGGTGGCTCTTCGGTCATGGCATTGCTCAAGGACCACCTGGCGCCGCGCCTCGTCGGCCGCAACCCGGTCTTGGTCGAGGCCATCTGGAAAGACCTGTTTTTTCACACCCATGCTACCGCCGTGGGGGCCATGACCAGCCTGGCGCTGGCGTGTGTGGACACCGCCTTGTGGGACTGGCGTGCGCAAAGCCAGGGCTTGCCGCTGTGGCAGCTGCTGGGCGGGGCGCAGCCGCGCGTACCGCTTTACACCACCGAAGGCGGCTGGCTGCATTTGTCGCCCCAAGCGCTGGTGGACCAAACGCTGGAGGCGCAAGCCCAAGGCTTCAAGGGCGCCAAGATCAAGATTGGCCGCCCTCATGTGAGCGAAGACGTGGCGCGCCTCTCTGCGGTGCGCGATGCGGTGGGGCCAGGCTTTGAGCTGATGACCGATGCCAACCAAGGCTTCAACCGGGCCGAAGCAGTGCGCCGGGCGCGGGCTTTTGACGGTCTGGGATTGGCTTGGATGGAAGAGCCCTTGCCCGCCGGAGACGTGTCCGGCCACCGCCAGTTGCGCGAGCACACCACCATCCCTGTGGCGGTGGGTGAATCGATGTACCACCCGATGCAGTTTCGCGAATACCTGGAGCAGGGCGCTTGCTCGATCGTGCAGCCCGATGTGGCGCGTATTGGCGGTATCACGCCATGGATCAAAACCGCGCACCTGGCAGAAACCTTTGACGTGGCGGTGTGCCCGCACTTCTTGATGGAGTTGCATGTGAGCCTGTGCGCGGCCGTGCCCAACGCCACCTGGGTCGAATACATTCCGCAGCTCGATGACATCACCACCTCGCGCATGCAGGTTCGGGACGGTTTTGCACTGCCCCCCGAAACCCCTGGCCTGGGCATCGCCTGGGACTGGGCCGCCATCACCGCCAAACAAATCACCCAACTGGAGATCAAAGCACCATGAGACTCAAAGGAAAAATTGCACTCGTCACCGCCGCCGGGCAAGGCATTGGCCAAGCGGCGGCATTGGCCATGGCCGCTGAGGGCGCGACGGTCTATGCGACCGATGTGAACGCCGAGCTGCTCAAGTCTTACCAAGGCGTGGCGAATGTTCACACCGCCGTGCTGAACGTGCTCGACAAAAAAGCGATTGCCGCCCAAGTGGCCAGCCTGCCGCGCATCGACATCATCTTCAACTGCGCAGGCTTTGTGCACAACGGCAGCATCGAACTGGCCACCGACGAGGATTGGGACTTCGCCTTCAACCTGAACGTGCGCTCGCAGTTCTGGATGATCCAAGCGGCCATCCCCAAAATGCTGGCGCAGTTTGAAAAAGACGGCCAGGGGGGCAGCATCATCAACATGGCCAGCGTGTGCTCCAGCGTTCGCGGCCTGCCCAACCGTTTCATCTATGGTGCGAGCAAAGCGGCCGTCATTGGCTTGACCAAGAGCGTGGCGGCCGATTATGTGCGCAAGGGCATTCGCTGCAATTGCATTTGCCCCGGCACCGTAGACACGCCTTCGCTGCAAGACCGCATCAACAGCTATGCCGACCCGGTGCAGGCGCGGCAGGACTTCATCAACCGCCAGCCCATGGGGCGTTTGGCGCAGGCGCACGAGATCGCGCCCATCGTCACCTTCCTCGCTTCCGACGAATCCATCTTCGCCACCGGCAATGCCTACATGGTCGACGGTGGCATGACCATTTGATCCGCCACACCTCAACCGCAGAAAGACACACATGAACTTGCTTGACATGAAAGGCCGCCACGCGGTCATCACTGGTGGGGCCACCGGTCTGGGCTATGCCATCGCGCAGCGCATGCTCGCATCCGGTGCACCGGTCACCATTTGGGACCGCGATGTGGTGGGCATGGCCCAAGCGGCCGAGCAACTGCGCAAGGGCCAGCTGGGTGCGGTGGTCAACACCGTGCAGGTCGATGTGGCCGACCATGCCTCGGTGGTGCAAGCCACCGCGCAGACCACGGCGCTGGCGGGTGTCGATGTGCTGGTCAACAGCGCCGGCATCACCGGCCCCAACGTCAAAGTGTGGGATTACCCGGTCGATGCCTGGAAGCAGGTGTTCGATGTGAACGTGCACGGCTTGTTCCATTGCTGCCGCGAAATCAGCGCCCACATGAAGTCGCGCAACTACGGGCGCATCGTCAACATCGCCTCGGTCGCGGGCAAAGACGGTAACCCCAACGCCAGCGCTTACAGCGCGAGCAAGGCCGCCGTGATTGGGCTGACCAAATCGCTGGGCAAAGAGTTGGCCGACACCGGCGTGCGCGTCAACTGTGTCACCCCGGCGGCTGTGAAGACGGCGATTTTTGATCAAATGACGCCCGAGCACATCGCGTTCATGCTCTCCAAGATCCCGATGGCCCGCTTTGGCGAGCCCGAAGAAGTCGCCGCCATGGTGACTTGGCTGAGCACCGAAGAATGTTCCTTTTCCACCGGCGCGGTCTTTGACCTGTCCGGCGGCCGCTCCACGTATTGATTCTTTTGAAAACTGAAAGGCAACCATGAAACTCGTTCGCTATGGCCAACCCGGCAAAGAAAAACCCGGCCTGATCGACGCCGACGGCCGCTTGCGCGACCTGAGCAGCGTCGTCAAAGACATCTCGCCCGACCAACTGAACGACAAGGCCCTGGCCAAACTGGCCAAGGTCAAGACCGACAAGCTGCCCCTGGTGCGCGGCAAAAAACGCTTCGGCACGCCCATCTCGTACACCAGCAAGTTCATCGCCATCGGCCTGAACTACGCCGACCATGCGGCCGAGTCGAACATGCCCATTCCGGCCGAGCCGATTGTGTTCACCAAAACCATCTCTTGCATTCAAGGTGCGGATGACGACGTGATGCTGCCCAAAGGCTCCAAGAAAACCGACTGGGAAGTCGAGCTGGGCATCGTCATTGGCACCCGCACCCGCTATGTCACTCAAAAGGACGCCTTGAACCATGTGGCCGGCTATTGCGTGGTCAACGACGTGAGCGAGCGTGAATACCAGCTCGAGCGCGGCGCCACTTGGGACAAGGGCAAGGGTTGCGACACCTTCGGCCCCGTGGGTCCTTGGTTGGTCACGCGCGACGAAGTGCCCAACCCCCAAGCCTTGGGCATGTGGCTCGATGTGAACGGCGTGCGCTTTCAAACCGGTAACACCAAGACCATGATCTTTGGCGTGGCCAAACTTGTGAGCTACGTCAGCCAATTCATGACGCTGGAGCCAGGCGACATCATCACCACCGGCACACCGCCGGGCGTGGGCATGGGTGTCAAGGTCGACGGCAAGTCTGCGCCTGTGTATTTGAAGCGCGGCGACGTCATGCGTTTGGGTATCGACGGTCTGGGCGAGCAGACCCAAAAAGTGGTGGCCTTCAAGCTCTGAGTCGCTGGCAAGGCGCATGGCCTGGGCCTTCAGCCCTGCCATGCGTCCGTCCGTTTGACAGGCTGCACGCCAGTCTGCGCCCAGTACCGGTTCGCTGGGTCAGTGGGATGGCCAATCGAAACATCTACACTTGGGGCCTATGTCTGAGTCCACATTCCCCCTCCAAACCGCCCCCCCAACCGCACCTGTTCAAACGGTCGCCATTTCACTGGACGACCGCAGTTACGACATCCAGATTGGTCAAGGCCTGTTGGGCCGCACTGAAACTTGGGTCGGCTTGCCCAAGGCGAGCACCGCCATGATCGTGACCAACGACACGATTGCCCCGCTGTACGAAGCCGCGTTGCGCAGCGCCATCGCCCCGCATTACAAACAAGTGCACACCGTGGTGCTGCCCGATGGCGAGGCGCACAAAGACTGGCCAACTCTGAACTTGATTTTTGACGCGCTGCTGGGCCACGGTTGCGATCGCAAAACCGTGCTGTTTGCCTTGGGCGGCGGTGTGGTGGGCGACATGACGGGCTTTGCGGCCGCCAGTTACATGCGCGGTGTGCCCTTTGTGCAGGTGCCGACCACGCTTTTGTCGCAGGTCGACTCGTCGGTGGGTGGCAAAACCGCCATCAACCACCCGTTGGGCAAAAACATGATCGGTGCGTTTTACCAACCCGTGCGGGTGGTGTGCGACCTGAACACGCTGGTCACCTTGCCCTCGCGCGAGTTGAGCGCGGGCCTGGCCGAAGTCATCAAATACGGCCCGATTGCCGACATGGCTTTCCTCGATTGGATCGAGGCCAACATCGACGCCCTGATCGCACAAGACCCGGCCGCGATGGCGCACGCTGTCCAGCGCAGCTGCGAGATCAAGGCCTGGGTGGTCGGGCAAGACGAGCGCGAAGCGGGCTTGCGCGCCATCCTCAACTTTGGCCACACTTTTGGCCATGCCATCGAAGCCGGTCTGGGCTTTGGCGTCTGGCTGCACGGCGAGGCGGTGGGTTGCGGCATGGTCATGGCGGCCGAGCTGTCGCAGCGTCTGGGCAAGGTCGATGCTGCTTTTGTGGCACGCCTGCGCGCCTTGATTGAGCGTGCGGGGCTGCCGGTGCGCGGCCCCATGATTGATGCGACCGACAACGCAGGCCATTACATCGAACACATGCGCCTCGATAAAAAAGCCATCGGCGGCGATATCCAGTTTGTGGTGATCGATGGGCCTGGCAAAGCCACTGTGTGCGGTGCGCCCGATGCCATGGTGCGCGAGGTGATCAACGCCTGCTGCGCCTGAGGCGCTGCGATGTTGCTCAGCGATTCATCACCCGGGTCTGTGCAAGCAGTCGGCCCTTTGTCGCCCCTGGCCTGCGACCCGGCGCAAACCCGGGGTCGACGGTTTGCTGAAGCCGCAGCGCCCACGCGCAATGCGTATCAAAGAGACCGCGACCGCATCGTGCACTCCACCGCGTTCCGGCGGCTGGTTTACAAGACGCAAGTCTTTCTGAACCATGAAGGCGATTTGTTTCGCACGCGGCTCACGCACTCGCTCGAAGTTGCGCAGCTGGGCCGCTCCATAGCCCGCGCCCTGGGCCTGAACGAGGATTTGGTGGAAGCCATTGCGCTGGCGCACGACTTGGGCCACACGCCTTTTGGCCACGCCGGACAAGATGCGCTGAACGAATGCATGCGTGAGCACGGCGGCTTTGAACACAACCTGCAAAGCTTGCGCGTGGTCGACCAACTCGAAGAGCGTTACCCGGCGTTTGATGGCCTGAACTTGAGCTTTGAAACCCGCGAGGGTGTGCTCAAACACTGCTCACGCGCCAATGCCGAACATTTGGAACGGGCCGAGCCCGGTGGGGTGGGGCGGCGCTTCATCGACCGCACCCAGCCCAGCTTGGAGGCGCAACTGTGCAACCTGGCCGATGCCATTGCCTACAACGCGCACGACATCGACGACGGCGTGCGCTCGGGTCTGATCAGCATCGAACAACTGCTGCAAGTGGAACTGTTTGCGCACTACCACCGGCAGACCTTAGACGAGTATCCGGATTTGTCTGAAAAACCGCGCCGCTTGCTGTACGAAACCATCCGCCGCATGCTGAGCGACCAGGTGTACGACGTGATCGACACCACGCGCCAGGCCGTGGCTCAGGCGGGTGTGCGCACGCTGGTCGAAGCCCGATTGGCCGGGCCGTTGGTGGCTTTCAGCGCCGGGATGAAGACACGCAGCAGCGAACTCCAAAAGTTTTTGTTTGCTCAGCTCTACCGCCACCCGCAGGTCATGCACACGACCGTGCAGGCGCAGCAGGTGGTGCGCGAGTTGTTTGCTGCCTACGTCAGTCAACCAGCAGAAATGCCCGCCGACTTCGCCGCCAACGCCAACCTGCACCGTTCGGTGCCCGATTACATCGCCGGCATGACCGACCGCTTTGCCCTGCGCGAACACGAACGCCTGACGGGGCGCAAGCTGTTGTGAGTTCTTTGCCAGCTCAGCGCGCCGCCTGGCTCGTCGTGCTGGCCGGGGGGGTGGCAGCTTTGCAGGTGGGCAAGCTCCCCCCCGCCTTGCCCGCGCTGCAAGCCGAGCTGGGCCTGACGCTGGTGCAGTCCGGTTTCCTCTTGTCCATGGTGCAACTCGCCGGCATGAGTTTGGCGGTGTTCATGGGCTTGTGGGCCGACGGCATGGGCCTGCGGCGCAGCATGGTGCGCGGCCTGTGCCTGCTGGCGCTGGCCAGTGGCTGGGGTGGTTTCGCCACCTCGGTCACCGCT
This sequence comes from Limnohabitans sp. Rim8, assembly GCF_945901735.1. Taxonomy (GTDB): domain Bacteria; phylum Pseudomonadota; class Gammaproteobacteria; order Burkholderiales; family Burkholderiaceae_C; genus Limnohabitans_A. The sequence goes on from NZ_CAMDLM010000011.1 coordinate 87,624, forward strand.
TTGCTGGCGCTGCGGGCCATCGAAGGACTGGGTTTTTTGCTGGTGGCCTTGCCCGCACCTGCATTGATCCGCCGTCTGGTGCCGCCCGCGCAGTTGCCCGGCATGCTGGGTGTGTGGGGTGCGTACATGCCGACCGGCACGGCGTTGGCGCTGCTGGTCGGACCGTTGTTCATTCCTGCTTGGGGCTGGATTGCTTGGTGGTGGCTGTTTGCCGCCGTGTCGTTGGCCATGGCGATGTGGGTTTTTCGCAGCTTGCCTGCCGACCCAACGGTGCTGCCCGCCGTGGTGACATGCACCGGGCCAAGGGTGGAGCCAAGCCAAACACGCCCAGGCCCATGGCATCGCCTGCGCCTGACCTTGAGCACCCCCGGCCCTTGGCTGGTGGCACTGACCTTTGGCATGTACTCGGGCCAGTGGTTGGCGGTGGTGGGTTTTTTGCCCTCCATTTACGCAGCCGCTGGCGTCAGCGGAGTGCTGCTGGGCTTGCTGACGGCCTTGGCGGCCGCCGTCAACATCGTGGGCAATATGGCCTCGGGTCGCTTGCTGCAGCGCGGCTGGGCTCCTCGCGCCACGCTGTGGCTGGGCTTCGGCGCGATGGCGCTGGGCAGCACCGTGGCCTTTACGAGCTTCACCGAAACCCAGCCTTGGCTGCGCTTTGCCGGGGTGCTGCTGTTCTCGGGCATGGGCGGTCTGGTGCCGGGCACGCTGTTCAGCCTGGCGGTGCGTCTGGCCCCGGGCGAGCAGCAGGTGGCCACCACTGTGGGCTGGGTGCAGCAGTTGTCCGCGCTGGGCCAGTTTGTCGGGCCGCCCGTGGTGGCGGCCTTGGCGGCGCGCGCGGGCGGCTGGCAGCTCACACCGTTGTTTACCCTGGGATGTTGTGCGGTAGGTGCGGTGCTGGCTTGGGCTGCAGGACGTTTGCTCTCGCAGGCACAATCTCGCCCATGACCGACCTGAACACCCCCGAAATCGCCGACACCGTGCGTTGGCTCGAACGCGCCGTGATTGGCCTGAACCTGTGCCCTTTTGCCAAAGCCCCGCACGTCAAGGGCCAGATCCATTGCGTGCTGAGCGAGGCCAAAGGCCTGGAAGGCTTGCGTGATGAGCTGATTGAGCAGTTGCAGGCGCTGGCCGCAACGCCCGCCGAAGAGCGCGAGACCGTGCTCTTGATCGTGCCGCAGATGCTGCAGGATTTTCTGGAGTTCAACGACTTTCTGGACGAGGCCGACGCCGTGTTGCAAGAGCTCGATTTGGAGGGCGTGTTTCAGGTGGCGAGTTTTCACCCGCAGTTCCAGTTCGCTGACACCGAGCCGGACGACATCGGCAATTGCACCAACCGTTCGCCTTACCCCACGCTGCACCTGCTGCGCGAAGAAAGCATCGACCGGGCGGTGGAAGCTTTCCCCGAAGCCGAAATGATTTACGAGACCAACATCGAGACCCTGAAGAAGCTGGGGACTGAGGGCTGGAAAAAGCTGGATGTGGGGCCGCACGACTGAGTCGGTCATTCTGACGTCCTGAGTAGAGTCTCATTTGGCAGTGCGCCCCCAATGAAGCTATTGCCTTCATTGATGCGGACACCGGTTGCACGACTTTTGAGGGAGACAAACCATGAATTTCTTCCAAGTTGTGGAAGAAATACATGGTTGCAACGGCATCAATCTGTCTCAATGTCAAAAAATAGGTTCAATGGATACATGCCCAAACAGAAACTCACCATCGCCCCCAAACCTCTTGACCTCGACCTGCGCCCCGGCCAGTCGATGGAGCTGCTCAAAGAATTGCACATCCTGACCCGCGACGGCAAGCTCAACCAGGACTCGCGCCGCAAGCTCAAGCAGGTTTATCACCTCTTCCAGTTCATCGACAAGCTGCTCAAAGAGTTGCCCGCCAGCGACACCGGTCCCACGCTGGCCGACCACGGGGCGGGTAAGTCGTATTTGGGCTTCATCATTTACGACCTGTTTTTCAAAGCCTTGGGCCAAGGCACGATCTACGGCATCGAGACCCGCAGCGAATTGGTGGCGTCGTCCCAAGCACTGGCCCAGCGGCTGGGCTTTGAGCGCATGCAGTTCCTCAACCTGAGCGTGGCCGAGTCGGCGCACAGCGCCGAGCTGCCCGAGCAAATCGACGTGGTCACCGCGTTGCACGCCTGCGACACCGCCACCGACGACGCCATCGCCTTTGGCCTGCAAAAGAAAGCCCAATACATGGTGCTGGTGCCCTGCTGCCAAGCCGAGCTGGCCCGCGCCCTGAACCAGAGCAAGGCGTTGAACCTGCAGCGTTCGCCATTGGCCGAGCTGTGGCGGCACCCCTTGCACACCCGCGAAGTCGGCAGTCAGCTCACGAATGTGCTGCGCTGCCTGTATCTGGAGTCGCAAGGCTACACCGTCACCGTGACCGAGCTGGTGGGCTGGGAGCACTCCATGAAGAACGAGCTGATTCTGGGCAAATACACCGGTCAAAAAAAGCGTGCAGCGGGCGAGCGGCTGCTGGCGCTTCTGCAGGAGTTTGGGGTGGAGGGGCTGATGGGTGGGCGGTATCCGATGGTGGCGGCTGCTGTTGTAAAAGCAAGCACCTGATTCAGGCGTTTGATGATCCAGTCTGTATCGTTTTCCGATCCGCGTGGCGGGCGCCATGCGATCTCATAGGTTGGGTTCAATACAACACGGCCACTGGCACCCTGCCCACGGTGGGCAAGCCCGCTTGGGTCCATGCCGTGAAACCGCCTCGGTACCAAATGACTTGGGTGTAGCCCATCAGGCGCGCACGCATGGCCGCATTCACGGACAGCCAGCTTTCCGAGTTGCTGCAGTAAAAAACCACCGGTTGGTTCAGGTCTGGTGCAGCCGCCCGCAGCATCTGGCCAAAGCGCTCTGCGTAGGGCTGCTCCAACTTGTCATCTTCGAAAGCCAGGCCGCTTTTGATGAAACTGAGTGCGCCGGGAATCACAGGTCCAAAGTTCGCTACATCAATGACCACTGGTCGACCGGGTTGCTGCAGGGCTTGGACCAACGTGGCGGTATCCCAGCGTTGAATTCCCTCCAGCGCTTTAGGGGTCATGCCCGTGAGTGCATGGCCCCAACGCAATTTGGACGGCGTTCTTGCGCCGGGTTCTTCGCGTTCTGCCTGGGTGCGTTCGGGTGAAGGTGTTTGTAACTGACCCAAGAAGGCAGCGGCTTGGGTACTCGCCTCGTCGTAGAGCGGCAGCACCTCGTGCTCGTTGACAGACACCAGGCGGCAGAGTTTGGGGTTGTTTTTGGCGTGGTTGCAGTGGTAGAGCGCCCCGAGCATGGCAAGTCCGGGGTCATCTGCGCCCCAGCGCACGCCATAACCCGTTTTGCCCCAGCCAATCGCCATGGCTTTGTTGTGGTTGGCGCTCAAATAGTTGTTGAAGGTGCGTTGTCCAATGGTCTTGCACAGCAACTGCCCTTTGCACAGTCCCTCAATCAGGGTATCGGAGCGGTCATGCAGATCGACCATGGGCGCCCCCAAGGACTTGCCAAAAAAGCCGAGCTGCACCTTCATGCTCTCAGGCAACTGCAGGGGTACGGTCTCGGTTTGGGTCACCACGCCCAGGCTGAAGGCGTCTTTGCCGGTATGTCGTTGGCACTGATCGAAAGGGGTTTGACCGGTGGGGCAGAACCAGGGCGTGCGGTCCTTTTCTTGTGTGCGTTGGAGTTCGCGAATCCTTAAAAATCCAGAAGCTTCCTTGATGTCGTACAAAGCCTGGTTGATGACCTGGGCATCAAATTTGTTGCCCATTTGCTGCTTGTACAAGGCGTACATTTGGGGCATGAGCGTGGGATTAACGCGTTTGGTGTCCCGGTCGTGTGCGCCGTGAATGCCGACCATGGTCACCCTTGGCAAGTTCCCCGTGCCAAAGGTTCGGGCTTGGCCGGCCATGAAAATCAGAGAGCATGCCGACATGCAGGCGCCCGAAGCCACGGTGGTGATCTTGGCGTCTTGCACCATGCGCGCCACCTGCATACCGGTCCAGAGGTCACCCCCGGGTCCGTTGACCAAAACCAGCCGCTCAATGCCGCCTTTGGCGAAGGCTTCCTTGAACTGCAAAAAATCATGATCGACGGTGGGGCCAGTGGCGTAAAGGTCATTGCCCACGCGCTCCAAGGTCATGGCATGAGCGTTGGCGGACAGCCAAAGCGACAGACAAAAAGCCAAAGCTTTGAAAACAGGGTTCATGATGACCTTGGGCAAAAATACAAAAATACAAAAATATATCTCTATTTTTGCATCGATGAGAAGTACTTTTGATGATTGATTTAATTGGGGTCATTAATTGGGGTCAGATCCCAATTAAACTGGCGCTCTCACTTTCGGAGTTCTCTCATGGCCCGTCAGCCCCGCCTGACCGTTGCAGGCTATCCCCACCACGTCATCCAGCGTGGTAACGACCGACAGGCCATCGTGCGCGACGATGCAGACCGTGAGCGCTTGCTGGCCCTGTGGCAAGAGCATGCGCAAAATTTCAAGGTGGCCATCCATGCTTACGTGATCATGGACAACCACTTTCATTTGCTGCTCACGCCTGAAACAGACGATGGCCTGCCGCAGATGATGCAGGCGGTAGGCCGGGCCTATGTGCGTTACTTCAATTTGCGGCACCAGCGCACCGGCACTTTGTGGGAAGGCCGTTACCGCAGCAACCTCATTGAGAGTGAGCGTTATCTGTTGGCGTGCATGGTTTACATCGACCTGAACCCGGTGCGGGCGGGCATGGTTGGGCAGGCTGCCGACTTCAAATGGTCCAGCCACAGGCACTGTATTGGGCAGTTGAGCGACAAATGGGTGACGCCGCATGCGCTGTTTTGGGGCTTGGGCAACACGCCCTTTGCGCGAGAAGCGGCCTATGCCGGTTTGGTGCAAGGCGGTTTGGCGCAGTCACAAAAGGAGCAGTTGACGCAAAGCGCCCTGTCGGGTTGGGCCCTGGGTTCGGTTGATTTTGTGGGGCAATTGCAGCAATCCACAGCGCGCCGACTGATGCCAGGCAAGGCCGGGCGGCCATTCAAGAAGATGGCTGATTGAATCTGTCCCCAATTAATTCAAAGTCAAGCCAAAATCTAAATTAATTGGGATCTGACCCCAATTAAAAAGTTTGGCATGGATGCTGCTCTGCACTACACTCTTCGGTCTGCGTGAAAACCCTTAGGAGCGCCCATGACTTCGGCCAGTGCAAAAGAACATTTCCAATCGACCGGTTTGTACGATCCGGCCAATGAACACGATGCTTGCGGTGTCGGCTTTGTCGCCCACATCAAAGGACACAAGACGCACGCCATCGTGACCCAAGCGCTGCAGATTTTGCAAAACCTGGACCACCGGGGTGCTGTGGGCGCCGATGCGCTCATGGGCGACGGTGCCGGTATCTTGATTCAGCTGCCCGATGCGCTGTACCGCGAAGAGATGGCCCGGGCTGGAACGGCCCCCGATGGTTCTGTGGGCGTGGCCTTGCCCCCGTTTGGCGAGTACGGCGTGGGCATGGTGTTTTTGCCCAAGGAACACGCTTCGCGCATGGCTTGCGAGCAAGAACTGGAACGCGCCGTCAAGGCCGAAGGCCAAGTGGTGCTCGGCTGGCGCAATGTACCCGTCAACCGTGACATGCCCATGTCGCCCACCGTGCGCGAAAAAGAGCCTGTGATGCGCCAGATTTTCATAGGCCGTGGTGCCGACGTGATCGTGCAAGACGCCCTGGAGCGCAAGTTGTATGTGATCCGCAAGACCGCCAGCGCCGCCATCCAGAACCTGCGCCTGACCCACAGCAACGAGTACTACATCCCCAGCATGTCCAGCCGCACAGCGGTCTACAAGGGCTTGTTGTTGGCGGATCAGGTCGGTACGTATTACCTGGACCTGCAAGACGAGCGCTGCGTCTCGGCATTGGGCTTGGTGCACCAGCGTTTCTCCACCAACACCTTCCCCGAGTGGCCATTGGCGCACCCCTACCGCTATGTGGCGCACAACGGCGAGATCAACACCGTCAAAGGCAATTACAACTGGATGAAGGCCCGCGAAGGTGTGATGTCTTCGCCCGTGCTGGCCGCCGACCTGCAAAAGCTCTACCCCATCAGCTTCGCCGGTCAGTCCGATACCGCCACTTTTGACAACTGCTTGGAACTGCTGACGATGGCGGGCTACCCCATCAGCCAGGCCGTGATGATGATGATCCCCGAGCCTTGGGAGCAGCACACCACCATGGACGAGCGCCGCAAGGCCTTTTACGAATACCATGCGGCCATGCTCGAACCATGGGATGGCCCTGCGTCGATCGTGTTCACCGATGGCCGCCAGATTGGTGCCACCTTGGACCGCAACGGCCTGCGCCCTTCACGCTACATCATCACCGACGACAACATGGTCATCATGGGTTCGGAAACCGGCGTGTTGCCGATTCCCGAAAGCAAGATCGTACGCAAGTGGCGTCTGCAGCCCGGCAAGATGTTCCTGATTGATCTGGAACAAGGCCGCATGATCAACGACGAAGAATTGAAAGCCGGGCTGGCCAGTGCCAAGCCTTACAAGCAATGGATTGAAAACCTGCGCGTCAAGTTGGACGATGTGGCCGCCGCCCCCGTGGCACCCGCCTCTGACGTGGCCCTGCTCGACCTGCAACAAGCCTTTGGCACCACCCAGGAAGACATCAAGTTCCTATTGGCCCCCATGGCCTCTGCCGGCGAAGAAGCCATCGGCTCCATGGGCAACGACAGCCCGTTGGCCGTGCTGTCCGACAAGAACAAGCCGCTGTACAACTACTTCAAACAGTTGTTTGCGCAAGTGACCAACCCCCCGATCGACCCGATCCGCGAAGCGATCGTGATGTCCCTGGTGTCTTTCATCGGCCCCAAGCCGAACCTGCTCGACATCAACCAGGTCAACCCACCGATGCGCCTCGAAGTGAGTCAGCCAATCCTGGACTTCGCCGACATGGCCAAGCTGCGCCACATCGACCAAGCCACCCAGGGCAAGTTCAAGAGCGCGACGCTGGACATCACTTACCCCGTCTTGTGGGGCCGCGAAGGCGTGGAAGCCAAGCTGGCTTCGCTGTGCGCCGAAGCGGTGGACGCCATCAAGGGTGGCCACAACATCCTGATCATCAGCGACCGGGGCGTGACCGCCACCCAGGTGGCGGTACCCGCCTTGCTGGCTCTGTCGGCCATTCACCAGCATCTGGTCACTGCGGGTCTGCGCACCACCGCCGGCTTGGTGGTCGAAACCGGCACCGCCCGCGAAGTGCACCACTTTGCGGTGCTCGCCGGTTACGGCGCCGAAGCCGTGCACCCCTACCTTGCGATGGAAACACTGGCCGCGTTGCACAAAGAGCTGCCCGGTGATTTGTCGGCCGAAAAAGCCCTTTACAACTACGTCAAAGCGATCGGCAAGGGCCTGTCCAAGATCATGTCCAAGATGGGCGTGTCCACCTACATGTCGTACTGCGGCGCGCAGTTGTTTGAAGCCATCGGCATCAATACAGAAACCATCAACAAGTACTTCACCGGCACCTCCAGCCGCGTGGGCGGCATCGGCGTGTTCGAGATCGCCGAAGAAGCCTTCCGCATGCACGCCGCAGCCTTTGGTGACGACCCGCTGCTGGCCACCATGCTGGATGCGGGCGGTGAATACGCTTGGCGCGCCCGCGGCGAAGAGCACATGTGGACCCCTGATGCGATCGCCAAGTTGCAGCACTCCACCCGTGCCAACAACTTCAGTACTTACAAGGAATACGCGCAGATCATCAACGACCAAAGCAAGCGCCACATGACGCTGCGCGGCCTGTTCGAGTTCAAGATCGACCCGTCCAAAGCCATCCCGCTGGAGCAGGTCGAGCCTGCCGCCGAGATCGTCAAGCGTTTCGCCACCGGCGCGATGTCGCTGGGCTCGATCTCCACCGAAGCCCACGCCACCCTGGCCGTGGCCATGAACCGCATCGGCGGCAAGAGCAACACCGGCGAGGGCGGTGAAGACGCCAACCGTTACCGCAACGAACTCAAGGGCATCCCGATCAAATTGGGCGATTCGTTGAAAAGCGTGATTGGCGAAGAGAACGTGGAAGTCGACATGCCTTTGGCAGCAGGTGACTCGCTGCGCTCGCGCATCAAGCAAGTCGCTTCGGGCCGCTTCGGTGTGACTGCCGAATACCTCTCGAGTGCCGACCAGATCCAGATCAAGATGGCCCAGGGCGCCAAACCCGGGGAAGGCGGTCAGTTGCCTGGCGGCAAAGTGTCCGACTACATCGGCAAGCTGCGCCACTCGGTGCCCGGCGTGGGACTGATCTCGCCACCGCCGCACCACGACATATACTCGATTGAGGACTTGGCCCAGCTGATCCACGACCTGAAGAACGTGGCCCCGCACAGCGACATCAGCGTGAAATTGGTGTCTGAAATTGGCGTCGGGACGATTGCTGCCGGCGTGGCGAAGTGCAAGGCCGACCATGTGGTGATCGCAGGTCACGACGGCGGCACAGGCGCATCGCCTTGGTCGTCGGTCAAGCACGCAGGCTCGCCTTGGGAAATCGGTCTGGCCGAAACCCAGCAGACGCTGGTGCTCAACGGCCTGCGCGGTCGCATCCGCGTGCAGGCCGACGGTCAGATGAAGACTGGCCGTGACGTCGCCATTGGCGCGTTGTTGGGTGCGGACGAATTCGGCTTCGCCACCGCGCCGCTGGTGGTCGAGGGCTGCATCATGATGCGCAAGTGCCACCTCAACACCTGTCCTGTGGGCGTGGCCACGCAAGACCCCACTTTGCGCGCCAAGTTCACCGGCAAGCCTGAGCATGTCGTGAACTACTTCTTCTTCATCGCCGAAGAAGTGCGCCAGATCATGGCTCAGCTGGGCATCCATAAGTTTGACGACCTGGTGGGCCGCGCTGACCTGCTCGACATGAAAAGCGGTGTAGAGCACTGGAAAGCCAAGGGCCTGGACTTTGGTCGCTTGCTGGCCGTGCCGCAAGTGGCCTCTACTGTGGCCGTGCGCCATGTGGACAAGCAAGACCACGGCCTGGAAAAAGCCTTGGACAACGTGCTGATCGCCAAGAGCCGCGCCGCCATCGACAAGGGCGAAAAAGTGCAGTTCATGGAAGTGACCCGCAACGTGAACCGCTCGGTCGGTGCCATGTTGTCCGGAGCAGTGACCCAGGTACACCCCGAAGGTTTACCGGACGACACCCTGCGAATCCAACTGGAAGGCACAGGCGGTCAGTCTTTTGGTGCCTTCCTGGCCAAGGGCATCACGCTGTACTTGATTGGTGAGGCCAACGACTACACCGGCAAAGGTTTGTCGGGTGGCCGCATCGTGGTGCGCCCAAGCTTGGAGTTCCGTGGCGTGGCCTCGCAAAACATCATCGTCGGCAACACCGTCATGTACGGAGCGACCACCGGTGAAGCCTTCTTCGCTGGTGTGGCCGGTGAGCGCTTTGCGGTGCGCCTGTCGGGTGCCACTTCGGTGGTCGAAGGCACGGGCGACCACGGCTGCGAATACATGACCGGCGGTACGGTGGCTGTGTTGGGCATGACCGGCCGCAACTTTGGCGCAGGCATGAGTGGGGGTATCGCTTATGTGTACGACGAAGACGGCGAATTCGCCTCTCGCTGCAACACCGCCATGGTCAGCATGGAAAAAGTGTTGACTGTGGCCGAGCAAGAAGCGCAAGTGGACCGCAAGGTCTGGCACCGCGACCAGAGCGACGAAGCGCAGCTCAAGAAACTGCTGGAGGACCACCACAAGTGGACCGGCAGCCAGCGAGCCCGCGAGTTGCTGGACCACTGGGCCACCGCCCGCACCAAGTTCGTCAAGGTCTTCCCGAACGAATACAAGCGCGCCTTGGGCGAGATCAACGCACGCAAAGCGGCGAACGCGGCCAAGGCTGCCCAGCCCGTGGCCGCCTGAGCCGAACGTCAAGATTGAAGGAAAATCATCATGGGAAAAATCACCGGTTTCATGGAATTTGAGCGCATCGAAGAGGGCTACAAACCCGTCTCCGAGCGCTTGAAAAACTACGGCGAATTCGTGATCGGTCTGACCGAAGCGCAGTCGAAAACACAAGCGGCGCGTTGCATGGACTGCGGCACACCGTTTTGCAACAGCGGCTGCCCGGTCAACAACATCATTCCCGACTTCAACAACCTGGTGTTTGAAGGCGACTGGAAAAACGCGATCGAGGTGCTGCACAGCACCAACAACTTCCCCGAGTTCACCGGCCGCATTTGCCCCGCCCCCTGCGAGGCGGCGTGCGTGGTCAACTTCAATGACGACGCCGTGGGCATCAAGTCCATCGAGCACGCCATCATCGACCGCGCCTGGGCCGAAGGCTGGGTCACGCCCCGTCCCGCCAAAATCAAGACTGGCAAAACCGTGGCCGTGATCGGCGCTGGTCCTGCAGGCCTGGCCGCTGCGCAGCAGCTGGCGCGTGCGGGCCACGAGGTGACCTTGTTCGAGAAGAACGACCGAGTGGGCGGTTTGTTGCGCTACGGCATTCCCGACTTCAAGATGGAAAAGACGCACATCGACCGCCGCGTTCAACAGCTCGAAGCCGAAGGCGTGAAAATCCGCACCAGCGTGCTGGTCGGTGAGTGGCCCAAGGATTCCAAGATCACCAACTGGGCCAAGGAAACCATCAGCGCCGAACAGCTCCAGAAAGACTTTGATGCGGTGCTGCTGACCGGTGGCTCTGAGCAGTCGCGCGACTTGCCCGTCCCTGGCCGCGATCTGGATGGCATCCATTTTGCGATGGAATTCTTGCCCCAGCAAAACAAGGTGAATGCGGGCGACAAGGTCAAGGGCCAGTTGCGTGCCGATGGCAAAAACGTCATCGTGATTGGCGGCGGTGACACCGGCAGCGATTGCGTGGGCACCAGCACACGCCACGGCGCCGTGAGCGTGACCCAGTTCGAGGTGATGCCTGAGCCGCCCGAAAAAGAAAACAAGGCCATGGTTTGGCCCTATTGGCCCATGAAGCTGCGCACCAGCTCAAGCCACGACGAGAGCGCCGAAAAAGGACTGCTGCAGCGAGAATTTGCCATCTCCACCAAGTCGTTCATTGGCGAAAAAGGCAAGCTCACGGGCTTGAAGACGGTTCACGTCGAATTCAAGGATGGCAAGATGGTCGAGGTGCCTGGCACCGAGAAAGAATACAAAGCCGACATGGTTTTGCTGGCCATGGGTTTCACCAACCCGGTTGCCACCGTGCTTGACGCCTTTGGCGTTGACAAAGACGCCCGTGGCAACGCCAAGGCGAACACCAACTTCACAGGGGGCTACGCCACCAACGTGCCCAAGGTCTTTGCTGCAGGCGACATGCGCCGTGGTCAGTCGTTGGTGGTCTGGGCCATCCGTGAAGGACGTCAAGCGGCACGATCGGTGGACGAGTTCCTGATGGGCCAGAGCGACCTGCCGCGTTAAGTACATTCGTTCTAGGTAAAATCCCTCGAATGTTTTTGGTATGCAAAAGTCCGCCCAGAGCTGCCAAAACCACAAGAGCCGCACTTCCGACTCTTGTTTTACATGAACACCCCATCCACACCACCGCCACTTGTTGAATTGCGCGACCTGACTTTCGGGTACGGCGACCGTGTCATTTTGAAGAACCTCAGCTTCAACGTGCCGCGTGGCCAAGTCACGGCCCTGATGGGCGTGTCTGGGGGCGGCAAGACCACGGTCTTGCGCTTGATCGGCGGGCAGATCCGTGCCAGCGCGGGTCAATTGTTGTTTGATGGCCATGACATCACGCCGATGCGACAAGCCGAGCTTTATGAGGCCCGGCGTCGCATGGGTATGCTGTTTCAGTTTGGGGCCTTGTTCACCGACATGAGCGTGTTCGACAACGTGGCTTTTCCTTTGCGCGAACACACCCGTTTGTCGGAAGACCTGATCCGCGACATCGTGCTAATGAAGCTCGATGCGGTGGGCTTGCGCGGAGCGCGGGACCTCAAACCCTCTGAAATTTCTGGCGGCATGAGCCGCCGAGTGGCTCTGGCCCGCGCCATCGCACTCGACCCGGACTTGATCATGTACGACGAGCCCTTTGCCGGCCTCGACCCGATCTCGCTGGGCACAGCGGCCCGATTGATTCGTCGCCTGAACGACAGCTTGGGCATCACCAGCGTGGTGGTGTCCCACGACGTGACCGAGACCTTCGAGATCGCCGACCATGTGGTGATTCTGGCGCATGGCGGAGTGGCCGCGCAGGGCACGCCTGCCGAGCTGCGGGCCAGCACCGACCCGTTGATTTACCAGTTTGTACATGCATTGAGCGATGGGCCGGTGCCTTTCCATTACCCGGCCCCTTCGGCCGCACAAGACTACGACGGGAGGTCGGCATGATCTCCAACATGCTGGGCGCTTTGGGTGCATCCACCCGCCAAATGCTGGCCGATTGGGGTTTTGCCGCGCGCCTGTTTTTCAAGTTGATGGGCATGTCGGGCGCAGCGCTCAAGCGCTTTGGCCTGGTGCGCGACCAGGTGCATTTTTTGGGCAATTACTCGCTGGCCATCATCACCGTGTCGGGCCTGTTTGTGGGTTTTGTGCTGGGTTTGCAGGGTTATTACACTTTGCAACGCTATGGCTCGGCCGAGGCGCTGGGCTTGCTGGTGGCGCTGAGCTTGGTGCGCGAGTTGGGCCCCGTGGTGGCCGCCTTGTTGTTTGCGGGTCGTGCCGGTGCCTCGCTCACGGCCGAGATCGGCCTCATGCGGGCCGGTGAGCAACTCACCGCGCTGGAAATGATGGCGGTGGACCCGGTTCAAAGAATTTTAGCCCCCCGCTTTTGGGGTGGCATCATCGCCTTGCCCTTGTTGGCGGCGGTGTTCAGTGCAGTGGGCATTTTGGGCGGCTACGTGGTGGGCGTCTTGCTCATCGGTGTCGACTCGGGTGCTTTTTGGAGCCAGATGCAAGGCGGTGTCGATGTCTTCAAGGACGTGGGCAACGGCATCGTCAAGAGTGTCGTGTTTGGCTTGGCCGTGACCTTCATTGCCTTGTTGCAAGGCTATGTGGCCAAGCCCACCCCCGAAGGTGTGGCCAGTGCCACCACACGCAGTGTGGTGGTTTCTTCTTTGTCGGTGTTGGGACTGGATTTCATCTTGACCGCGATGATGTTCAGCATTTAGGAGGACGGCATGCAACGTTCAAAAAATGATATTTGGGTCGGTTTGTTTGTCTTGTTGGGCGCAGTGGCCGTGCTGTTTCTGGCGCTCAAGGCGGCCAACTTGCTCACCTGGAGTTTCAGCCAGGATTACGAGGTCACGGCCAAGTTCGACAACATTGGCGGGCTCAAGCCCGGCGCTGCGGTCAAGAGCGCCGGGGTGGTGGTTGGGCGCGTCAAGAAAATCGAATTCGACGGCGAGTCCTTCCAGGCCAAGGTCACGTTGGGCATGCAGACCCAGCACACCTTTCCTCAAGACAGCTCCCTCAAAATCCTCACCAGCGGTTTGCTGGGTGAGCAATACCTCGATGTCGCCCCTGGGGCTGACGAGAAAAATCTGGCTGCCGGAGACCGCATTGGCTCCACCCAATCGGCCGTCATCCTGGAAAACCTGATCAGCCAGTTCCTGTTCAGCCAGGCCGAGAAATCCACTCCCGAAAGTCAAAAACCATGATCGTCTGGATCAAACGCAGTGCATCGTTGGCGCTGCTGGCTGCTGTGCTGGCCTTGCAAGGCTGCGCCACCGTGAAAACCGCCGATGCGCGTGACCCTTGGGAGTCGATGAACCGCAGCGTCTACCAATTCAACGATGTGGTGGACACCGCGGCCATCAAGCCCGCAGCCGAGCTGTATGCGAAAGTTTTGCCCGGCTTTGTGCGCAAGGGTGTCAGCAACTTTTTTGGCAATTTGGGAGATGTTTGGTCCATGGCCAACAGCGCCCTGCAGCTCAAGGGGCAGGCCACGGCGGAGACTTTCATGCGCATCAACGTGAACACCTTTTTTGGCCTGGGCGGCTTGCTGGATGTGGCCACCGAAATGCGCCTGGAAAAGCGCAAGGAAGACTTCGGACAGACCTTGGGTTACTGGGGCGTTAAGCCAGGCCCTTATGTGGTGCTGCCCTTGCTGGGCCCGTCCACAGTGCGCGACACCCTGGCCTTGCCGCTGGACATGCGCGGCGATGTTTCGCGGCAGTTTTCGGATGAGGCCACCCGCAATGCTTTGACCGTGACACGCGTTTTGGACATCCGCACGGGACTGCTGCAAACCGTGGACGTGGTCATGGCCGCATCGCTGGACCCTTACTCGTTTGTGCGTGACGGCTTCCTGCAAAAACGACGCAACGATATTCACGACGGCAACCCGCCCTCAAGTTTCGACTATGGGGATGACGAGGCCAGCCATAAATAAGCCCGTTACAGTTGTTCACACGCATTCTGGCTACAGGCCGTATAGTTATTTCATGCTCCAAACCGATACCGCTCTTTTACTGAACCGCCGCCGTGTGATTGTGGCCGCATGTGCCGCCAGCATGCTGGGCGCTTCGGGCCTGGCCGTGGCCGCCGATGAGGCACCCGAGGCCTTCATCCAGCGCATCACCAACGACACGCTGAACGCCATCAAGGCGGACAAGGCCCTGCGCACTGGCGACATTGGCAAAATCATGCAACTGGTCGACACGCAGCTGATGCCGCATGTGAACTTTCGCCGCATGACCGCTCTTGCCACTGGCCCAGCTTGGCGTAAAGCCACACCCGAGCAACAAAAACGCCTGCAAGAAGAGTTCAAGATTTTGTTGGTGCGCACCTATTCGGGCGCCCTCAGCCAAATCACCGACCAGGTGGTTGTGGTCAAGCCCCTGCGCGCCGGCCAGGAAGACAAAAACCTGGTGGTGAACACCGAGGTGCGCGGCAAGGCGGACCCGATTCAGTTGGACTACCGACTCGAAAAAACTCCGGGTCAAGGTGCAGGCTGGATGATTTTTGACCTGAACGTGCTGGGCGTGTGGCTGATCGAAAACTACCGCAACCAGTTCACCAAAGAGATCAATGTCGGTGGCATCGATGCGTTGATTGCCAGTTTGGCTGCTCGCAACAAATCCAACACCAAAACCTCTTGAAGACGCAGGACATGAGCCCTCTGAAGTTGCCCGCCACTTTGCTGCACGACCAGGCCGATGCTTGTCTGGCGAAGTGGGTGGCGCAAATGCCCGCTGATTTTCCGTCTGCGGTGGTGCTGGACGCATCGGGTCTTTCTGAATTCGACTCCTCGGCTTTGGCCGTGCTGTTGGGCTTGCGCAGGGTTCTGATCCAAAAAGGGAGCGCCTTGCGGGTCGATGGTATGACCCCGCGCTTGCGAGAACTGGCCAGTTTGTATGGGGTGATGGATCTGCTCCAGCCCGCTTGAAGGCGTGGTCTCCATGTCTTTTGAGGCCTCTACAAGGGCAGCGCCTCAGGGTCGGCGGGCCAGCACTTAAAATAGTCCCCTTCCATGCCAGCGCTCTCATTCCAATCCGTCTCCAAGATTTATCCGACCAAACAGGTGGGCGCAGCCGCGTTCAAAGCCCTTGACCAGGTCAGCTTCGATGTGGAGGAGGGCGAGTTTTTCGGCCTGCTCGGGCCCAACGGTGCGGGCAAAACCACCCTGATCAGCACCTTGGCAGGCTTGAGTCGGCCCAGCACCGGTCGTGTATTGGTGCATGGCCACGACGTGCAAAGCGACTACGCCGCCGCGCGCCGACTGCTGGGCGTGGTGCCGCAAGAGTTGGTGTTTGACCCGTTTTTCACGGTCCGCGAAGCTTTGCGTATCCAGTCTGGGTATTTCGGGGTCAAGAAAAACGAGGTCTGGATCGATGAGCTGTTGGAAAGTCTGGGTCTGGCCGACAAGGCGGGCTCTAACATGCGCCAACTCTCGGGCGGCATGAAACGCCGCGTGCTGGTGGCACAAGCCTTGGTGCACAAGCCCCGGGTGATCGTGCTCGACGAACCCACCGCCGGAGTCGATGTCGAGCTGCGCCAGACCTTGTGGGCCTTTATCGCCAAACTCAACAAGCAAGGCCACACCGTCTTGCTGACCACCCATTACCTGGAAGAGGCCGAAGCCCTGTGCGGGCGCATCGCCATGCTCAAGCGTGGCCAGTTGCTGGCGCTGGAGCGCACGTCTGATTTGCTACGCTCGGCCACCAGCCAGGTGCTGCGCTTCAAGCTCGACGGCGACTTGCCTCCCGCCGTGTCGGCCATCGCCCGGGTGACGGGGCGCATTGTGCAGTTGCCTGTGCACAACGCGGCCGAAATCGAAAACCATCTGGCCACCCTGCGCACAGCCGGGCTGGTGGTCGAAGACGTCGAGATCCGTCAGGCCGATCTGGAAGACGTTTTCTTGGAAGTGATGAACCGAAAACAAACCGCTACCGGAGCCTTGGCATGACCGGTTGGCAAACCTTGCTTTACAAAGAAGTGCTGCGCTTTTGGAAAGTTGCTTTCCAGACGGTGGGCGCGCCGGTGCTGACGTCCGTGCTTTACATGCTGATCTTTGGCCATGTGCTCGAAGACCATGTCAAGGTGTATGACAACGTGGCTTACACCTCGTTTTTGCTGCCGGGCCTGATGATGATGGGCGTGCTGCAAAACGCGTTTGCCAACAGCTCGTCCAGCTTGGTGCAAAGTAAGATCATGGGCAGCTTGGTGTTTTTGTTGCTCACACCCTTGTCGCACCGCAGCTGGTTTGTGGCCTATGTGGGCTCATCGGTGGTGCGGGGCTTGGCCGTTGGCGTGGGGGTGTTCGTCATCACCGGCTGGATGGTCAACATCACTTTTGTCAACCCACTGTGGATTTTGGCCTTCGCCTGCATGGGCGCGGCCATGAT
>NZ_CAMDLM010000012.1 GCF_945901735.1 Limnohabitans sp. Rim8
GGTCTGGGGCGAGGCGGGTTCAGGGGCGAGGCCGCTTCGAGGCTGAAGACGTAGGCGATGACCTGGGCCACGGCGTGGTACAGGTCTTCGGGTACTTGGTGCTCGACTTCGGTGGTGAAGTAAATGGCACGGGCCAGGGGGGCGGCTTCAAAGATGTGGATGCCGTGGTTTTTGGCTTCGGCGCGAATCAGGGCGGCCATGTGGTCGGAGCCTTTGGCCACCATGATGGGCGCACCGTCGCCGGTGGGGTCGTACTCGAGGGCGACGGCGAAGTGTTCCGGGTTGGTGATGACGACGTCGGCGTCTTTGATGCGGTCCATCATGCGCGAGTTGGCCATTTCGCGTTGACGCCTGCGGATCTGCGCCTTGACTTCGGGGCTGCCTTCCATTTGCTTGTATTCGTCTTTGACCTCTTGCTTGGTCATGCGCATTTTTTTGGTGAAGCTGTGCTTTTGCCAGGGCACGTCGATCATGGCGATGACGGCCAGGCTCAGGGCCACCAGCAGGCCCGATTGGAGGATCATCTTGCCTGCCGCATCCAGGGCGGGCTCCAGTCCCATTTGGCCAATTTGGACAAGCGAGTCCATGTTGGCCATGAGCGACCACCACAGCACGGTTGCCACCAGCACAAATTTGAGGATGGCTTTGCCCAGTTCAACCAAGGCGTGTGTGCCAAAGATGCGTTTAAGCCCGCTGATGAGGTTGAGCTTGGAGCCCTTGGGCATGACGGCACCGAGGGAAAACAGGTAGCCCCCGGTGAGTCCCGAGGCGATGATGGCGGCCACCAGGGTGAAAAGGATGACGGGCATCACAAAAATGAAGGCGGACAGCAAGTGCTCGCCAAAGTGGGCGGGCAGGAGCAGGGGTTTTTCGATCAGTTGGCGGTCAAACACGAAGCCTTTCGCAAACACGGTGGACAGCCGGCTGATGAGCCAGCTGCCCATGACCATGAGTATGGCAATGGAGCCAATGACAATGACGGCGGCAGGCAGTTCCATGGAGCGGGCGACCTGGCCATCGTCGCGCGCTTTTTTGAGCTTTTGCGCCGTCGGGTCTTCGGTTTTGTCTTGTGCGCTGTCAGACACGGGGCGCTCCTATGACGTCACGAACCAGCGAAAAGCCTTGAACCCAAAGCCACTCGATACGCCCGCCAATGCTGTCGAGCGAGATGATCAGAATGACCAGGCCCGCCATGATCATGGCGGGAAAGCCGACAGCAAAAATATTCAGGCTGGGTGCGGCGCGTGTGACGATGCCCAGGCCGACGTTGATGAACAGCAGCGAGACCATGACGGGCAGGGCCATCAGCACGGCGCCCAAAAACATCATGGAGCTCCATTGCAGCACCCGGCCGTAGACGGCTTGGTTGAGGATGTCGGTGCCAATGGGCAGGCTGTTGAAGGATTCAAGGATCAGTCCCAGCAAGATGGCATGGCCCCCGAAGCCGACAAAGATGAGGGTGGACATGACGATGAGCAGCTGCGAGATGACGGGTACGTTGCCCATGTTGGGGTCGATCATGTTGGCCATGGACAGGCCCATGGCGGCGGCGATGCTTTGGCCTGCCACCACCACCGCAGCGACCACGATTTGCAGGATCAGGCCCATGGTGGCGCCGATCATGATTTGGTTGAAGACTTCGAGCAGCCCTTGGGCGCTGGTGGGGTCGATCACGGGCCAGGTGTAAAGGGGGTAGACCAGCCAGGCCAGCACCAGCGCCACCAGGATGCGCATGCGGGTGTTGAAGGCGCTGAGCGAGAAAATAGGCGCGGTGATCATGAGGGCCGAGATGCGCAGCATGGGCCACAAAAAGGTGTAAAACCTTTCGACGACATCGGCGGCCAGGAAGTTCATGGGTTGACCTGCGAGCGGCTCAGACGAACAAGGTCGGGATGCGCTCGAAAATGCTGCGCGTGAAGTCGACCAAGGTGACCAGCATCCAGCTGCCAAACAGCAACAAAGCCAGGGCCATGGCAATCAACTTGGGGATGAAGCTGAGTGTCATTTCGTTGATGGAGGTGGCGGCCTGGATGATGCCGATGAACAGACCCACGGCCAGCGCCACCAACAGCAGCGGGGCGCTGACCAGGGCGATGGTCCAGAGGGCGTGGCGGCCCAGGTCGATGACGGTGGCGGTGTCCATGGTGATGTCCTTTAGGGCATGGCAAAACTGCCAGCCAGTGAGCCCATGATCAGGCTCCAGCCGTCCACCAGCACGAACAGCATGAGTTTGAAGGGCATCGAGATCATCATGGGCGAGAGCATCATCATGCCCATGGACATGAGCACGCTGGCGACGATGAGGTCGATGACGACGAAAGGGATGTAGATCAAAAAGCCGATGGTGAAGGCGCTTTTGAGCTCGGAGGTGAGGAAGGCGGGCACCAGGGTGGTGAAGGGCACGTCTTGCGGGCTGGTGAAGTTGGTGTTGCGCGCGATGTCCATGAACATGGCGATGTCGTCTTCGCGGGTTTGCAGCAGCATGAAGGCGCGGATGGGTTTTTCTGCCGCGGCCAGGGCTTTGTCGAAGCTCATGCCCTGGTTCATGTAGGGCAGCAGCGCGTTTTGGTACACATCGGTGAGCACCGGGGTCATGACAAACAGGGTGAGAAACAGCGACAGCCCAACGATGACCATGTTGGGAGGGGTCTGGCCGGTGCCCAGGGCTTGGCGCAGCAGCGACATGACGATCACGATGCGCACGAAGGCGGTCATCATGAGCAAGACCGAGGGCAGCACCGACAGCGTGGTCATGAGCGCCAGCAGCTGCAGCGTCAGGCTGTATTGGGTGCCCTTGCCCGTGTTGGTGGCGGTGATGGCGGGCATGTCAGGGGCCGCTTGCGCCAACAGGGGCAGCAGGCACAGGACAAGGGTAAAAATCAGCCCAAGGGAGAGGCGGCGCTTCATGGCGTGTGGGTTTCTATGGGTTCAACAGGTGCAGGCGAAGGCTCAGTTGCAGACGCAGAGGCTTGCACGGGCCAGGGGGACAGGGCGGTCATTTGGTGGGCCGTCACGCCGACCAGCACGTCCTGGCCGTCGACCTGGATAAGGAGAATTTTTTGTCGAGGGCCGACGGACATGCTTTCAATCGTTTGTAAACGTTGTGCGTTTTTGCGCAGGAAACTGGCGCCGCTTTGCATTTTTTTAAGGCCCCACAGCACGGCCAGCAGCAAGCCGATGACCAGCGCGAAACTGAACGCGTATTGCAGCCAGTCAGTGAAGGTCCATCCGGTGTTCATGGCGGGCTTTAGAGGTTGTCCAGCCGCTCAGAGGCGGGCACCACACGGGTCAGTCGGATGCCGTAGCGGTCGTTGACGAGCACGACCTCACCCTGTGCCACCACGGTGTTGTTGACCAGCAGGTCAAGGGGTTCGCCTGCGATGCGGTCGAGTTCGACCACGCTGCCTTGGGTCAGGCGCATGAGGTCACGGATCTTGATTTGGGCGCGGCCCACTTCAATGGAGAGCGTGACCGGGATGTTTTGCAACACGTCGGTGTGGATTTGGCCTTTGTCCGTGGCTTCGGTGGGGGGCAGTTCGCTCATGCGCGTTCCTTGTTGTGGGGTTCAGGTGGGGGCGTTGGGGCTGATGGCAGTGACGATCTTGATCGCCACTTGGCCACCCAGGGCCCCGACTTCGACGTCGTAGACCGGCATGTCTTGAATCAGGGCACGGGCGTGATCGGCTTTTTTGAAGGGCAGGATATCGCCCGGTTGCATGGTTTGAAGCTGTTGCAAGGACAAGCTGAGTTTGCCCAAGTGAATTTGTATTTCCAGTTCGGCGTCGTGTACGGCGTCGTTCAGTAGGGCGCGCCAGACTTTGTCGGAGTCTTCGTTGCCATCACCGGTTTGCACGCGGCTGCGCAGCAGGTCTCGCACGGGCTTGAGGGCCACATAGGGAATGACCATGTCGACATAACCTGAGCCTTGCGAGGTCGCTTCAGATTCGAAGCGGCTGAGGATGACGAGGTCGTTTTCGTCGACGATCTGGGCAAACTGGGGGTTGATTTCGGAACTGATGTGCTCGAATTCGACCGGGGTCAATGGGGACCAGGCTTCTTTGAAGGATCGAAAGAAAACCTGCAGGATGATTTTGATGATGCGGGTTTCGGTGGGTGTGAACAGTCTGCCGGGGGGCAGTTGGCCTACGCCTCGTCCGAAGCCACCAAAAAAGCTGTCGAGGGAGCTGAACACCACAGTCGGCTCGATCACGACCATGGCGTAGCCGCGCAGGGGGCTCATGCGCACGACGTTGACGGAAAGGGGCGCCTTGAGGTCTTTGAGGTAGTCACCAAAGCGCATGATCTGCGTGCGCGTGGGGTTCATGCGGGGGCTGGTGCGCAGCACTTCAAGCATGCCCAGTCGGAACAAGCGGATGAAGCGCTCGTTGATCATGTCCAGCGATGCAACGTTGACGCCCAGGCTGCTGTCTTCCGCGGCCAGATCGTGTTTGCGCACCTGCACGTCCAGGTTGTAGCCCGGTGTGGTGTTGCTGTCTTCGTCGCTCAAAATGGCCGACAAAGCGGCCAGTTCTTCACTGGACAAAAGGGATTGGGATTCAGCCATGGTCAAGCAGTAGGGTGGGGTTCACTGGGCCACAAAGCTGGTGAAAAACACTTCTTCGATGCCGCCAAAGTCTTCGTATTTTTCCAGGACGGCGTTGAGTTCAAGGCGGATTTTTTCGGCCATTTTTTTGCGGAAATCAGGCTGGCTCAAATCGGCATCCGTGGTCAGGCGCATCACGTCGAGTGCGGTCGAGCGCAGCGCAAACTCATGTTTTTTGACGTTTTTGAAGACGCGCTCGTCGTAGTGGGTCATGATGGCCAGCTTGACCTGAATCACTTTGCGTGAGTTGGTCAGGTTGGCCACCAGTTCTTTTTCGAGTTCCATGTAATGGTTTTCGAAACGGGTCAGCTCGGGGGAGTCTTTGGTGACCTTTTTGGGCTGCGCCTCGCTGGCTGCATTTTTGGCCCCAGAGGCTTCTTTCTCCAGTGCCTTGAGTTGGGCTTCGGCCGCGGAGGTGTCTTTTTTGTCGAAAAAGCCCGTCACAAACAGGGTGCCCACCACGGTGCCTGCCAAGACCAAGATGGCCACGACGGCGATCAGGATGATCTTGACCAGAGGTGATTTCTTTTTGACTTCGACTTCGGTTTCTTCATCTGCCATGGTTCGTCCTCGTTGGTTGGCGGTCAGACCAAAACGTCCAGGCCCTCATTGGGGTCCTTGACGCGCGGTGCTCGGGCTATTTCTGGGGTGGTTTCCTGGCCGCTTTCCTGGGCCTGCGTGGGCTTGCCCTTGGAAAAACCAGGTGTCGGGTCTCCGCCACTTTGGCCGGTCTGACCTCCACCTACATGGATATTAGCAACATCCATGCCCATTTGGCTCAGTGTTTCCCTGAGTTTGGTCATGCCATCTTGCAACAGATCGCGGGTGACGGCGTTGGGTGCCGTAAATATGGCATCAAATTCGCCGCTTCGCATCCGCATTTCAATTTCGATGTGGCCCAGTGTGGCGGGGCGCAGTTGCAGTTTCAGGTGCCATTGGCCTCTTTCCATCTCGGACAGGATGCGTTGCCCCACGGCTTGGCCCATTTTTGCGGCCAGGTTCTGGATGTTTTCGCTGCGCGCGTTGGTGTCGGGCAGGTCGGGCGCAGGGCCGCTGGTGTTGGTGGTGTCGTTGCGCAGGTTGGCCTGGGCGTCCCAGCGGGCGGCAAAGTTGGCGTAGGCCGTGCCGTGGGTGCCTGTGCTGTGGGCGCCGCCTTCGGTGCCAAGCAGCTGTTGGAGCGTTTCGCCGCCCCAGTCCGCGCCCAGGTCCAACTCGCTGAGGCAGATGTCGGCTTCTTTTTGAGCGATGTCGGCCTGCCGCTGCACGCTTTGGATGGCGTTGCGTTGCATCCAGAAGGCTGCTGGGGGCGGCATGCGCAGCATGGGGAGGGTGAGCGCTTCTTCGGTGCTGGGGCTTGCCGCGGGCTTTGGGGCCTGACCCGCGTCGTCGGCCATGGCCCCAAGGACTTGCGCTGCGGTCAGGGCATGGCCGAGCAAGCTTGTGGCCGCGACGGGGTTTTGTCCATTGGCGCTTGCGCTGACTTGCCCTGTGGCGGCCCCGGTCTGTGCGGGCGCCAGTGAGGCGAGTTGGATCGGCGGCAGGCTGCCTTGGACGTTGCCCTGGCCCTCGCTGGCCCCGAGGGCAGCGCCTGTGGTCACGACATTGGCGCCGCTGGGGTGGGTGGTCAGGGTGCCTGCATGGCCGCCAAAAAGCCAGTGGACGGCATTTTCGTCCAGGCCCTGGGCGCGGGCAAATGCTTCCAGGCTTTGTGGGTCCGGGGGAGAGGTTTCTGGCGTGATGACACTCAGGTGAGGCCCCAGGGTGACGGCTTTCAAGGTCAGGGCATTCAGGGGTTCGGCGGCGGTGCCGAGCACGGCCGCTTGCCCGTCCAGGGTGACGGGGACGGCAATTTCCTGCCCTGGCTGTTCTGCCAGCTGCGTTTCCTGGTCCGCGATCTCGGCTGAGCTTTCGGCCTGGGCTTGGATCAGGTCAGACATGAGTTGCCCAAAGCTTTGGCCATCCGGGCTGGGGATGGCGTCTGATTTGAATTCAAAAGTACCGGCATTTGGGGTGGCGCTGGTTGGGCTGAGGTTGTCGCTGAGGGTGATGGTCATGGGTTGAGCTTTTCTAAAGTTGTCTGTACCTGAAACGGCGGCGGCCAATCTTTGCCGTTTTTCGGGCTTGGTCTTGTGATGAGCAAGTTGCGCACCAACTTCGGCTGGTTCGCTCCAAAGTCATGTTTTGGGGTTCGCTGCTGTCAGTTTGGTTGGCACACAGCTTGCTTTATGGTGTTGAGCAACCGTTAAACCTTGATTTTTTCTCCCTAAAACAGCGGCATTTTGAACATGAACACCTTGACCCTGTCAACGATCCGACAGAATTTGTCACGCTACGATCTGGCGGGCTTGGGTTTGCCCGTTCTGGTTCTGTTGATCATGGCGATGTTGGTGGTGCCACTGCCCCCCTTGCTGCTGGACATCTTGTTCACCTTCAACATCATGATCAGCTTGGTGGTGATCATGATCGCGATTGGCACCCGCAAACCGCTTGAGTTTTCGTCTTTCCCCTCGGTTTTGCTGTTTGCCACCATGTTGCGGTTGGCGTTGAACGTGGCGTCCACCCGTGTGGTGCTGGTGCATGGCCATGAGGGGCCTGATGCCGCCGGTAAAGTGATTGCGGCTTTCGGCGAGTTCGTCATCGGCGGCAACTATGTGGTGGGTTTTATCATCTTCGTGATCTTGATGATCGTGAACTTTTTTGTGGTGACCAAGGGCGCGGGTCGCGTCTCCGAGGTCAATGCCCGCTTCACACTGGATGCGATGCCTGGCAAGCAGATGTCGATCGATGCCGACTTGAACGCCGGGGTCATCGATCAGGAAACTGCCAAAAAACGCCGGGAAGAATTGGCCCAGGAGTCTGACTTCTTCGGCTCCATGGACGGTGCCTCCAAATTCGTCAGTGGTGATGCGATTGCGGGTTTGTTGATTTTGATCATCAACATCGTCGGGGGCTTGGCCATCGGCATTGGCCAGCACAACTTGCCGGTGGGCGAGGCGACCAAGTTGTATGTCCTGTTGACCATCGGTGATGGCTTGGTTGCCCAGATTCCTTCTTTGTTTTTGTCGTTGGCCACCGCCATCATCGTGACCCGGGTGACGACCTCCGAGTCGATGACCGAGCAGGCGAGCAGCCAATTTTCGAATGTGCCGGCCTTGTTCATCTCGGCCGGCATTTTGACCATCATGGGATTGGTGCCAGGCATGCCCCATCTGGTGTTTCTGACGTTGGCTGCCGCCACAGCTGGGATGGGTTTCATGGTGTTGCGCAAACAGATGCAACTGGAGCAAAGTTTGGCCGCGCCGGCTTTGCCGGCCAATGAAGGACCCAAGGAGCTGGACTGGGACGATGTGGAGCAGGTGGATTTGATTGGCTTGGAAATTGGCTATGGCTTGATCCCCTTGGTCAACCAAGAGTCGGGTGGCCAGTTGATGGCGCGCGTCAAGGGTGTGCGCAAAAAACTGTCGGCCGAATTGGGCTTTTTGGTGCAGCCGGTGCGCATTCGCGATGCCCTGAACCTGGAGCCGGACGCCTATCACATTGTCCTCAACGGCGTGGTGCGTGGCCGAGGCGAGGTTAAGGTGGGCCGGGAGTTGGCCATTAACCCCGGCAAGGTGTATGGCAAGGTGGAGGGCCAGCCGACCAAGGAGCCTGCTTTCGGTTTGGAAGCTGTCTGGATCGAGCCTGCTTGGCGTGATCAGGCCCGTGCCTTGGGCTACACCGTGGTGGACCCGAGCACGGCGATTGCCACCCACATGAACAAGGTGTTGCGTGACAGCGCTCACGAACTGTTGAGCCATGACGAAGCCCAAAAATTGCTGGACAAGCTGGCGGCCAAGTCGCCCAAACTTGTGGAAGAACTGGTGCCTGGCAAGTTGTCTTTGGGCGTGGTGACCCGCACATTGCAAAATTTGTTGCAGGAGTCTGTGCCGATTCGCGACATGCGCACGGTGGTGGAGGCTTTGACCGAGGTCAGCGGCCGCACGCAAGATCCCGACCAATTGGCGCAGCTGGTTCGCCCCAAGCTGGGCCGCATGATCGTTCAGGGGTTGCTGGAAAACCGCGACACCTTATCGGTGCTGACTTTGGATCCTCAATTGGAGCAGTTGCTGCACAACGTGCTCCAACAAAACAATGGTTCGGCTGGCATGGTGCTTGAGCCCAGTCTGGCCGAAAGCCTCTTTACTGCTTTGCGCGAAAGTGCCCGCACCACCGAAGAGCAGGGCTTTGCGGCTGTGTTGGTGGTTTCGCCTGCGATTCGCCCTTGGATGTCCAAGGCCGTGCGCTTTCGTGTCAGCGACCTGACGGTACTGTCTTACAGCGAAATACCAGACGATCAGCCGGTCAAAGTGATCAACACCGTGCAAGCCGATCCCCGCAACAACCCTTCCGTTACCAAGGCCTGATAGATCATGGAACTCAAACGCATCCTCGCTCGCGACAGTCGCTCTGCCAACGAAAAGGCCATCCAGTTGTATGGATCGGACGTGTTGATCATCTCCACCCAGCGCCTGGACAATCAAACCGAATTGATCGTGGCAGTGGACCTGGATGACAAGCCCGCGCCAGAAGTGTCCGCGCCGGCTGTTGCTCAGGCGAACGGCCAAGACGGAGCGGCGGCGCCTACGGTGCCGTTTTCCAAGTTGTTCCAAAGCGCCAGTTCTTTGGCGCCTTTGTTACCCGAGGCGTTCTTGCCTGATCTGGGTCAGCCGCTGCCAGCGGCAGTGGCCGCGCCAACCGTCGTGGTGTCAGCCCCGGCGGTGAAAGAGGTGGAGGCACTGGCCGAGCAATTGCGCCATGAGGGCCAACGCAGCCAGGAAATCGTGGAAATGCTGCGCCTGGAAATGGCAGCGTTGCGCAAGGACTTTAGCCTGTCGCGACAGATGATGCCTTGGCAAGATGGCCTGCGTTTGTCACCCGCCATCCAGCAACTGTCTTTGGCCATGAGCGAAGTGGGCGTGCCTGCGGGTCTGCGTGCTTTGCTGACCGACAGCATCCAGGAGCTGGAAAGTGTTCAGGAAGCCTGGCCCGTGATGCAGAGTTTGTTGGTCAGTGCTTTGAAACGTCCGGCCATGGCGCCGCCCGAGTCGGGTGTGCACGCGCTTTGCGGTCCTTCGGGTTCGGGCAAAACCTCCATGGTGGGACGCCTGGCTTATGCCGCAGCCCAAGTCCATGGGGTCGATCAACAGGTCATGGTCAGTTTTGCCGATCAGCGCCCTGGTTCCTGGGCCCAGATGCAGTTGTTGGCTGCACAGTCGGGTGTGGCTTGCATGCGCGCCGCCAACTCGGACATGTTGCGCATTTTGTTGCAGGAGCTGGAAGGTAAAACGGTATGGATTGACACGTGCGGGACCGATTTCTGTGCCCAAGCCGAGTTGCTGCAGGCCGAGCATCCCAAGGTCTTGCGTCATGCCGTGTTGCCGGTTGATGCTACAGTGACCAGTGTGCAAAAAATTCTCCAAAATTCTGCTGTGAGCTGGTCCTCCTTGATGTTGAGCAAGGTGGACGAAGCCGCTTATCCTTGGGCGCTGATCAAGGGCTTGAGCGAGCAGCCCTTGGGAGTTTCCTGTGTGGCGGGTTCCAGCCGCATTGATCACGCGGCAGCGCCTTTTGAGGCGTCACGTTTGGTGCAATTGGCGCTGAGCCCTTTGGTACAGCATTTGCCACTGGCGTCCGTTGCGCAAACCGCGATGCCTGCGCCTACAGTGGCGCTTGCGCCGACCCCTGCGCCTGTCCGCGTGTCCCGGGCCAAAAAGCCACCGGCTGCCAAAGCGCCTAAAACCCTCACCAAGGCTGCGAAGTTGCGTGGCAATAACCCGGTGGATGAAGACATCGTGATCCCGACTTTCATGAGCTGCTTGCCCACGCCCCCCTTGCGCCGACCCTCCGCCAAAGCATCTTCCACCTCGAAAGTTGCGCATGGATAAGCCTAATTTTCCTCAGGTCATTGGTGTGGCCAGCGGTAAGGGGGGGGCTGGCAAAACCACGGTGTCCATCAATTTGGCGGTGGCCTTGGCCATGCGTGGCCACAAGGTCATGCTGCTGGACGCCGACCTGGGCATGGCCAACGCCCAAATTGCCTTGGGTGCTTTTGCCCCTTTCAATATCAGCCATGTGCTGAACGGCGAAAAAACCTTGGATGAAGTGCTGGTGACCACCAAGCAGGGCATTCGCTTGGTGCCGGGTGCTTCGGGCTTGCGTGACATTGCAGCGCTGAATACCTCGCAAATTGCCAGCATGGTTCGCGCCTTTGACACCCTGCAAGAGCCAGTGGATTACCTGGTGGTGGATGTGGCGGCGGGCATTGCCCCGGCCGTTCTCGACTTCATGGCCGCTTGCCAGCGCCGTTTTGTTGTTGTGTGTGACCAGCCGGCGTCCATTGCCGATGCTTACGGCTTGATCAAGGTCATGGCCACCGAGCAGTCGCTGGATGAGATTTACCTGATCCCGAACATGGTGGGCAGTGCTCACGAAGGAAGGCAATTGCACCGCCGCCTGAACGATGTGTGCAACCGTTTCCTGGGGGTTTCGGTCAGGTTTTTGCAATCCATTGAAGCCGATGAGTTGGTCTTGCAGTCCTTGCGCAAATACCAGTCGGTGCTTGAATTTGCCCCTGGCAGCGCCGCAGCGCGCGATTTTCGGGCTTTGGCCGAGGCCATCGATCAGCTGCCGCCTGTGGACGGGCCGTCGGGACGTCTGCAGTTTTTCGCCGAGCGCATGTTGCGCGTCTCTGCGCTGAGGTGATCAACGTGTCCAACTCCATATCCCTTTACGAACAGGTGGATAACCGCCATGAGTCATTGATCATCGCGCACATGCCGATGGTCAAGCGTGTGGCCATTCACCTCAAAGCCCGTGTTCCCCCTTTCATGGAACTCGACGAGCTGATCCAGGTGGGGATGGTCGGGCTGATCGAGGCGGCTCGTTCGTTCGATCCGACCAAAGGGTTTGAGTTTGAGCACTTTGCGTTGAGCCGCGTTCGTGGGGCCATCCTGGACGAGGTGCGCAGACAGTCCTTTTTGCCCCGCTCGGCTGTGGCTTTCAATAAAAGTGAAAACGAGGCGGTGCATGTGTTGGCCGCCGAGCTGGGCCGAGCGCCCACCCAGTCCGAGCTGGCCTTGTTCATGGGCAAGGAACTCGACGAGTTCCAACGTGAGCGTGGCCAGGCCAAGCGTTTTGAGACCTATTCCATGGAAGTGGTCACCGAAGAGGTGATGAGCATGCCGGGGGACAGCGCCATGCAGCCTGAGGTCATGGTGGAGGAGGCCGAATTCATGGATGCCGTGGTGCAGGCCATCGACGATTTGCCCGAGCGCGAGAAGCTGGTGATGAATCTCTACTATGTGGAAGAGTTGAACCTGAAAGAGATTGGTGAAGTGCTGGGCGTCAGTGAGTCAAGGGTAAGTCAGATTTTGTCCACGGTGGTCAAAAAACTGCGGCTGACGCTGCAAGTTGGATGATGAAATGATAAAATTAACAGCACTATGGCATCCCTGTTTTCACTCTTTACGCCCAAAGATCCTGACGAAGAAATGAGGAAGGCGGAAGCGCTTTTCGAAAAAATCATCGCTTCAAAATCGGATTCTCGAGAAAGTAGGAGCTTGCGATTGCGCATGGGGATGCTCTGTCGTGCGCACCTGGACAAATCGTTTGTTGCGGGCGCGGAACAGATGGCCTCTTGGCAGGAGTTGGCGGCTTTGGCAATCGCCAAAGGAAATGAGAAGCCGCCGCCGCCCGAGCCCTCGGTTTTTCAAAAAATCAAGGCAGGTGATAACGAAATGTACGTTTATCTGCCTGAAGACTATGCCCATGAAGCGTTTTTTCTGGGCGGGCGCTATCAACGGGCTGAAATTACTGCGCTCAAGGCCATAGAGACCGTGCAAGGCTTGGCCAATCAACTGTGCTACTACGAGTTGAAACTGCCAGAGCCTTTCCAGGTCTTGCAGTTTTTGCGGGACGAATTGGCCCAGTCACCAGACAATGGGCCCCCCTCCCCGGATGCCCTGAAGCCTTGACGCACGGACTTGGAGTGAACACTTATGGACGCTTTTGTGTCTGCTTTTTCAGCCATGGGTATTTTGGTGCTTTTGGTGTGCGTCATTTACCTGCTTGACCGAGTCAATAACCTTGAGAAACAAACCCGTCAATTTGGCGAATCCCTTAAACCTCAAAAAGTGGTGGTTCCCGCTGGGCCTTTTGCTGGCTTGAGTTCGAAAAAGCTCTGGGATGCGATGACAGGGCGGGTCCCCGAGGGGGTAGACCCTGATGAGGTCGAAGAGGCGCGGCCCCACTATGAGACGGTTTTGCACAAGCACGTGGACGCGATCTTCCAAGAGGGTGTCAAGGATGGTCAGCGTGGCATGTTGGGTGAACCCAAAAACACCAAATTGATCAACACCTCCCGCGGCCCTGTGGAGTCGTGGTTGCCCTTGGCACAGGTCAATACCCTTTACAAGTGTGGTCTGGACAGTGCCCAGCTGCCGTCAGATCAACTGGATGCGGTGCGAGCGGCCCTGGATGAAGCGGGCCTAACCCTTTACAGCAAAGCGATGGTGAACTTGGCCCAGCCGCTGTCCGCCAGCTTGATGCCTCTGCCGGTTGCCGAGTTGCCGGTTTTGGCGCCTCCTGCGGCTCCTTGATTTTTTTCTGCCTCGTTGCGCTTTGGGGGCTCAAGTTTCCCCCAGCCTTTCCGATACTGTTTGTACAAGCAGTTGATAAAAGGTTTTCACCATGCGTTCATATTCAAGGTTGGCTCAAAGTTACGGTTCGGTACAAGTGGTCACAGGCGTTGCCACAGCGGACAATGTCCAACTGATCCAGATGCTGTTTGACGGTCTGGCCGAGAGTCTGGCTTCGGCCAAGGGCCACATCCAAAACAACGCGATTGAAGAAAAGTCCAAAGCCTTGTCACGCGCCGGCCGCATTGTGGTGGGTTTGCAGGGGGCGCTGGATTTCGAGCGTGGTGGCGAGTTGGCTCAAAACCTCAACGAGTTGTATGCCTATGTGACCCGCCGCTTGTTTCATGTCAATGCTTACAACGATTTGACAGCGCTCGAAGAAGTTCAAAGCCTCATCAAGGACATCACAGAGGCCTGGAAGTCACTGCCCAGCCTGCTGGGCCAGAATCAGCCAGCTTTGCGCTACACCACTTGAAGTGTTGCGCCCTCCTGAAGCAGCCTCTTGATGGGGCAAGAGTTCTATCTTGACGAAGCTCTGGCTTTCGCAGGGTTGGGGGGGAGTGGTCTGCCCGACAGGGATCGAACCTGTGACCCACAGCTTAGAAGGCTGTTGCTCTATCCAACTGAGCTACGGGCAGAAAAAATACGCAGCATGAACACTGAAAAATAAACACCCAGCATAAACACAAAAGGCCCTTGATGGGCCTTTGTTGTTGAATTCAATAGGGTCAATGCGCGGGTTGGGCATGCATTGAAATGGTCGGAGCGGCGGGATTCGAACTCGCGACCCTCTGCTCCCAAAGCAGATGCGCTACCAGGCTGCGCTACGCTCCGACTGGTCAGTATTCTAACCCCCAAAAGAGGGTGGATCAGAGACGTTGGTCAAAAAAATCTGATTAGTTTTTGGCGCCATGCGCCAATGCGCGTTCGCGGCTGGCGGCCAGCGTCTGGGCGTCTGGTGCTGACAAGTCCCAAGCTTGCATGTGGTCCAGGCTGATGTCGGCCAGGGCATCAATCCACTGCGCGTGGTTGTTCAGGCAGGGGATGTAGCTGAAGCTTTCGCCCCCCGCATGAAGATAAGCTTCTTTCGCTTCTTGCTGGATTTCTTCCAGTGTCTCCAGGCAGTCGCCTGTGAAGCCGGGGCAGATCACATCCACCTTTTTCAGGCCTTGCTGTGCCATCACCACCAGCGTGGGTTCGGTGTAAGGCTCCAGCCATTTGGCCTTGCCAAAGCGCGATTGGAAGGTGAGTTTGTATTGGTCTTTGGACAGGCCCAGCGCCTCGGCCAGCAGGCGGCCGGTCTTCATGCATTCGCAGTGATAAGGGTCACCCAGGTGCAAGGTGCGCTCGGGCACGCCGTGAAAGCTCATGACCAACTTCTCGGCCTGGCCGTGGATGGCCCAATGTTCACGAACTGTTTGCGCCAGCGCGGCGATGTAGCGCGGGTCATCGTGGTAGTGGTTGACAAAGCGCATCTCGGGGATGAGCCGGGTTTTGAGGCCCCAGCGGTAGACCGCATCAAACACGCTGGCGGTGGTGGTGCCGCTGTACTGTGGGTAAGCCGGCACGATCAGCACACGCTGGACGCCCTCGGCTTTGAGGTCATCGAGCTGTGAGGGGATGGACGGCTGGCCGTAGGTCATGGCGTAACGAACGGTGACGCTGTGGCCGCGCTCTTGCAGGGCCGTGCCGAGCGATTGGGCCTGCTTTTCAGTGAAAACTTTGAGCGGTGAACCATCTTTGGTCCAGATGCTGGCGTATTTAGCGGCCGATTTTTTGGGGCGCACGCGCAAGATGATGCCGTGCAAGATCAGCCACCAAATGGGTTTGGGGATTTCGACCACGCGACTGTCACCCAAAAACTGGGCCAAATAGGTGCGCAGGGCAGGGGCTGTGGGCGCGCTGGGGGTGCCCAAGTTGCAATACAGCACCGCTGTGCGGGCGGCCTGACCATGCTGGAAGGAGGGTTCTTTTTGGAATGCCATGCGTTATTCTCCCACCACCATGATTGACATTTCTAAAATCAAAGCCATTTCCCTCGATTTGGACGACACCTTGTGGCCAGTTTGGCCCACGATTGGACGTGCGGAGGCTTTGTTGACGGCATGGTTGACCGCGCATGCCCCCAGCACTGCGGCGCTGTCGGCCGATGTCGAGCTCAAAAAAGCCGTGCGGGCCGAAATCAACGCCCGCCATGCCGATCGGGCGCATGACCTGTCGTTTTTGCGTCTGCAGTCGATACGCGCTTTGTTGCAGCACGCCGGTGACCCGGTGCACTTGGCTGAGGCCGCTTTTGAGGTGTTTTTTGCCGAGCGCCAGCGGGTGGACCTGTTTGACGACGCCTTGCCCGCACTCTGTTTTTGGAGCGCCAAGTACCCGATCGTTGCGCTGTCCAACGGCAATGCCGATGTCCACCGCGTGGGCATTGGCCAGCACTTTCACGCCAGCGTGAGCGCCCAGTCTTTGGGGGTGGCCAAGCCGGACTTGCGCATTTTCATGGCTGGCGCGGCAGCGGCGGGTGTGCAGCCCCATGAGGTGCTGCACATTGGCGACGACGCCCATGCCGACTGCGTGGGCGCTTTGGCTGCAGGCATGCAAGTGGCCTGGCTCAACCGCGAAGGCCACGACTGGACCCATGGCGAGACCCGTCCGCACCTGGTGGTGCGCGACTTGCACGCGCTGTGCGCCAGTTGGCCTGATTACGTGGCGTAGGTCGGGCCTTTATGGTCCGACATGCCTTGTTTTCGCGCAGCGACATTTCATCAGGAGACAGAGATGACTTTGAAAATTTACGGCATCAGCGCATCCCGCGCCGCACGGCCCTTGTGGGCCGCACTGGAACTGGGCGTGTCCTTTGAGCACATGGCCATGACCTACAAGGCGGGCGCTACACGCACGCCGGAGTTTTTGGCGCTCAACCCCAATGGCCACATTCCGGTGGTGGTGGACGAGCGGCCCGAAGGCAGCGTCACCGTGTGGGAAAGCATGTCCTGCGCCCTGTACATCGCCCGCGTGCATGGCCAGGCCGATGGCCAGTCGATCACCCCCGCTACGCCCCGCGAAGAGGCCGAGGCCTTGCGCTGGGGTTTCTGGACGGTGACCGAGCTGGAAAAAGACGCGCTCACCGTGCTGATGCACCGCATGGCCATGCCCGCCGACCAGCGCAAGCCCGAACTGGCCGAGCAAGCCGAAAACCGATTGAAGGTGCCGCTGGCCGTGCTGGAGGCGCATTTGCAAGCCCAGCACGCCCATGGCCAGGCGCATGTGGCGGCCGATCGTTTCACCGTGGCCGATGTGTGTGTGGCCAGCGTGGCCAACTGGATTCGCCCGGCCCCGGGCTTGCTGGCACAATTTCCGGCGGTTTCGGGTTGGCTGCACGCGTGCATGGAGCGGGAGGCGCAAAAACGCGTGCGGGCGATGCCGTGAGGGTGAAGCCCGCTGATGTATGCGTTTCCCGAACGGGAAATTTAGCAAGCCATCACCCGTATTCGTTCATCACAGCAATTGGGCGATGCCATCCGCTTGGCCCGCAAGCAGCTTGCACTCACGCAGCCGCATTTGCCTTGGCTGCCGGGGTGGGGGTGCGCTTTGTGGTGGAGCTGGAGGCCGGCAAGCCCAAGGTGCGGCTGGTGCAGGTGCTGCGCGTCCTACACGCGCTGGGTGGCGAAATCCATATCCATGGCTGGCCAGAGGCTGGCGTTTGACGGTCTTGACAAGAGGTCTAGGGGCACGCCCTTTGCGGTGAGCACTCAAAACCGCCCCAGCGCCTGCATCTTCCACGCCAACCACAGCTTGCGAAGCGGCGTGAGCGCGATGCGCTGGTGCAGCACCTGAAAGCCCGATGCCTCGATCTCGCGCAGCAAGGTGCGGTAGATGCTGGCCATCATGAGGCCGGGTTTTTGGGCGCGGCGGTCGGCCACGGGCAGCAGGGCCAGGGCTTCGTCGTACAGCGCGTGGGCGCGGTCGGTCTGGAACTTCATCAGCGCGGTGAAGCGGTCTGAGTAGTCGCGCTGCATCAGTTCGTTGGCTTTGACGCCAAAGCGTTGTTGCTCGTCCAGCGGCAGGTAGATGCGCCCGCGCATGGCGTCTTCACCCACGTCGCGGATGATGTTGGTCATCTGAAAGGCCAGGCCCAGCTTGTGCGCATAGGCCTTGGTCGCTCCGTCGGTTTGGCCAAAGATGCGGGCAGCGACTTCGCCCACCACGCCCGCCACCAAATGGCAGTATTTCGTCAGGCCCGCAAAGTCCAGATACCGGGTTTGGTTCAGGTCCATTTGGCAGCCTTCGATCACGGCCATCAGGTGGCGGCTTTCGATGCCGAAGGTGGCAGCCAGGGGCATTAGGGCGTGCATGACCGGGTGGTTGGGCTGTCCGGCGAAGGCTTGCAGTACTTCTTTTTGCCACCAGGCGAGTTTGGTCGCGGCGACGCCGGGGTCTTTGATTTCGTCGACCACATCGTCCACTTCACGGCAGAAGGCATAAAAGGCGGTGATGGCCGCACGCCGCTCGGGGGGCAGAAAAAGGAAGGCGTAATAAAAGCTGCTGCCCGAGGCGGCGGCTTTTTGCTGGACGTAGTCTTGCGGGCTCATGGGCTGGGATTCTCGCATCCAAAGGGGGTATTCAAGAGCGGGGCAGGCCAGACATTTTTTGGAATTGCTGGTTCAACACTGCCCCTGAGCCACATCCCAGCGCGATGCGCCAGAGCATGGCGCGCATCTCGTGGCGAGGCATTTTGATGTGCTGGGTCAGGGCCGCTGGCCCGGCCTGGCGCAGCCGTGCCAGGGTGCGTGCGCCAATCAGGGCGGGCAGGGCGCTGGCCAAGCGCAGGCGCAGTGGCTTGAGCGACAGGGCGTAGCGCATGCCATCGGCCAGTTGCGCTTGGGTGTGGTCCAGCCACTGGTTGTACAGCGGGGTCAACGCATGCAAGGCGTCGGCTTGGCCCGTGTTATCGCCCGCTTCATCGCCCGTTTTGGGGCCAATGTGTGCCGCTCGGGCCAGCATCGCCGGGGTCAAGCCCGCTTGGGCCAGGGTTTCGACAGGCCAGTAGCAGCGCCCAGCGGCCAAGTCGGCGCCGGCATCGCGAATGATGTTCAGGCGCTGCAGGCCCATGCCATATTCGCGCCCGA
Source organism: Limnohabitans sp. Rim8 (assembly GCF_945901735.1). Taxonomy (GTDB): domain Bacteria; phylum Pseudomonadota; class Gammaproteobacteria; order Burkholderiales; family Burkholderiaceae_C; genus Limnohabitans_A. The sequence continues at coordinate 18,405 of NZ_CAMDLM010000012.1, forward strand.
TGCGCATCATCTCGGCCTGGGGCAAATGGCTGTAACCGGGCAGGTGGCGGCCGCAGAGTTCGGTCCAAAATTCGCCCACGCAACCGGCCACCAGCCAGGTGTAGTGCGCCAATTCGGCTTCGGTTTGCAAAGCCTGCAGGCCGGGGCCAAAGCGGGTCATGTCCAGCTGTTGGCCATGGGTGATGTGGCGGAGCACTTGGCGCACGCTGGTTTGGTCGGCCTCTGTCAGGGTGTGCAAAAGCGGCAGGCATTGGGGCAAGGCCTGCATCAGGGCGCGTTCATGCGGGTCGGTTTGCTGCGCGGCAAAAGCTTGGGTGAGGCGGTTCAGTTCGGCTGTGCGGGTGGTGCACGCCTGGCGGGCATCGATCGCTTGGCTTATCAGCGTCAGCAAATCTTGCCGCTTGGCCAAGGGCAGGGCTGTGGTGTCGGCCACGGTGTCGGTGGCACGGGCCAACAAGTAGCCGACGGCCACTGGCGCTTGCAGGGCCGCGGGCAGCAAGCGGATGGACAGGTCAAAAGAGCGCGAGACCCGGCGCAGCAGGTGTCGCTGCTCGGCATTCAGTCCTGCGCGCTGTGGCTGCATCAATAGGGGTTTTTTGAGCATGGTCAATCCGTATTGTCGCTTGACAGCTGGAGCTACTTTGAATAGATTACTAACCAGTCAGTCATTATTATTTCCGAAAAATCCCATGCCCTCTTCCTTGTCACTCGCCGCGCGGCGAGTTTTTCATTGGTGTGCCCTTGCGGCCTTTTTGACCACCTTGTGGGCCTGCTCCAAATCCGAAGCGCCGCCAGCGCCTTTGCGCTCGGTCAAGTTGCTCACGGTGTCCGGCACCGATCTGGCTGTGGGTGGTGAGTTTTCTGCCGAAGTGCGGGCGCGTGTGGAGTCTCGGCTGGGCTTTCGGGTGGGGGGCAAGCTGGTGCAGCGGCCTGTGGACGTGGGGCAACGGGTGGCCGCTGGGCAGCTGTTGGCCTTGATTGACGCGCAAGACTACCAATTGGCCGCTCAGGCTGCCCAGGCGCAGGTGAGTGCTGCGCAAAGTCAGCGGGATTTGGCCGCGGCCGAATTCAAGCGCTTCGAAGCCTTGACTGCGCAAAATTTCATCAGCGGCGCGGAGTTGGAGCGGCGCGAAGCCGGCCTGAAGTCGGCCGAAGCGGCTTTGAGCCAGGCCAAAGCCCAAGCGCAAGCGCAGAACAACCAAGCCGGCTACGCGCGCTTAACAGCCAGCCATGCCGGCGTGATCACTGCCATCGAAGCCGAAGCGGGGCAAGTGGTCTCAGCGGGTCAACCCATCGTGCGTTTGGCCCATGAGGGCCCGCGTGACGCCGTGTTTGCCGCGTCTGAGCAACTGGCCTTGGCCTTGAAAATCGGCCAAAGCATGACGGCCACCTTGCTCAGCACCGGTCAGCCTTTGAAAGGAAAAATTCGGGAATTGGCCGCCAGCGCTGATCCGATGACGCGCACCTATGCAGTCAAATTGGCTTTGGATGCCTCGGCCAATTTGCCCTTGGGTGCCACGGTGAACGTCCATGCTGCCCCAATCAGCGGCAGCCAAGCTGAAGTGATCAAATTGCCCACCAGCGCATTGCGCCAAGAGGGCGCGGGCAGCGCAGTGTGGGTGCTGGATGAGGCGAGCATGACGGTGAATTTGAAACCGGTGCAAGTGGCCACGGTGGATGGCAACCAGGTGGTGATCAGTGGCGGCTTGCAAGCAGGCCAAAAAGTGGTGTCTGCGGGCGTGCATGTGCTGACCCCGGGGCAAAAAGTCACGGTTTACGTGGACCCCGCTGCCAAGGCTGCAGCACCTACCCCATCGGGACGGTGATTGGTCATGGCAAGCCACGAGACAAAGTTCAACCTCTCGCGTTGGGCGTTGGAGCACCCGGCCTTGACGCGTTACCTGATGGTGGCGTTGATGGTGCTGGGCATGGCGTCCTACTTTCAGTTGGGGCAGGACGAAGACCCGCCCTTCACCTTCCGGGCCATGGTGGTGCGCACCTACTGGCCAGGGGCCACAGCCCAGCAGGTGGCCGAGCAGGTCACTGACAAGCTCGAACGCACCCTGCAGGAAGTCCCTTACTCGGACAAGATCCGCAGCTACTCTAAGCCGGGTGAGTCGCAAATCATTTTGGAGCTCAAGGATTTCTCCAAAGCCAGCGAAGTGCCGCAGGTTTGGTACGCCGTGCGCAAAAAGATTGGCGACATGCGTGGCACTTTGCCGCCGGGCGTGGTGGGGCCGTTTTTCAATGACGAATTTGGCGACGTGTATGGCGTGATCTACGCCCTGAGCAGCGATGGTTTCAGTTTGGCCGAGGTCAAAGTCCAAGCCGACCGCATGCGGCAAACCCTGTTGCGGGTGCCCGATGTGGCCAAGGTCGAGTTGTTCGGCGTGCAAGACGAAAAGGTCTTTATCGACGTTTCGCAAAAAAAGATCGCACAAATGGGCTTGGACATGGCTTCGGTCTTGGCGCAACTGAGCCAGCAAAACGCGGTCGAGTCGGCGGGCACTTTGCAGTCACCCCAAGACGTGGTGCAGGTGCGTGTGGGCGGTCAGTTTCAAAATCTGGACGATGTGCGGGCCATGCCGATTCGCGGCGGCTCGGGCACGCAACTGCGCTTGGGGGACATCGCTGAAGTCAGCCGGGGCTATGTGGATCCACCCACCGTCAAGGTGCGACACGACGGTGAGCAAGTCATTGCGCTGGGGGTGAGCATGACCAAGGGCGGGGACATCATCGCCTTGGGCAAGGCCCTGAAAACAAGCTCGCAGCAGTTCGAGGCCCAGTTGCCGGCGGGCATCACGCTCAAACAAGTGCAAGACCAGCCTTCGGCCGTGGCCAACTCGGTCAACGAGTTCATCAAGGTCTTGATCGAGGCCGTGGTCATTGTGCTGGCCGTGAGTTTTTTGGCGCTGGGCTTGCACAGACGCCCGGGTGAAAACCCTTTGTGGCGACGCTGGACGCTGGATGTGCGTCCGGGTTTGGTGGTGGGCATCACCATTCCCCTGGTGCTGGCGGTGACCTTTTTGGCCATGAATTACTTTGGCATCGGTCTGCACAAAATTTCGCTGGGCTCGCTCATCATTGCGCTGGGCTTGTTGGTGGACGACGCCATCATCGCCGTCGAGATGATGGTGCGCAAAATGGAAGAGGGCTACGACAAGTTGCGCTCGGCCACCTTTGCGTATGAGCTCACAGCCATGCCGATGCTGACAGGCACCTTGATCACTGCCGCAGGCTTTTTGCCCATTGGCTTGGCCAAGTCGGTGACGGGTGAATACACCTTTGCCATCTTTGCAGTGACCGTGATCGCCTTGATCATCAGCTGGGTGGCTTCGGTGTATTTCGTGCCTTACTTGGGCGCGTGGCTGCTTAAGCCGCCAGCGCATGCCGTGGCTGAGCGCAGCCACGACAGCGCCGACATGTTCGACACGCCGTTTTACCGACAGTTTCGTGCTTGGGTGACTTGGTGCGTCACACACCGTTGGAAGACCATTGGCATCACCATCGCTTTGTTTGTGCTGGGCATCGTGGGCATGGGCAAGGTTCAGCAGCAGTTCTTTCCCGACTCCAGTCGCCCAGAAATTCTGGTGGACCTGTGGCTGCCCGAAGGCGCGCCTTTTGGGGCGAGTGAAGAAGTGGCCAAGCGGGTCGAAAAACGCTTGGCGCAAGAGCAGGGCGTGCGTTCGGTGACCACCTGGGTGGGCTCTGGAGTGCCCCGTTTTTATTTGCCCATGGACCAGGTTTTCCCGCAAAGCAATGTGTCTCAACTGATTGTTTTGCCCAAAGACTTGCAGGTGCGAGAGGCCTTGCGCATCAAGCTGCCCGCTTTGTTGGCGCAAGAGTTCCCTGAGGTACGTGGTCGCGTGAAGCTGCTGCCCAACGGGCCACCCGTGCCTTACCCGGTGCAGTTTCGGGTGGTCGGCACCGAGCCTTTGGTTTTGCGCCAAAAGGCCGAAGAGGTCAAAGCCGCCATGCGCTTGAACAACAACACCCGTGGCGTGAACGACAACTGGAACGAGTCGGTCAAAACTGTGCGCTTGGAAGTTGACCAGGCCAAGGCCCGTGCCTTGGGCGTGACCAGTCAGTCCATTGCGCAGGCCTCGCGCACCTTGTTGTCGGGCACCCCTGTGGGCCAGTTCCGGGAGGGGGACAAGCTGATTGACATGGTCTTGCGCCAACCTCTGAACGAGCGAGATGCTTTGTCTGATTTGGCGCAGGCCTATGTGCCCACCGCTTCGGGCAAATCGATTCCGATCTTGCAAATTTCCAAGCCCGTCATGGGCTGGGAGCCGGGCGTGATGTGGCGTGAAGGCCGCCAATACGCCATCACGGTGCAGTCGGACATCGCCGAAGGCTTGCAGGGCGCCACGGTCACGGCGCAACTCAAGCCTGAGCTGGACCAGCTGCAAGCCCAATGGGCGGCCAAAGGGGAGATGGATTACCGCATCCAAGTGGCGGGCGCGGTGGAGCAAAGCTCTAAAGGCTCGGCTTCGATTGCGGCGGGAGTGCCCATCATGCTGTTCATCACCTTCACTTTGCTGATGTTGCAGTTGCAAAGCTTTAGCCGCTCGGTGTTGGTGTTCCTGACGGGCCCCTTAGGCATGGCCGGTGTCGCCGCATCTTTGTTGGTCTTGGACCGCCCGTTTGGCTTTGTGGCCTTGTTGGGAGTGATCGCGCTCATGGGCATGATCCAGCGCAATTCGGTGATTTTGATCGACCAGATCGAGCAAGACCGTGCTGCCGGGGTGGAGCCGTGGATGGCCATTGTCGAGTCGGCCGTGCGCCGCCTGCGCCCCATTGTGCTGACGGCCGCGGCCGCTGTGCTGGCCATGATCCCGCTGTCGCGCAGCGTGTTCTGGGGGCCAATGGCCGTGGCCATCATGGGCGGCCTGATCGTGGCCACGGCTTTGACGCTGCTGGCGCTGCCTGCCATGTACGCGGCTTGGTTCAGGATTGAGCGTCCCAATCAAGACCGTGCCTGAATCTATCCTACTGAAGCGGCTAAAATATAAAGTTGACCGATTTCAACCGGGCGGTCAGGTGCGTCAGGTGGCCTTCGGGCCGTCCAGCGAGCCTGACGCCCTTTTTGTTTGGACCTGCGCGGGTGGCGAAATTGGTAGACGCACCAGGTTTAGGTCCTGACGGTGGCAACACTGTGCGGGTTCGAGTCCCGCCCCGCGCACCAACTGACTTGTGGACAAAGGGGTAACCCGGCGGCCTGAGAGACATTCAATTAACCGAGAACGACAATGACTGTGACTGTTGAAACCCTTGAGAAGCTGGAACGCAAGATCACCCTGACTGTGCCCGTGACGACCATTCAGTCCGAAGTGGATGCACGCCTGAAGAAAATGGCCCGCACGGTCAAAATGGACGGTTTTCGTCCTGGCAAAGTGCCTATGAACGTGGTCGCCCAGCGCTATGGTTACTCGGTTCAGTACGAAGTGATGAACGACAAAGTGGGTGAGGCCTTCTCGGTGGCCGCCAATGAAGCGCAAGTGCGCGTCGCCGGTCAACCCCGTATTTCCGAAAAAGAAGGCGCGCCTGAGGGCGAGCTTCACTTTGAAGCCATCTTCGAGGTGTACCCCGAAGTCAAACTCGGCAACCTGGCCGACACCCAAGTCGAAAAGTTGACCGCCGAAGTGTCTGACGCCGCCATCGACAAGACCGTGGACATCTTGCGCAAGCAGCGCCGCACCTTCGCCCAGCGCCCTCAAGAGGCGACGGCCCAGGACGGCGATCGCGCGACCATCGACTTCGAAGGCAAGATCGACGGCGAAGTGTTTAACGGCGGCAAAGCTGACGACTTCCAGTTCATTTTGGGTGACGGTCAGATGCTCAAGGAATTTGAAGACGCCGTGCGTGGCATGAAGTCCGGCGAAAGCAAGACTTTTCCGATGGCGTTCCCTGTCGACTACCACGGCCAAGATGTGGCCGGCAAAACCGCCGACTTCATGGTCACCGTCAAGAAAATCGAAGCGGCCAATTTGCCCGAAGTCAACGAAGCCTTGGCCAAGTCTTTGGGCATTGCCGACGCTTCGGTGGACGGCCTGCGCACGGACATCCGTAAAAATCTCGAGCGCGAAGTGAAGTTCCGCTTGCTGGCCCGCAACAAACAAGCTGCCATGGAGGCTTTGGTGGCCAAGGCCGAGCTGGACCTCCCCCAGGCCATCGTGCAAAATGAAATCGAACGACTGAAAGATGGCGCCCGTGCCGACCTGAAGCAACGCGGCATTAAGGACGCCGACAAGGCCCCCATCCCTGACGACATCTTCCGTTCCCAAGCCGAGCAGCGCGTGCGCTTGGGGTTGGTGGTGGCCGAAGTCGTGCGTGGCAACACCTTGCACGCCAAGCCCGAGCAGATCCAGGCCCACATCCTGGAGCTGGCTTCCAGCTATGAGCGGCCCGACGACGTGGTGCGTTGGTACAACAGCGACAACCAGCGCATGGCCGAAGTCGAGGCCGTGGTGATCGAGAGCAATGTGTCCGAATTCGTTTTGGGCCAAGCCACAGTGGTTGAAAAAGCCATCTCGTTTGAAGAACTGATGGGTCAGCAGGCCTGATGGGGTTTTGAACCCCTCGAACCGTGGGGCTTGCGCTGAACTTGTGGTTCGGCTGACAAGCCCCATCTCATTGGGGGGCTTGATCACTCAGGTTAAAGTTCTATTCATATTTTTGGAGAAATGATGAGCACACTGGACATCACAAGCTTGGGCATGGTCCCCATGGTCATCGAGCAATCGGGCCGCGGCGAACGCGCCTACGACATCTATTCGCGTTTGCTCAAAGAGCGCGTGATCTTTTTGGTCGGCGAAGTCAATGACCACACGGCCAATGTGATCGTGGCCCAGTTGCTGTTTTTGGAGAGTGAAAACCCTGAAAAGGACATTTCGTTGTACATCAACTCGCCCGGCGGTTCGGTGAGTGCGGGTATGGCGATCTACGACACCATGAACTTCATCAAGCCCGATGTTTCCACGCTGTGCAACGGCATGGCCGCCAGCATGGGCGCGTTTCTGTTGTCTGCAGGGGCCAAGGGCAAGCGGTTTTCGCTGCCCAACTCCAAGATCATGATTCACCAGCCTTTGGGCGGTGCGCGGGGTCAGGCCACCGAGATCGAGATCGCTGCACGCGAAATCGTCAAAACCCGTGCCCACCTGAACCGCATCCTGTCCGAGAACACCGGCCAGCCGCTGTCCAAGATCGAACTCGACACCGAGCGCGACTATTACCTGTCGGCCGACGAGTCCAAAGACTACGGTTTGATCGACGAAGTCATCTCCAAACGCGCTTGAGGGCGGCCGGGCTTTCCGGCGCTCTGGCTGACGGCGTTGACCTCTCAAGGTGAACGCCGTTTTTCTTTCGTTATCATTGATGAATTCCGGATTCCGAGGCGACACATATGGCCGATAAAAAAGGCTCAAGCACTGAGAAAAACCTGTTCTGCTCCTTTTGCGGCAAAAGCCAGCACGAGGTTAAAAAGCTGATAGCAGGTCCGTCGGTTTTTATTTGTGACGAATGCATTGATTTATGCAACGACATCGTGCGCGATGAGCTGGCCTCCACCACCACCGTGGGTGAGGGCACCAAAGAGGGCTTGCCCACCCCGTTGGACATCAAGACCAACCTCGACAACTACGTGATTGGTCAGGAAAAAGCCAAACGCAGCCTGGCGGTGGCGGTGTACAACCACTACAAGCGACTGAAACACAAAGAGAGTGCCAAGAAAGACGAAGTTGAGCTGGCCAAGAGCAACATCTTGTTGATCGGCCCCACAGGCTCGGGCAAGACCTTGCTGGCCCAGACCATGGCCCGCATGCTGGACGTGCCCTTTGTCATGGCCGACGCCACCACTTTGACCGAAGCCGGTTATGTGGGGGAAGACGTTGAAAACATCGTCGCCAAGCTCTTGCAAACCTGCAATTACGACGTCGAACGTGCCCAGCGCGGCATCGTCTACATCGACGAAATCGACAAGATCACCCGCAAGTCAGACAACCCATCGATCACCCGTGACGTGTCGGGCGAGGGCGTGCAACAAGCCTTGCTGAAATTGGTCGAAGGCACCATGGCCAGTGTCCCCCCGCAAGGCGGGCGCAAGCACCCCAACCAGGACTTTTTGCAGATCGACACGACCAACATCCTGTTCATTTGCGGCGGTGCGTTCGCGGGTCTGGAAAAAGTCATCGAGAACCGCACCGAATCCGGCGGCATTGGCTTTGGCGCAACAGTCAAGAGCAAAAAGCAGCGCTCGCTCACCGACGTCTTCAACGAAGTCGAGCCGGAAGACCTGATCAAGTTTGGCTTGATCCCCGAGCTGGTGGGCCGCCTGCCGGTGGTGGCCACTTTGGCAGAGCTCAGCGAAGATGCCTTGGTGCAAATTCTGACCGAGCCAAAAAACGCGGTGGTCAAACAGTTCACCAAATTGCTGGCCATGGAAGGTGTCGAACTGGAGGTGCGTCCCAACGCCCTCAAGGCCATGGCCCGCAAGGCGCTGGCTCGCAAGACCGGTGCCCGAGGCCTGCGCTCCATCATGGAGCAAGCCCTGATTGACACCATGTTTGAATTGCCCAACCAGTCGAACGTTGAAAAAGTGGTGGTGGACGAGTCGGTCATCGATGACAACAAGCCGCCGCTGCTGGTTTACCACGAGTCGGCCAAGCAGGCCTGACCCACAGAGGCCGCACCGCCATGAATACCCTTGTTCAAGACTGGGTTGAAATCGCAGGTTCGGCAACCATGTGCAGTTGAATTGACCCGAGGGACACACCATGTCTGGACACACACCTTTGCCGCCCACTCTGATTGAACTGCCCATGTTGCCGCTGCGCGACGTGGTCGTGTTTCCTCACATGGTGATTCCGCTCTTTGTAGGGCGCCCCAAAAGCATCAAGGCGCTGGAGTCGGCCATGGTCGCCGAGCGCCGCATCATGCTGGTGGCCCAAAAGACGGCCGCCAAGGACGAACCGGGCGTCGAAGACATGTTCGACGTGGGTTGCGTGTCCACCATTTTGCAGATGCTCAAACTGCCTGACGGCACCGTGAAGGTGCTGGTTGAAGGCCAGCAACGCGCCTTGGTCAAATCCATCGCGGACGGTGAGGCGCATTTTGTGGCCGCCGTCACCCCGGTGGACCCGGTTTCCGAGCAGTCCGATGACAGCAGCGAGATCGAGGCCCTTCGCCGCGCCGTGATGCAGCAGTTTGACCAGTACGTCAAACTCAACAAAAAAATTCCACCGGAAATCCTGACCTCGATTTCCAGCATCGATGATCCCGGACGCCTGGCCGACACGATCGCAGCCCACTTGCCGCTCAAGTTGGAAAACAAGCAACAAGTGCTCGACTTGGCCAACATCAAATCCCGTTTGGAAAACCTGTTTGCTCAGTTGGAGCACGAGGTGGACATTCTGAATGTGGACAAGCGCATCCGTGGCCGCGTCAAACGCCAGATGGAAAAGAACCAGCGCGACTTCTACCTGAATGAGCAGGTCAAGGCCATCCAGAAAGAGCTGGGCGATGGCGAAGAGGGCGCGGACATCGAGGAAATCGAAAAGAAGATCAAGGCCGCCAAGATGTCGGCCGAGGCCCGCAAAAAAGCTGAGGGAGAGCTGAAAAAACTCAAACTCATGTCACCCATGTCGGCCGAAGCCTCGGTGGTGCGCAACTACCTGGACGTGCTCATTGGCTTGCCTTGGGGCAAAAAAACCAAGCTCAAGCACGACCTGGCCAACGCCGAAGAGGTGCTCAACCAGGACCACTTCGGCCTGGACAAGGTCAAAGACCGCATCCTGGAATACCTCGCGGTGCAGCAGCGCGTGGACAAGGTCAAAGCACCTATCTTGTGCCTGGTGGGACCACCCGGCGTGGGCAAGACCTCGCTGGGTCAATCCATTGCCAAGGCCACGGGGCGTAAATACGTACGCATGGCGCTGGGCGGCATGCGTGACGAAGCCGAAATTCGCGGTCACCGCCGCACCTACATTGGTGCCTTGCCCGGCAAGGTGCTGCAAAACCTGAGCAAGGTGGGCGCCAGGAACCCGCTGTTCTTGCTCGATGAGATCGACAAGCTGGGCACGGATTTTCGGGGTGACCCGTCGAGTGCTTTGCTGGAGGTGCTGGACCCCGAGCAAAACCACACTTTCGGTGACCATTACGTCGAGGTCGACTTTGACCTGAGTGATGTGATGTTCGTGGCCACCTCCAATTCGATGAACATTCCTTCGGCCCTGCTCGACCGGATGGAGGTGATCCGTTTGTCGGGTTACACCGAAGACGAAAAAACCAGCATCGCCATGAAGTATTTGCTGCCCAAGCAATTGACCAACAACGGCGTGAAGGACTCAGAGCTGCAGGTGACCGAAGAGGCCGTGCGCGATGTGGTGCGTTACTACACCCGCGAAGCTGGTGTGCGGTCGCTGGAGCGCGAGCTGGGCAAGATCTGCCGCAAGGTGGTCAAGGCCTTGCTGCTCAAGCAAATGACGCCTCAGGTGGTCGTCAACGAAGACAACCTGAATGATTTTTTAGGGGTGCGCAAGTACACCTATGGCCGTGCCGAGCAAAAAAACCAGGTGGGCCAGGTCGTCGGATTGGCCTGGACCGAGGTGGGCGGCGATTTGCTGACCATTGAAGCAGCCCTGATGCCCGGCAAAGGCGTGATCACCCGCACCGGTTCGCTGGGTGATGTGATGAAAGAGTCTGTGGAGGCCGCCCGCACCGTGGTGCGCAGCCGCTCGCGCCTTTTGGGCATCAAGGACGAGGTCTTTGAGAAGAAAGACCTGCACATCCACGTGCCTGACGGCGCCACGCCCAAAGATGGCCCGAGTGCAGGCGCTGCCATGACCACGGCCATGGTGTCGGCCATGACGGGCATTCCGGTGCGTGCCGATGTGGCCATGACCGGTGAGATCACGCTTCGCGGCGAAGTCACGGCCATTGGTGGCCTGAAAGAAAAATTGCTGGCGGCATTGCGCGGTGGCATCAAAACCGTGTTGATCCCCGAAGACAACGTCAAGGACTTGCAGGACATTCCTGAGAATGTCAAAAATGGTCTGGAAATCGTGCCCGTCAAGTGGATCGACCAGGTGCTGGAAGTGGCTTTGGAAGCCAAGCCCACGCCCTTGAGCGACGAAGAAGTAGCCGCTGCAGCCTTGACCGCCGTACCTTCGACGGTCAAAGTCGATGCGGTGAAGCATTGACGCAAAATTTTCAGGTCGGACGCCAAGTCGGCCTGAAATTGAACTACAATTTGGCAAATGCAGCAAACATGTCATACAATGCTGGGTTATCTAAAATACGCGGGAATAGCTCAGTTGGTAGAGCGCAACCTTGCCAAGGTTGAGGTCGCGAGTTCGAGCCTCGTTTCCCGCTCCAAATAGCCGAAAGAAGTGCCAACATCTTTCAAACAAAAAGGGAAGCTATCGCTTCCCTTTTTTGGTTTTGGTGTGTTTCAAGTTTTCAGACCATCGTGTCCGCGTGGTTTCAAAAGTGGATTTTGTCGTTGTATAATTCAATTCTTATTGCGGGAATAGCTCAGTTGGTAGAGCGCAACCTTGCCAAGGTTGAGGTCGCGAGTTCGAATCTCGTTTCCCGCTCCAGACATTGAAAGAACGGGCATGTTTTTTCACCAAAATGGGAAGCTCCAGCTTCCCATTTTTGTCATGACCAGGTTTTTGGCGCGATAGCAAAGCGGTTATGCAACGGATTGCAAATCCGTCGAGCCCAGTTCGACTCTGGGTCGCGCCTCCAAATATTTCTAAATGAAATCAACAACTTAGCCCACTTTTAGTGGGCTTTTTTGTGCCCGCATTTCCTTGAAAATCCCCCCAAATCCTGGCCTCTGCTACGCAAATCCGTAGCCATGCTGCGCATTAACGGATCATTTAATCCGATGAGACCAGTTGACATCTGAGCATTCATCCCCCGTCTTGTACGCATGGCAATCACCCGTCTCAACGCTTGCTAGAACGGCGGGTCAACGTGGTTCAACAGATGCCACTGGTGCTGCTGCACGTTTTAATAGCCCGCGTGGCGTTGCTGTGGACGCTAATGGAAAAATCTATGTGTCAGATCAATCAAATAGCACCATTCGCAAAATCACAATGACGCCTTGACGGTCTAATCAATTTTGCCATCACAAGTTTGTTGACTTTCATTGAAAACTGGCTCAGTTTGTCTGGCTAATCAACACACGTCGGCCTCTGGCAGTGGCTTGGGTTGGTCCATCGTGAGGCACATTGCGGTATTGCAGCGCATCGATGTGCAAGTGGGTCATTCCGTTGATTTGGGTGGTTTGAAGGTGACCTTGCGGTACCCACAAAACGCATCACAAAAACCATCGTAAAAATGGTGCCCCAGGGCACATCCAACAATAAGCCCGACAGGCGACTTGTTGATATTTCGTGACTCATAAACTATAATATTCATCATTAATAGTAAAAGCATGAAAATCTTGTCAGGGATTGTGAGCGCTGCTCACCAACAGTCTGCTTTTTTCCGTCTGCCCGCAAGGGTGGCCCATGTTGTGTGGCGTGATCAATTTGGATCAGGCCCATTCACCGATCGATGCAATTCATTTACAAAGACTTAGGCCCCAGGAAAATTGGCGAAACGGTCGTGGTGACCCTGACGAACCCTGCGAATGTGCGGCTCATGGACGATCTCAATTTTGCCAATTACAAAAAAGGGGTCAAACACATCTACACAGGGGGTGTGGTGCGGCAAACCACTGTGCGACTTGAAATCCCCACATTAGGCCATTGGCATCTTGCAGTGGACACCCAAGGCTTGCAAAGCTCGGGGTCCTTCGGTGCCACCGTGAAAATCATAGAAGGCTGATCAGGGCTGGCGCCGGCCAATCTGCCCTGTGCAGGGCCTGGATCGTTCGCCGGTGTGGGGATCCCCAGGAGTCAGCCAAGTTCTGGCCTTGTCCGTGCCTCAGTTGGCCCGGGCCACCCACACGGTGGCGCCTTCGGGGCCGTAAAGTTCAGCATGCGGGACATCGCGTGCCAGGCGGAAAAAATCACCCGCCTGAAGGTGCTTGACTTCGGCGCCCAGTGTCAACCAATACTCACCACGCGCCACATAGGCGCTGACATCAAAAGGGTGGGTGTGGGTCTCGAGCTTCAGGTCAGCGTCCCACTCCCGCACGATGATTTCGTCAAAACCTTCATCTTGGGATTGGGCGGTGAAACTCTCGAAGGTGGGTGTGGTCATGGGTGTTTCCTGTGAGGGATGAAAAAAGTGGGGTGCTTCGGACCGCTGCAGGCCGTGCGGCTCAGGCCTGATACCAGTCCTGGACGGCGGCCACATAGCGCGCTACACCTTCGGCCACGGTGGCTGCATCGAGCGCACCATAAGACAGGCGCTGGTAGTTGGCGCTGGCCGTGTCGTTCAGGCCGAAAGCAAAGCCGGGCAGGGTGGCCACGCGGTACTTTTCGGTCATGGCGCGGTTGAAGGCCATCGGGTCGGCCACGCCAGGCAACTTCATCAGCACATAAAAAGCGCCTTGGGTGTTTGGAAATTCAACCAGATCCCCCAGGCCTTGCAGTGACTGGTTGACCTGCGCACGCACCTGGGCCAGGGCTTGTACCTTGGGTTGCACCCAGTCGCGGCCGAGTTGCAGGGCTTGCAGCGCCAGCAATTGCGAGGCCACCGGGGCGCAGATCAGGTTGGTGTCTTGCACCTTGTTCATGGCCCCAAACAGGTCGGCCGGGAACACCACATAGCCGACTCGCCAGCTCGCCATGCCGAAGTTTTTGGACATGGAGTAAAACGACAGGGTGTGGCCTTGGGCCCCAGGAATGGACGCGGGAGAAAAGTGCCGGGCACCGTCGTAGGTGAAGTATTCGTAGGCTTCGTCGCTGAAGTGGTAAAGCCCTGAGCGGGCGCACAAGGCGTTCACTGCGCGCAGGCTTTCTTCGCTGTACACCGCGCCGGTGGGGTTGTTGGGCGAGACCGTGACGATGGCGCGGGTGCGGGGCGTGATGGCGGCGGCCAGGGCATCGACATCGAGGCGCCAGTCGCTGTGTGTGGGCACGGGCACAGGGACGCAGCCACACATGCGGATGGCCATTTCCTGGTTGAAATAAAACGGCATGGGCAAGATGAATTCGTCGCCCGGGTCGGCCACCGCCAGCACGCTGTTGAGAAACGCCATGTTGCTGCCTGCCGTGACCATGACGATCGACTCGGTGCCGCAATGGACATGGTTCTCGTCGGCCAGTTTTTGCCGAAAGCGGTCCACCAAAGAGGGGATGCCGCCCACGGCCTGGTATTTGTTCAGCTGGCCATCGGCCATGAGCGCGGGCAGCTCGGCCACGGCTCGCGCCGGGGGGCCGTAGTTCACCACGCCTTGGCCCAGTGAGATGGTGCCGGGGTTATCGCGCACCAGCTTGGCGATGGTGGGAATGATGGGGCTGTCCATCGCATCCATGCGGGCAGATTGGCGCTTCATGGGGTGTTCCGTGTTGGGAGGCTTGAGAAATCGGTCACTTGCCGTTCACTTACCGTTAATGGCCAGCAACTCGACCTCGAACAACAAGGTGGCTTTGGGCGGGATCACATTGCCCGCGCCGCGATCGCCATAAGCAGTGGCTGGCGGGCAGGTCAGCTTGGCTTTGCCGCCCACTTTCATCAGCTGCACGCCCTCTGTCCAGCAGGCGATGACGCGGCTCAGGGGAAACTCGATGGCCTCGTTGCGTTTGTAGGAGCTGTCGAACTCCTTGCCGTCGGGCAAGGTGCCTCGGTAATGGACTTTGACGGTGTCTGAAGATTTGGGGCTGGCGCCCGTGCCGTCTTTCAGTGATCGGTAGACCATGCCCGAGGCCGTGAGTTGCGCGCCAGGCTCTTGCGCCGCAGCGGCGGTCACCGTGTTTTGGGCCCAAGTGGGCGTGCAGGCCAACAAGACCAGGGACAGGGCGGCTGCGCGGGGTATTAAAAATGTGTTCATGGGGTGATTTTTGTGCAAATGAGGCAATGGGGGCTTCACTTTGGAGACAAGTTGGGCTGTTGCATTATCCGAAAGTCTGGGCTTGGGCCCATTGCCCCATGCGGGCGCTGCGTTCATGTTGCCCCGAACTAAACGTCCTGGATGCCCTGAAAGGCGCCAGGCAGTCGCGCAGTGGTCGCCATTCACATGAACGAGGGTCCCCGAATGGACCTGCGCCAGGCGTTTTTTTGCATAAACTGCCAGTTCAACTCAGGAGATGCACAACATGGCTTTGACGCTTTTGGCTTTTGACACCCCCAACGCCCGCAAAATCACCGTGGCCCTTGAGGAGATGGGTTTGCCCTTTGCCGTGCGAGTGGTGGACATCACCCAAAAAGAGCAATTCGATCCGGCATTTTTGAAGATCAGCCCGAACAACAAGATCCCGGCTTTGGTGGACACCGAAGGGCCCGATGGCCAGGCGCAAACGGTGTTTGAGTCTGGTGCAATCTTGATTTATTTGGCCGAAAAAACCGGAAAATTCTTACCCGCTCAAGGCGCGGGTCGGGTGGCTGCACTGGAGTGGCTGATGTTTCAGATGGGTGGCTTTGGCCCCGCGCCGGGTCAGGTGCACCATTACGCAGCCTTGAGCAACGAGGCCGACAAACGTTACGGTTTTGAGCGTTTCATGGCCGAGACTTTGCGCCTGTATGGCGTGATGGACCGCAGATTGGCGGCCCACGAATTTTTTGCCGGTGAGCTGTCGATCGCAGACTTTGCCATCCTGGGCTGGGTCTGGCGTCACCCGCGCCACCAAGTGGATTTGCAGCAGTTCCCCCACGTTCAGCGTTGGTACCAGGCCTTGATGGCACGGCCCGCGGTGCAACAAGGCTTTGCTGTGGCGCTGCGCCGGGCGTGATGCGGCTGCAAAACAGGCCGCCGCCGGTGCGCTGGCCCGCAAAAATGGCAAGGGGCGGAGGGATGAGCGCCCCTCCGTCCCCCGAAATCCTTGCGCCAAGCGGGGCCGCTGTCTGAAACAGGGCCTATCTTGTGGCTTAATACCGTTTTGCATTTTTTATCCGGAGCCACAGATGGGCAACAAAATCGTCACCGAAGCAGATCGTAAATTCACTCCCCCACTTCCCGCATTGCCAGGCGTGACATTGCGCACCGGCGGCCGTGGTCAGCGTGTGAGCCTGGAGCGCGGTGTGGCCACACGCAGCAAGAAAAACCCCGGCAAGCGCTCCACCAAGGGCGGTTGAACCCGGTGCGCCCGGCGTTTGCCGGGCCAGTGCCGAGCCACTGATGAACTCAGTGGCTTTTTTTTCGGTTGATGCGGAACCTGCACTGGCTGGGCCGCTGATCAAGGAGAGCGCAATGTTGATTTCTTACGGCGCCGTGCTGGTGGCCGGCATCATGCCGGTGGTGTGTGCGGGCATCGCCAAGTCGGGCTTTAAGGGCTATGACAACAGCGACCCCCGCGCTTGGCTGGCCAGTCAAACCGGTTTTCGGGCCCGGGCCAATGCCGCGCAGGCCAACTGCTTTGAGGCATTCCCGTTTTTTGCTGTGGGCATCATCTTGGCCTTGCTGACCGGGGTCGATCCGGCCACGGTGGACGCACTGGCCCTGTTCTTCATCGCGGCCAGGGTGGCCTACGTGTCTTTCTACGTGACCAACAAAGCCAAATGGCGCACCATGGCCTGGTCGGCGGCTTACCTGACGGTGTTGGCACTGTTCGCGCTGGCCATGCTGAATTTGCAGATCGACTGAAGCCAAAAACACCGCGTTATCAAGGCACAATAAGCGCTCTGCCCCGGTGGTGAAACTGGTAGACACACCGGACTTAAAATCCGTTGCTTCGTTCATAGCGGGCGTACCGGTTCGATTCCGGTTCGGGGCACCAATTGAGGAAAACACCATCATGAACCACGACAACGCACCGCTCGAAATTCACGTGCATGGTGATGTGCCAATCAAACCCGGCACCGACATCCAGGCGATACAGGAAGCGCTCAAGCCCCTTTGGCATTACGCAGGGGCGCGTTCTTGGCAAGAAGGCGCTGTGAGCCTTTACGAAGAAGAGCCGGGCATCCATTTTGATGCCACCACCCACCGCTTGAACCTGTGCTGGACCGTGCGCGGCGACGAGAATTTCCGCATGGTCATGGACGATCTGTGCATGAACCTCAACGACTTGTCGGCGGCGGGCACCCAGATCGAGGTGACCTTTTACGACACCGAATTTGACGACGAAGACGAGGCCAACGGGAGTGAGTCCCGAGACGATTTCGTGATGATGTTTGTGGGGCCTGATCCGGGCGCCATCATGCAGGCCCAGCGCGACCTGTTGGTGCACGATGTGATCAACATGATGGAGCGCCACTTTGACGGGGCCGAGTTGTCGGGCGTGGTGACCGAGATTGACAAGCTGTTCAGCCAGCGCTTTGACAGCCTGGTCAGCTCTCTCGAGCTTGGCAAACCGCCGCGTGGCTCGGGAGGTTCAAGCGGACATGGCGGCAGTGGCGGTGGACGCCGCCCAAGGCATTTGCACTGATCGGGGCGCACCATGAGTCTTGACCGTCTTCGTTCCGCGCTGAACCCGGGCGTGCGCTTGCGCGAAGTTTTTGGCTGGGCCATGTATGACTTCGCCAATTCGGGCTATACAACGGTGGTCATCACGGCGGTGTTTGCGGCCTATTTTGTGGGCGGCGTGGCCGACGGGGCCGACTGGGCCACCTTGGCCTGGACATCGGGTTTGAGCGTGTCTTATCTGATTGTGATGCTCACCATGCCGGGGTTGGGCGCTTGGGCCGACCGGGTGGCAGGCAAAAAACGCATGATGATGTGGGTCACAGCGGGCTGTGTGATCAGCACAGCGGCCTTGGCGCTGGTGGGGCCGGGTCAGGTGGCGCTGGGCTTGTTCATCCTGGTGCTGTCCAACACCTTCTTTTCTTATGGCGAGTCGCTGACCGCTTCGTTTTTGCCTGAACTGGCCAAGCCTGAAGCCATGGGCCGTGTGAGCGGTTGGGGCTGGTCTTTGGGCTACATCGGCGGCATGCTGACGCTGGGCATTTGCCTGGCTTATGTGCTGGCAGCCCAAGCGCGTGGCGAGACGGGTGGGCAGTTTGTGCCGGTCACCATGCTGATCACGGCGGCCATCTACGGCGGTGCGGCATTGATTACTTTTAGATTATTGCGAGAGCACTCGCCAGCCCGTCCTGAAGTGCCGATCCAGTCGGTCATACAAAGCCTGCGAAGCTTGCGCCAAACTCTGCGTGAAGCTTTGCCTTACCGCGATTTCACCCAGTTGCTGGCCTGCGCCGTGGCCTACCAGGGCGGCGTGGCGGTGGCCATCACCCTGGCCGCCATTTACGCCGAGCAGGTCATCGGGTTTCAGCCGCAAGAAACCATGGTGCTGATCTTTGTGCTCAACATCGCGGCTTTTGTCGGGGCCTTGCTCTTTGGCCACATGCAAGACCGCTTGGGTCACAAGCTGGCCTTGTCGCTGACCCTGCTGGGCTGGGTGGCCACCTGTTTCATCGCGGCGCTGTCTACCGACAAGGCCACGTTCTGGTGGGCGGCCGGGATCGCTGGTTTTTGCATGGGATCGAGCCAGTCTGCGGGTCGCGCCATGGCGGGGCTGATGGTGCCGCCCCATCGCTTGGGCGAGTTTTTTGGCCTGTGGACCTTTGCCATTCGGCTGGCCAGCATTTTGGGGCCGCTGACCTATGGCCTGATCACCTGGATGAGCGACGGCAACCAGCGCCTGGCGATCGGATCGACCTCGTTACTTTTCGTGCTGGGGCTGGTGTTGCTGATGCCGGTGAATGTGGAACGCGGCCGATTGGCGGCGCAATCGAATCCTTGAGCATTTCAGTAGGTCGGTGCCTTGAGGTCCGACAAGTTGTGTGATGCACCGTTGCCGTTTGAAATGTCGCTTCGCGAGAGTATGAATGTCGGACCGTAAAGGCGCCGACCTGCGAACATCATGGGGCTGGGTTGCTTAACAAGGCAGGAATGGCCCAGCAGACCTCTGGAGGCAAGCCCAGCCAGCGCTGGGCGGCGGCTTGCAGGCCTTGCAAGTCACCTGTGGTCATCAAGCGCATGGGCTGCGCAGCCCCATGGGGAGCCTGCGTGTTCAGCAACTGAGCCGCCGCCAGCAAGCGGTGTGTTTGACGCGCCACCGGTTCGCCCGTTGAAACCAACTGCACATCGGGTCCCAGCAACTGGCGCAAATGCTGTTGGACAAACACATAGTGGGTGCAGCCCAGCACCAGGGTGTCGATGTCGCCAGGGGCGCAGCCGAAGCTGCCCATGGCCTGGGTGTAGGTCTGCAGCAAGTGCATGATTTGCGCTTGCGCAGCCACTGCCTCATCGGGCAGAGTACTTTGTTCGATGGCCAAGGCCAGGCCGTTGCAAGCTTGCACCTCAAAATGCGCCTCGCTTTGCACGCTGGCCAACAGCCGCGCGAACTTGTCGCTGGCCACGGTGCCGCGGGTGGCCATCACGCCAATCTGGCCAGTCTGGCTCAGGGCCACGGCGGGTTTGAGCGCGGGCTCTACACCGACCAGCGGCAGTTGTGGGTGTTGCGTGCGCAGCTCATGGATGGCGGCGGCGGTGGCGGTGTTGCAGGCCACGACCAAGGCCTTGATGTGGTGCTGCGCCAGCAGGTACTCGGCAATCGCGTGGGTGCGCTGGCGGATGAAGGTTTCGCTTTTTTCGCCGTAAGGCGCGTGCGCGTTGTCGGCCAGGTACACAAAGCGCTCGAGCGGCAGTTCTTTTTGCAGGGCCTGCAGCACGCTCAGGCCGCCGATGCCGCTGTCAAACACGCCAATGGGGTGTGTTGGATCGGTGCTCATGGGGTGTTGGGCCTGAAAAAGGCCGCTTGCGCGGCCTTGTAGAGCTGGGGTGCATCAGCCAGCGGTCACGCCAATGCCCTTGAACTCGCCGGTGGCAATGCGCTTTTGCCACTCGGCAGGTCCCGTGATGTGGGCGCTGGTGCCGCCCGCGTCCACAGCCACCGTCACAGGCATGTCCACGACGTCAAATTCGTAGATGGCTTCCATGCCCATGTCGGCAAAACCCACCACTTGGGCATGCTTGATGGCCTTGGACACGAGGTAGGCCGCTCCGCCCACGGCCATCAGGTAGGCCGATTTGTGCTTTTTGATGGCTTCGATGGCGACGGGGCCGCGTTCGGCCTTGCCGATCATGGCGATCAGCCCGGTTTGGCCCAGCATCATTTCGGTGAAGCCGTCCATGCGGGTGGAGGTGGTGGGGCCGGCTGGGCCCACGGCCTCGTCGCCCACGGGGTCGACCGGGCCCACGTAATAAATCACGCGGTTCTTGAAACTCACAGGCAAGGGTTCGCCCTTGGCCAGCATGTCCTGAATGCGCTTGTGCGCAGCGTCGCGGCCGGTCAGCATTTTGCCGTTGAGCAGCAGGGTCTGGCCGGGTTTCCAGGCTGCCACCTGCTCGGGCGTCAGCTGGTTCAGGTCCACACGCTGGCTTTTTTCGGTGTCGGCCGTCCAGCCCACGTTGGGCCACAAATCGAGCGAAGGCACTTCCAAATACGCTGGACCCGAGCCATCAAGCACAAAGTGCGCGTGGCGGGTGGCGGCGCAGTTGGGGATCATGGCCACGGGTTTGCTGGCTGCGTGGGTGGGGTACAGCTTGATTTTGATGTCGAGCACGGTGGTCAGGCCCCCCAGGCCCTGCGCGCCGATGCCCAGAGCGTTGACCTTGTGGTACAGCTCCAAACGCATGTCTTCCACTGGGTCGAGCTTCTCGCCTTGGCTGGATTTTTCGAGCAGCTGGTACATGTCCAGGTCGTCCATCAGGCTTTCTTTGGCCAAGAGCACGGCTTTTTCGGCCGTGCCGCCGATGCCGATGCCCAGCATGCCGGGTGGGCACCAGCCTGCGCCCATGGTGGGCACGGTTTTGAGCACCCAGTCGACGATGCTGTCGCCGGGGTTGAGCATGATCAGCTTGGACTTGTTCTCGCTGCCGCCGCCTTTGGCCGCCACGGTCACATGCACATGGTGACCGGGCACGATCTTGGTGAAGATCACGGCGGGCGTGTTGTCCTTGGTGTTTTTGCGGTTGAAGTGCGGGTCCGACACGACGGAGGCCCGCAGCATGTTGTCGGCAAAGTTGTAGCCTTGGCGCACGCCTTCGTTGACAGCGTCTTCCAGGCTGCCGGTGAAGCCGTCGAACTTCACGTCCATGCCGACTTCGAGGAACACGTTGACGATGCCGGTGTCCTGGCAAATCGGGCGGTGCCCGATGGCGCTCATCTTGCTGTTGGTCAGGATTTGCGCAATGGCGTCCTTGGCGGCCGGGCTTTGTTCGCGCTCGTAGGCGCTGGCCAGGTGCGAGATGAAGTCAGCTGGGTGGTAGTAGCTGATGAACTGCAGGGCGGCGGCGACGGATTCAATCAGGTCGGCTTGTTTGATCAGGGTGGTCATGGGGGTTTGATCTCGAGAAAATCAAAAAAAGGTCGTCATCGGGCGCTCAGTGCGCCTTTTCGTGGTGCGACATGAGGCGGTCGGCGTAGGCAATGGCGATGGCGCTGAACAAGAATGCCATGTGGATGATGGTTTGCCACATCAGCACTTTTTCGTCGTAGTTGGCCGCGTTGATGAAGGTTTTGAGCAGGTGGATCGAGCTGATGCCGATGATGGCCGTGCCCAGTTTCACTTTGAGCACCGAGGCGTTGACGTGACTCAGCCACTCGGGCTGGTCCGGATGGCCTTCGAGGTTCAGGCGCGAGACAAAGGTTTCATAACCGCCCACGATGACCATGATCAGCAAGTTCGAAATCATGACCACGTCAATCAGAGCCAACACGACCAGCATGATCACGGTCTCATTCAGGGTCGTGAGCGGCGCATCGGCTTTGTAGCCAATGCTGCTGACCAGCGCCTGCAGCGCGGTTTGGCTGCCAAACGCCGCTTCGAGCAGGTGCACCAACTCCACCCAAAAATGGAACACATAGACCGCTTGTGCGGCGATCAGTCCCAAGTAAAGAGGCAATTGCAGCCATCGGCTGGCAAAAATAAAGTTGCTCAAGGGGCTCAATTTGCCTTGAGGGGCGGGCGGCTGGTTGGACATGGATTTCCTGAAAGTTGCATAAAGGCAGTGCCTTGGGGCGAACACTGATTTTAGGCGGTAGAAGTCCGATTTAATATCGGATGGCTGCAAGCCTGATGTCAGTCAGTGCTTTGTAAGAGCGAAAGCAGACATTTGCATCAGTTAAAAAACGACCATGTCATTGAGGAGACAAATCTGATGAGTTCCACCCTTTACCAACCCAGCGCCGATTTCGTGAAAAACGCCCATATTTCGGGCATGCCCGCTTATGAGGCGCTTTGCAAAGAAGCCGAAACCGATTACGAAGGCTATTGGGCCCGTCTGGCCAAAGAGCTGATCACTTGGAAGACCCCCTTCACCCAGGTGCTCGACGAATCGAATGCGCCCTTTTTCAAGTGGTTCGAAGACGGCACGCTGAACGCGTCCTACAACTGCCTGGACCGCAACGTCGAAAAAGGCCTGGGCGACAAGACGGCCATCATTTTTGAAGCCGACGGCGGCGAAGTCACCCGGGTCACCTACAGCCAGCTGCTGGCCAAGACCTGCCAATTCGCCAACGCGCTCAAAAGCTTGGGCATCAAAAAGGGTGACCGCGTGGTCATCTACATCTCGATGTCGATCGACGGTGTGGCGGCCATGCAGGCCTGCGCCCGCATCGGCGCGACCCACTCGGTGGTGTTTGGTGGTTTTTCAGCCCAGTCGCTGCGCGACCGCATCGAAGACACCGGTGCGGTGGCCGTGATCACTGCCGACAACCAGGTGCGCGGTGGCAAGTTGCTGCCCCTCAAATCCATCGTGGACGACGCCATCAACTTGGGCGGTTGCGGCGCCATCCAGAATGTCTTGGTCGTCAAGCGCTCGGGCGCCGACATCGCCATGACCGCAGACCGTGACCTGTGGTTGGCCGAGCTGGCCGACCAACAAGCCACCACCTGCGAGCCCGAGTGGGTAGGTGCCGAGCACCCCCTGTTCTTGCTCTACACCTCGGGCTCCACCGGCAAACCCAAAGGCGTTCAGCACAGCACCGGCGGCTATTTGCTGCACGCCGCCCTGACCACCCAATGGACCTTCGACTTGAAAGCCGACGACGTGTTCTGGTGCACCGCCGACATCGGCTGGGTCACGGGCCACACTTACATCACCTACGGCCCTCTGGCTTTGGGTGGGACTGAGATCGTGTTCGAGGGCGTGCCCACTTACCCCGATGCTGGGCGTTTTTGGAAGATGATCCAGGACCATAAGGTCTCGATCTTCTACACCGCGCCCACCGCCATCCGCTCGCTCATCAAGGCCGCGGAAGCCAACGACGCCGTGCACCCCAAGAGCTACAACTTGTCGAGCCTGCGCTTGTTGGGTTCGGTCGGCGAGCCGATCAACCCCGCTGCGTGGGAGTGGTACCACAAGCATGTGGGCGGCAGCAATTGCCCGATTGTGGACACCTTCTGGCAAACCGAGACGGGTGGCCACATGATCACGCCGCTGCCTGGTGCCACACCCATGGTGCCCGGCTCTTGCACGCTGGCCTTCCCCGGCATCCAAGCGGCCATTGTGGACGAAACCGGCAAAGACATGCCCGATGGCCAAGGCGGCATTTTGGTGGTCAAGCGCCCCTGGCCTTCCATGATCCGCAACATCTGGGGCGACCCTGAGCGGTTCAAGAAGAGCTACTACCCTGAAGACTTCAAGGGCAAGTACTACCTGGCGGGCGACGGCGCGATCCGTGACGAGAAAACCGGTTACTTCACCATCACCGGCCGCATCGACGACGTGCTGAACGTGTCGGGTCACCGCATGGGCACGATGGAAATCGAATCGGCCTTGGTCAGCTGCACCGAACTGGTGGCCGAAGCCGCCGTGGTGGGGCGCCCCGACGACACCACCGGTGAAGCCATTTGCGCCTTCGTGGTGCTCAAGCGCTCGCTGCCAAGCGGGGAAGAAGGCAAGGCGATTGCCAAGCAATTGCGCGACCACATCGCCAAGGAAATCGGCCCGATCGCCAAGCCCAAAGACATCCGCTTTGGCGAAAACTTGCCCAAGACCCGTTCCGGCAAGATCATGCGCCGCCTGCTGCGCTCGCTGGCCAAAGGCGAAGCGATCACGCAAGACATCTCCACGCTTGAGAACCCCGCCATCTTGGGTCAGTTGGGCCAGGCGTATTGATGGCGCATGCCGGACGTGATCCGGCATCCATGCAAAACGGCAGCCGAGGCTGCCGTTTTTTTGGGGGGTGTGCATCCTGTCGTCTCATGAACAGGATGCGTGACGCTATGGCCTTTTTTAGGTTTTCATGGCCAGGCCCAGGCGCTCGATGGTCGCTTTTTCGGACTGGAAGGTGTTGCGGATGAACTGGGTGTATTCCTCGGTGCCCATGTAGATCACCGATTGGTCGTATTTGTCGAAGCTGGCCATGACGGCCGGGTCTTGCAGCGTGCTTCTGAAGGCGTCGTGCAGGCGTTTGACCACGGCCGGGTCCATGCCCTTGGGGCCACCGATGCCAAAGGGCGAGTCGGACACGGTGTCGAAACCGAGTTCGTTGAGCGTGGGCACGTTGGGCCAGCGCTTGGTGCGTTTGCTGCCGTAGGTGGCCAGCAGGCGCATGGTGCCCGCTTCGACCTGTGGGGCCCAGCCGGTGGCGTCGCTGTGCGACATGACATGGCCGCCCAAGACCGCTTGCACGCCATCGGCGCTGCCTTTGAAGGGAATGTGGGTGACGTCGATCTTGGCTTTGCTGGCGAATTCGGCAAAGGCCAGGTGCGGTGTGGTGCCGTTGCCCGTGGAGCCATAGGTGAACTTGCCCGGGTTGGCTTTGGCAAAGGCCACCAAGTCGGCAATCGACTTGATGGGCGAGTCGGCCCGCACCACCACGCCAAAAGTGTAGCCGGTCAGGCAGGCGATGTAGGTGAAGTCTTTGAGCGGGTCGAACTGCATTTTTTGCATGTGCGGCAAACGCGCCACGCCGATGGTGATTTGCGACAGGGTGTAGCCGTCGGGCTGGGCACGCACCAGCTCATTGGGGCCCATCATGCCGCTGGCGCCGGGTTTGTTTTCGACGATCACTTGAACGCCCAGCGCTTTGGAGGCGCTTTCGGCCAAAGCGCGCATCACGGCATCGGTGGAGCCGCCTGCAGGCCAGGGGCAGATCAGTTTGATGGGTTTGGCCGGAAAGGCCTGGGCTTGGGCCAAGTTGGGGAAGGTCACCGTGACCGCGGCGGCGGCGGATGCTTGTACAAAAGTGCGACGGCTGGTGCCTGGGGTGTTCACAAAGGGCTCCTGTTGGAATGGGTGTGACCATTGCAATGGAAGCGGCGTGAACTGGCAAGAGGGCAAACCTGAGCCGCTGCCTGCGTGTGGTCGCTTGCGCGACTGAAGCTCAGTCGCCCTGCACCACGCCTTCGCGCCGGGCATCGGCGCCGCCAAACCAGCCTTTGGGGGTGCGCTCGATCGCCTGCAGGCCGCTGGTCATGTCCATTTCGCGCACCTCGTGGCCGCGCGCTTTCAGGGCGTCCACGGTGCTGCGGTCAAAACGCTGGGCTTCCAAAAAAGTGGGGCCACCCAGCGTACCGAAATTGGGCAGGTCAATCGCTTGCTGCGCGTTCAGGCCCCAGTGCAGTGTGCCCGTGAGCAGCTTGGCCGTGTAGTGGATGATGGCCGCGCCCCCGGGGCTGCCGCCGCTCATGAGCAACTGGCCTGTGGCTTGGTCAAACACCAGGGTGGGCGACATGGACGAGCGCGGGCGTTTGCCGGGCTCGACCCGGTTGGCGATGGGGCGGCCCTGCGCGTCGGCAGGGGCGAGGCTGAAATCGGTCAACTCGTTGTTGAGCAAAAAGCCGCCGGGGCGAGTCGGGTCGGTGGTCACCATGCGGCGCGAGCCAAAGGCGGCTTCGATGGTGGTGGTCATGGCCACGGCGCGGCCTTGTGCATCGACCACGCTGATGTGGCTGGTGCCGTATTCGGTTTGTGGGGGCATGGGGGCAAAACTGGTCGTTTGGCCACCGGGCTGGCCCGCTGGGGCCGCTTTCATGGCCTGGACACCGATCAGCTGGCTGCGTTCGCGCAGGTAGCCGGGGGCCAGCAAGCTGCGCCAGTCGCCTGCGGGGGCGCTCACAAATTCAGGGTCGGCCACAAACTGCGCCCGGTCGGCAAACGCCAGGCGCGAGGCTTCGGTGTAACGGTGCAGCCAGTCGGGTGCGGGCAGGCTGCCTGCCAACTCGGGGCCTTGGGGCTGGGTGTGGCCCAGCATGCCCAAAATTTGGCCTATGGCGATCTGGCCCGATGACGGTGGCGGGAAGCCGCAGATGCGGTAGGCCCGAGCTGAGGCGGTGTGGTCAAAACACAGGGCCTCGCGCATGCGGGGTTGGTAGTTGGCCAGGTCTTGCAGGCTCAGGGTGCCGGGGCGCGGTGCTTGCGCCGTGCGGGCCACCATGGCCTGGGCCACCGGCCCTTCGTGCAGGGCGCGGCTGCCACCCTCGGCAATGCGGCGCAACACATGGCCGTATTCGGTGTTGCGCAGCACATGGCCCACGGGCCAGGCTTGGCCATCGGCTTGGTAGAAAAAGCGCAGGGCCAGCGGGTCTTTTTTGAGCAGCGCATCGGCTTGCAGCAAGCTGTGCAAACGGGGGCTGACCCGAAAGCCTTGCTCGGCCAGCGTGATGGCAGGCGCCATCAACTGCGCCCAAGGCAGGCGGCCGTGCTGGCGGTGGGCGGCTTCCAGCATGCGCACCACGCCGGGCACGCCCACCGAATGGCCGCTTTGCACCGCGTCCGCGAAGGGCAGCGGTTGGCCCTGGTCTAGAAACATGTCGCCGCGTGCGCCAGCGGGGGCGGTCTCGCGCCCGTCGTGCGCGGTGACTTTTTGGCCATCAAAGTGCAGCAAAAACGCACCGCCGCCAATGCCGCTCGACTGCGGCTCCACCAGGCCCAACACCATCTGCACCGCAATGGCGGCATCGAGCGCCGAGCCGCCGGCGCGCAACACCTGGTGACCGGCATCGGTGGCCAGTGGGTTGGTCGCGGCCACGGCCTGGCGCGTGAAGGCCCAGCCGGGTTTGCTGGTGTTGCCGCTGGCCGCTTCGGGTTGCGTGGCCTGATCGGGCACGCTGTAGCGCAGGGCGTTGACGGGTGCTTGAAATGCTGGCCAGGTCGCACAGGCATTCAAGAGAGAGACACTGGTCAATACCAGCGTAAGACGTAAAGCTGCAAGGTTGGAGGTCATAAGCCGCTTTTGGATGGGTGGCGTTCTCGGACTGGTCTGCACAGGCGCCGTACTGCTTCAGGCCCTTAAAACACGCTGCTGCAAATGGGTTCTGAAATGACGCCGGGTGTGGATGAACAGGTGAACCAGCACGGTCTGGTCGTCAAACTCATAAATCACTCGGGTTTGGCGAACCAGGCGTTGTCTGAATTGGGGCAAACCCAGGGCCCGAAGCTCCTCAAGCGGCGTGCCACTTTCGGGGTGTTCGCCGATGTCACGCAGGGTGTTTTTGAATTCTTGATTGACCTCTTGCCAGACGGTGGCGCCAAAGCGTGTGATGACGTAGGGCTGAATGTCCCGAAAGTCTGGCTTGGCGGCATCCAGAATTTGGATGCGCCGTGTCATGGCTGTTGATCCATCTCGGCAAAAAAGGCGTCCACGTCGGTGACGCGCCCCTGCGCCGACTCTTTCTTACCCATGGACACCAATTTGAGCAGCGCAAAGGTTTCTTGCTGCCTTTCGTACTCAGCAATGTCCATGACCACCATCTTGGCTTCGCCGTTTTGGGTGATGATGAGGGGCTCCGGGTTGGTGGCGAAGTCTTTCACAATCTCAGCGGCATGGCTCTTGAGGTAAGAGATCGGCTTGATTTGCGTGGACAGGCTCATGGTTTCAACCGGTGATGGGACTGGGCCTGAATATAGTCCAAATTTGGTTTTTGTTCAGAACTTGTGTGCGTTGTGCAGCGCCACCTTCAGTTGCGGCAAAAGCCGCTGGGCCTCCATTTCGCCCGACTGCCGGGCCAGTCGGAACAATGCGGGAGTGGGGCGGCTGGCAAAACCCATGTCAGGGTGGATCGCAAAATCAGCGTGTTCGAGCGCCGGATCAATCAAGGACAATAGCAGACGGTCTCAACATGGAAGGGGTCGACATGTCGTCTTTACCGTTTGCTGAAAGCCTGGGCGGCTCCGTACTGGCTTGGTCGGGGCTGAGCACGGCACAAAAAATACTCTGTGGATACGGTGTCTTGATGGCCTTGGTTCTGCTGCCCACCTTGGCCTTGTCTTGGGTTGATGTGCGCACACTGCGGGAGGTGGGCATCTGGGCCAAGCCGATGAAGTTCATGGCGGGGACGGCACTGTTTGCCTTGACCACCGTCTGGTTGACCATGCTGGTGCCTGGCAAGGTGGGCCAGGGTCAAAGCTTTCAGTGGATCGCTGCTTTGATCATCGTCACCTCTTTGTTTGAGGTGGTGTACATCACTTACCAAGCTGCGCACGGTGAGGGCTCGCACTACAACACCACCGACCCTTTGCGGGCGATTTTGTTTGGCCTGATGGCTGTTGCCGCGGTGGGCTTGGTGGCATCGCAAGCCTGGCTGGCGTGGGTCATTTGGAAAGCTTTGGGGGGAGCGGTGCTCACACCCACCCTCTTGACGGTGCTTTTGGGCTTGGCCCTGACCTTTGTGTTGTCCACCGTGAGCGGTTTCATGTTGGGCGGCAAACAACCGCCAGCTGGCGTGGGCTGGCCGGTGGTGGGTTGGCACACTTGGCAAGACTTGCGCCCCGCGCATTTTTTGGCCGTTCACGCTCAGCAATTCATCCCAGTGGCGGGCATCTTGGCTGAGCGGATGGCAGGTCAGGTTGCCATACCGGGGGTGCTGACCTTCACGAGCGCGTACATCGCGGCGTGGTTCGCCTTGAGTTGGATGGGCATGGCTGCCTGATTCAGTGGGCCTGCTGGGGGCTTACTTCGGAGCCAGTCGAATCGCGCCGTCCAACCGGATGACTTCGCCATTGAGCATGTCGTTTTCGATGATGTGCTTGGCCAGCTTGGCGTAGTCTTGCGGGGTGCCCAAGCGGCTGGGGAAGGGCACGCCGGCGGCCAGGGCGTCTTGCACTTCTTGCGGCATGCCAAACAGCATGGGGGTGCCGAAGATGCCGGGGGCAATCGTCATGTTGCGGATGCCGTTGCGCGAGAGGTCGCGGGCAATGGGCAGGGTCATGCCGACGATGCCGCCTTTGGATGCGGCGTAAGCGGCTTGGCCAATCTGGCCGTCATAAGCGGCCACGCTGGCGGTTGAAATGAGTACGCCGCGCTCGCCGGTGGCTTCGGGTTCGTTTTTGCACATCGCTTCCGAGGCCAGGCGGATCATGTTGAAGGTGCCCACCAGGTTGACCATGATGGTCTTGGTGTAAACGGCCAGGTTGTGTGCGCCGTTTTTACCCACGGTTTTTTCGGCGGGGGCAATACCTGCACAGTTGACCAGACCCACCAGCTTGCCCATGGACGTGGCCTGGGCCACCACGGCCTGGCCATCGGTTTCGTTGCTCACGTCGCATTTGACGAAAGCGCCGCCCAGTTCTTTGGCAATCGCTTCGCCTTTTTCAGCCTGCATGTCGGCAATCACCACCTGGCCGCCGTTGGCCGCCAGCATGCGCGCTGTGCCTTCGCCCAGGCCCGATGCGCCGCCGGTGACGATGAAAACCTTGTCTTGAATGTCCATGTGTTGCTCCTGCATGTGGTTGACGTTACGTCAACGTCAATTATGCCCTTTGGCAAGGTAGGGCCCAAGGGCAAACCGTCTGTTTTTACCGCCCGTGGCGCTGCGGCTTGATGTGCTGCGCGGGCACCTTCCGGGCCAGCGACAACCCGTTGTGGCAGGTGGTGCTGTCGCCTGGCGTGCGGACAGGGGGTGAGCGCAGGCCGCGGGTGTGAGCGGTCATTCGTTGTGGTTCATCTTGTGCAAAAACATGCGCAAGAAAAAAGCGCCCATCAGCAGCATGACCACGATCACGACCAAACTCATCAGGCCGTAGTCGGTGGAAAACAAATCGATCAGCAGTTTCATGGTGCTCCCTTGGGTTGGTGTTGACGCTTCACTGTGCACTCAGGCGTGCGGCCAGTGTCTGATGAAAATCAAATCGGACGCACAAAGTCATGCTCCAATGCGCGGGTTGCTCTTTCCACCTTTTGACCCGCCTCTCCATGTCCAGCCCGTCTTCTGTTAATGCCGCTGTTTCCTCGCCACAAGTCTGGCTCCTGTCGGCCCGCTGGTTTCTGGCGCTGGGGGCGTTCAGTGCCTGCACCAGCGTGGTGTTCAGCGCCGCCTTTGCGCATTTGCCGGTGTTTGCCGGGGGCATGCCCACGGCGGTGCAAAACGCTTTGAGCCAACAGCAATTTCACTCGCTGGGTTTGTTGTTCACCGGGCTGGCGTTGCGGGTCTTTGGGGCATCGCGTTGGCTGCAGGCGGCGGGCTGGCTCATGCTGCTGGGTTTGCTTTTGTTCAGCTTCAACCTTTATGCACGGCACGTGTTGGGGATGCATGCCTTGCGCGCGCTGGTGCCTTGGGGCGGTGCGGCCTGGATAATGGCCTGGCTGGTTTTGGCCATGGGGCTGGCACAGGGAAGTGAAAAAATCAATCGAAAGGCTTGATCGGAAAGCTTTTTTCTATGGGGTCGATAGGAACTACTCATGAGTAGAAACCCTAGGTTGCATTATGATTGCGACCAATGAGTTTTCTCATTCGATAGTTTTTTTAAACCACCCCAAGGAAATGACCATGTCCTCTTTGATCAATACCCAAGTCCAGCCCTTCAAAACCCAGGCCTTCCACAACGGCAAGTTTGTGCAGGTGTCCAACGAAACCCTCAAGGGCGAATGGTCTGTGCTGATTTTCATGCCCGCCGCCTTCACCTTCAACTGCCCCACAGAAATCGAAGACGCGGCCGACAACTACGCCGAGTTTCAAAAAGCCGGAGCCGAGGTCTACATCGTGACCACCGACACCCACTTCTCGCACAAAGTCTGGCACGAGACATCGCCTGCTGTGGGCAAGGCCAAGTTCCCCTTGGTTAGCGACCCGACACACACCCTGACACGCGCTTTTGGCGTGCACATTGAAGAAGAAGGCCTGGCATTGCGCGGCACCTTCATCATCAACCCCGAAGGCATGATCAAGACCGCCGAAGTGCACTCCAACGAGATCGCCCGCGACGTGTCCGAGACCCTGCGCAAGCTCAAAGCCGCCCAGTACACCGCCGCCAACCCCGGCCAAGTGTGCCCCGCCAAGTGGAAAGAAGGCGCCAAGACTTTGGCTCCTTCCATCGACCTGGTCGGCAAGATCTAAATCTCGGGTGCCCTGCTGGTCAGGGCGCTGAGTTCAACGCATGCGGGCCACAAGCCTGCGTGCCTTGCGCTCAACGCATGCCCCCCCCAATTCGCCCAAATTCACCCCAATTTCCCCTGTTCCCTGGCCTGCGCCACAAGTGCGGGTCCAAGTTCACTGCCCCCTGAAAACCGGAGATCACCATGCTCGACGACACCCTCAAAGCCCAATTGAAGCAATACCTGGCCTTGCTGCGCCAGCCGATCCGCCTGATCGCCTCGTTGGACGACAGCGAGACCGGCACCGAAATGAAGAGCCTGCTGGAGACCATCGTGGGCCTGTCGGACAAAGTCACTTTGGACACCACAGGCAACGATGCCCGCAAGCCGTCTTTTGTGGTGGCGCGTGAAGGTCAAACGCAAGGCGTGCGTTTTGCCGGTTTGCCTTTGGGCCACGAGTTCACTTCTTTGGTCTTGGCCCTGCTCTGGACCGGTGGTCATCCCCCCAAGGTCGAGGCCGACGTCATTGACAGCATCAAGGCCCTTGAAGGCAACTTCAATTTCGAGGTCTACATGTCCCTGAGCTGCCACAACTGCCCCGACGTGGTGCAGGCCTTGTCGCTCATGGCCATCGTTAATCCGCAGGTCAAAACCGTGGTGATCGAAGGCGGCGCTTTTCAGAAAGAGGTGCAAGAGCGCCAGATCATGGCGGTGCCCATGGTCTTTTTGAACGGCCAAGTGTTCGGCTCAGGCCGCATGAGTGTGGAAGAAATTGTGGCCAAGCTCGACACCAAAGCCGGTGAGCGCGACGCCGCCAAGCTCGACGCCAAAGAACCCTATGAAGTGCTGATCGTCGGCGGTGGCCCTGCGGGTGCCGCCGCTGCGGTGTATGCCGCCCGCAAAGGGATCCGCGTGGGTGTGGCCGCCGAGCGTTTTGGTGGCCAGACCAACGACACCATGGCCATTGAAAACTACATCTCGGTGCTGGAGACCGATGGCCCCAAGTTTGCCGCTGCGCTCGAAGCGCAGGTGCGTCAGTACGGCGTGGACATCATGAACCTGCAGCGCGCCGCCCAAATCATCCCCGCCACCGAAACCGGTGGTTTGGTGCAGGTCAAGATGGAGAATGGCGGCACCTTGCAGGCGCGCACCGTGATCTTGTCCACCGGTGCCCGCTGGCGCAACGTCAACGTGCCCGGCGAAGCCGAGTACAAAAACAAGGGCGTGGCCTATTGCCCGCATTGCGACGGCCCGCTGTTCAAGGGCAAGCGCACCGCCGTGATCGGTGGCGGCAACTCGGGTATCGAAGCGGCCATTGACTTGGCGGGCATCGTCAAGCACGTCACGGTGTTCGAGTTTGCCGACCAGCTCAAGGCCGATGCGGTGCTGGTGGCCAAGCTCAAGAGCCTGCCCAACGTCACCATCCACACCCACGCGCAGACCACCGAAATCACGGGCGATGGCGGCAAAGTCAACGGCATCCGCTACAAAGACCGCACCACTGGCGATGACCATTGGGTCGAGTTGGAAGGTGTGTTTGTGCAAATTGGCCTGGTGCCCAACACAGAGTTCCTCAAAGGCACGGTTGAGCTGAGCAAATTCGGCGAGATCGTGGTGGACGCCAAAGGCCACACCAATGTGCCCGGCGTTTTTGCAGCGGGCGACTGCACCACAGTGCCTTTCAAGCAGATCGTGATCGCTGCGGGTGAAGGTGCCAAAGCGGCCTTGAGCGCCTTTGACCACCTGATCCGTACCCCGGCCGCTTCTGTGGCTACCCCGGTGGCGCAGACCCCAGCCGAAGCCGAACTGGCTTAAGCTGCCCTTTTTTCTTGTGAAGCAGGAGTTTGACCATGCCGTGTTTTCTGATTGATCCTTCCCAAAAGACCCTCACTGCCGTCGAGGGCGGCGGTGACTTGGCCGGGGTGCGCGCGTTGATTGGCTTTGAGACGGTTGACAGCGACGAGATCGATGCCAACGGCGACCGGCTGTACTTTGACGAGAAATGCTTCATCCGCCAAACACCTGGTGTGGGGCGTTTTCAGCTGGACAGTCTGGCCCCGGTGGCGGGCATGGGCGTGGTGGTGGGCTCTGGTGCCCAGGGCAGCCTGCTGACGCCGCAAGTCAGCCTTGAGGCCTTGATCGCGCGCGTCAAGTTCCTGTGATATCGGACGTCACTTGAAGCCCACCCGGTCCAGCATCTGCTGCACCTTGATCTGGTTCATGCCCACGGCGCTGATCGGCAGCAACTCGCTTTTGAAGTTGCCACCCGTCATGGCTTTGAGGGCCGGGTTGTCAAAGCTCACGCCTTTGGCGGCTGGCCACTCGTTGTTGCCGTTGGCAAAGTGGTTTTGTGCAGCGGGGCTGGCCAGGTATTCCAAAAATTTGACCGCGTTGTCGGTGTTTTTGGCATGGCGGGCCACAGCGCCGCCGGCCACGTTCATGTGCGTGCCCCAGCTCGATTGGTTGGGGAAGACCACACCGACTTTTTCGGCCACGGTTTTGTCGGCAGGATTGGACGACCGCATCATGCGGGCCAGGTAATAAGTGTTGGTGACAGCCACGCCGCATTCACCCGAGGCCACGCCTTTGATTTGGTCCGTGTCGCCGCCTTTGGGACTGCGCGCCATGTTGTCCACCAGACCTTTGAGCCAGGCTTCGGTTTTTTGCGGACCCAGGTGCTCGGTCATGGCGCCAAACAAGCTCAGGTTGTAAGGGTGTGAGCCGCTGCGGATGCACAGGTTGCCCTTGAGTTTGGCATCGGCCAGTTTCTCGTAGCCGTCCACATCGGTTTTGTTGAACTTGAGCTTGTCGTACACGATCACGCGCGCCCGCGTGGACAGGCCAAACCAGGCCGTGCCACCGTTGTCGGCGGGTTTGGCCCGCAGGTTGGCGGGAATGGCTTCGTCGAGTTTGGCGGACTTGATGGGCAAGAAAAGGCCATCGACCTCGGCGCGCCACAGCCGGGCGGCGTCGACCAGCAAGATCACGTCGGCCGGGGAGGCTGCGCCCTCGGCCTTGAGTCGGGCGAGAATACCGGCATCATCGGCATCCACGCGGTTGATCTTGATGCCCGTGGCTTTGGTGAAGTCGCTGTACATGACTTCATCGGTGGGGTAATGCCGGGCAGAGTAGATGTTCAGCACTTTATCTTGCCCCAGGGCCGATGCGGCGCTCAGGAGGCAGGTGATGCTCAACAGGGTTTTGGACGGTGTCATGGTTTCTCTGGTACTGCTGGGGTGAATGGTCAAAGTTTAAGCCAAATGCGAATCGTTATCAATAAGATTTGAGGAATACATGCAAACAGTGCAAGGGATAAGCCATGGCTTGCGGGTCGAATCCGCAGGGTCAGCCAGGGCGGGTGGTGGGCTCCGGCGATTGGGGCAGCGGTTCGGTTTGGTGTTGACACTGGTGGTTTTGACGGGCTGCGGCAGCTTGCCGTCCAGCAAGCCGCAAGAACCCAGCCCGCCTGCGGCCGAGCGGCGAGAGGTTCGGCTGGGGCTGGCGCTGGGTGGCGGCGCGGCGCGTGGGTTTGCCCATGTGGGCGTGATTCAGGTGCTTGAGGAGGCGGGGCTCAGGCCCAGCCATGTGGCCGGCACATCGGCGGGGAGTTTGGTGGCCGCCTTGTACGCCAGCGGCAAAACGCCTGCCGAGCTGGTGCGTGTGGCCGAGTCCATGCAGGAGGCCGAAATCACCGACTGGATGCTGCCGATTTTGAACCGGGGTGCTTTGCGTGGCGAGGCCTTGGCCAAGTACGTGAACACCCAGGTGGGCGGCAAAACCATGGAACAGATGCAAATACCGCTGGGCATTGTGGCCACCGATTTGGGCAGCGGGCAGGCGATCACCTTCCGGCGGGGCAACACGGGCGCGGCGGTGCGGGCGTCGAGTGCGGTGCCAGCGGTGTTTCAACCGGTTCGGTTGGGCGATCGTGAGTACGTGGACGGGGGCCTGGTGTCGCCTGTGCCGGTGCGCCAGACGCGTGAAATGGGGGCCAACTTTGTGATTGCGGTGGACATTTCCAGCGACCCGGAGGGCAACCCCTATGGAGACACCTTCCAGATTTTGATGCAGACCTTTGCCATCATGGGCAAAAGCATCAACACCCTGGCGCTCAAAGAGGCCGATCTGGTGATTCGGCCCGTTTTGGCTGGCATCAAAAGCGCCGATTTCAGCGCCCGTTTGCGATCGATTGAAGCCGGGCGGGTGGCGATGCGGGCGGCTTTGCCCGCTTTGAAAGTGCGTTTGGCCCAGTTTGAAGAGGGGCGGTGAACGGACTGGGGTCCCCGATCAAGTCATGGGACACCGGGTCAAACGACGCGAGAGGACAAAGCCTAGCCAAAAAAAGGGCCGATCTTGCGATCGGCCCTTTAACGGATCCCTGTTTCCCAGATGAAATTCAAAGAGACCCGAGGAGACAACTGGCAAAAACAAGCGGCAGAGGCTTGCAAAGCCTGCCGGTTAAAAAATTACTTTTTCTTGGCAGCTTTGGGGGCAGCCGTCTGCGCCACCGCAGTCAGGTTGGACTCGGCCAGTTCGGTGGCTTGCTTGACGGCTTTTTGCACGGTTTCGAATGCGGCGTTGGCGGCGGTCACGGCACCCTTCATCATGGCCACGGCTTGTTCGGAGCCGGCAGGGGCGTTTTGGGCGGCGCTGTCCACCAGGCTGGCGAACTGCTTTTGCGCGGCGGCACTTTGGGCTTCGAAGGCCTTGGTGAACTCGCTGCCCGTGCCCGACGCGATGTCGTACAGGTGGCGGCTGTAAGCGGCTGTTTTTTCAGCCAAGGGCTGAAACAGGTTGGCTTGCATCGCCATCAGCTCTTGGGCGTCTTTCACGCTCAGAGCGGCTTGGGTGTTGTTGGCGGACTCGTTTAAAGCGGCTTTGGTGGCGCTCAGGTTCAGTTCAACCATTTTTTCAACGCCTTCGAAGGCTTTGGCGGTCAGGCCAAACAGGGTTTCCACGTTGGCTTTGTGCGCGGCAGCGATTTGTTCGGGTGTCATCATGAGGGGCTCCAGATAAAAGTTTGGTTGCAAGAAGACTGCGCCGTAACTGGCCGGGGCCGTACAACTTTGTTGCAGTGCAGCATGGGTTGAAGTATAGGGTTTCCATGGGGTGTTGCAAGGGGATGCGCCCACTCGCGGCTCAGTTTAGAGAGGGTTTTCTAGAATCAGGGCCCCACCAGAGCATCCCATGCACGCTTACTACGCCGACCACTTTGTATTGCCCTTGCCCGAAGGCCACCGCTTTCCGATGCGCAAATACAGCCGTCTGCGCGATCGCCTGACGCAAGAGCTGCCCGCCGTGGTCCTGCGCGAGGCCCCGGCAGCCAGCGACGGCGAGCTGGCGCTGGTGCACACCCCCGCTTATATCCAGGGTGTGGCCACCGGCAGTCTCGATGCTGCGGTGCAGCGCGAGATCGGTTTCCCTTGGAGTTTGGCCATGGCCGAGCGGGCCCGCCGCTCGGTCGGGGCCACGGTGGCCGCCGCCCGGGATGCCTTGGCCCACGGGGTGGCGGGTAATTTGGCGGGCGGCACGCACCACGCTTATGCGCACAAGGGCGGGGGCTTTTGTGTGTTCAACGACATCGCGGTGACGGCCCGTCTGATGCAGGCCGAGGCCTGGCGGCACCAGCGCCAGACCTTGAAGGTGGCGGTGATCGACCTGGATGTGCACCAGGGCAACGGCACGGCGCATGTATTTGCAAACGACCCCAGCGTGTTCACGCTGTCGCTGCACGGCGAAAAGAACTTCCCGTTCCGCAAGGAGCCCAGTGACCTGGACGTGGGCCTGCCCGACGGCTGCACCGACGAGCCCTACTTGGCCGCCTTGCACCAGGCCTTGCAAACCCTGCAAGACCGCTTTGATCCGCAACTGGTGATTTACCTGGCCGGGGCTGACCCGCACGAGGGCGACCGCCTGGGACGCCTCAAATTGACGATGGACGGCATGCAGGCGCGCGACCGGGTGGTGTTGGACTGGGCCTGGCAGCGCCGCCTGCCGGTGGTGCTGTGCATGGGCGGTGGCTATGGTCACGACATCGAGACCACGGTGCAGGTGCAAATGCAGACCTGGGACGTGGCCTTGGGCTATTGGCAACGCTGGCACAATCTCGGGCGATGAACACCCCAGTTTCTTCCACAGCCAAACCCCAGCCGGACGCCCGCAGCAGCTACAAAGCGTTTCGCGCCATCAGCACCCGCTGGATGGACAACGATGTGTATGGCCATGTGAACAACGTGGTGTACTACAGCTGGTTCGACACCGCCGTGAATGCCACGCTGATTGAGCGTGGCGTGCTCGACATCCATGGGGGCAGCACCATTGGCTTGGTGGTGGAAACCCAGTGTTTTTACTTCGCGCCGCTGGCCTTTCCGCAAAGCGTTGACGCAGGCATCCGTGTGGCCAAGCTGGGCACATCCAGCGTGCGCTACGAGGTGGGTCTGTTTGCCCAAGGCGAAGACCTGACCGCAGCCCGAGGCCACTTTGTGCATGTGTACGTGGACCGCGAAACCCGCCGCCCTGTGCCCCTGCCGCCCGCACTCAAAACATTTTTGGAGACATTGACATGATGAACACCGGACCCCAAGTCAGCACCCGGGTGAACGACCCGGCCAGCGTGGAGGCCGCCATCCTGAGCCGCTTCTCGGCCCGCGCTTATTTGCCAAAGCCGGTGGACCGCGCTGTGCTGCAAGAGGTGCTGGACATCGCCGCCCGCGCGCCCAGTGGCACCAACACCCAGCCCTGGAAGGTGTATGTGCTGCAAGGCGCCAAACGCGACGAGTTGGTGGCCAAAACCTGCGCCGCGCACGATGCCATCAGCGCCAACCCGGCGCTGGCCGCGGACTCCGCCGAGTCGTATGACTACTACCCCGAAAAATGGGTCAGCCCCTACATCGACCGACGCCGCGAATGCGGCTTTGGCTTGTACGGCGTACTGGGCATCGGCAAGGGCGACAAGGCCTTGATGCATGCCCAGCACCAGAAAAATTTCCGTTTTTTCGATGCTCCCGTGGGTCTGATGTTCACCATTGACAAAGTGATGGGTCGGGGCAGTTTGCTCGACTACGGCATGTTCTTGCAAAGCCTCATGGTGGCCGCCCGATCGCGTGGACTGCACACCTGCCCGCAAGCGGCCTGGAATGGCTTTTCCAAAATCATCTTGCCGTTCGTGGGCGCAGGTGACAACGAAATGCTCGTTTGCGGCATGTCGCTGGGTTATGCCGATGAGACGGCCCTGGTCAATACTTTCCAGACCACACGGGTGCCTTCGCAAGACTTCACGCATTGGGTCGATTGAGCCGTTTCCATTGATCAAAGCGCAACAGCGGGCGAATGTGGATGTGCCCGCTGGGATGACCGAGTTGCTTGATCTGGAGGCCAACAAAAATGGGTCTGACCCGGCCATCGGTCTCAAAGGGGGGTTGGCCTCAGGCCTGTAAACCAGCGCAGGCGTGACGGCTCAGGCCAATCCGATCGGGGCGGTGAACGCGTAGCCAATTTTGTGCACGGTTTCCAAGGGCAAGTCACTGCCCAGCAACTCTTTGGCTTTGTTGCGCAGTCTGCGGACCAGAATTTCCAGACGTCTGAAGTCATAGGTTTGCGGGTCA
The DNA here is from genome assembly GCF_945901735.1 of Limnohabitans sp. Rim8. GTDB lineage: Bacteria > Pseudomonadota > Gammaproteobacteria > Burkholderiales > Burkholderiaceae_C > Limnohabitans_A. The sequence goes on from NZ_CAMDLM010000012.1 coordinate 57,328, forward strand.
TGACCCAAGCGGGTCACCAAGGCTTGGCGTGCCACCGCTTGGCCACTTTGTTCGGCCATGACCTGCATGAACATGAATTCAGAGTGGGTGAGTTTGAGGGGCATGCCAGAAGGATGGTGCAGCATCCAGTTCATGCGGTGCAAGACCCAGCTGGGTGAAGCTTGAGCCCGTATCCGCCGCATCAGGTTGTGGACTAAAGAGGCCAGCTCCTCCAACTGAATGGGTTTGACCAAGTACACATCTGCGCCGGCTTTGATGCCCTCAATGCGTTGGCTGCTCTCGCCCCGCGCCGTGGTGATGATCACACCTTTGTTTTGCAGCAGGGGGTTTTCCTTGAACCAGACCATCCCATCGCCATCGGGCAAACCCAGGTCGATCACTGCCACATCGAACTGGTGGGTGCGCATCCATTGGGTGGCCATGTTCAGGCTGCTCACACCATCGGCTGCGAAGCCTTCCATGTTCAGGTAAGTGACCATGGCATCCATCAAATCGACCTCGTCTTCGATCACCAGAATGCGTCCGTGCAAAGGATTGGAATTGCTCATGGGGCCCGATTGTCACTGGTTTTGATGGGGCAACCAAAGGCAAAAACGACTGCCTTGACCCACAGCGCTTTGCAGCTCCAGTTTTCCGTGGTGCATTTGGACAATGCGCCGGACAAAAGCCAGACCCAGTCCCATGCCGGAGATGGTGCTTTCAGAGGCCACGCGAAAGTAGTCTTCAAAAACTGCTTCATGGTGCACGGTGTCAATCCCTTGCCCCTCGTCGCTCACGCAAATGCCAACCCATCCTGGTTTTTGCAGGGTTTCCACCAGCACCTTGGTGCCCGCATTTGAGTATTTGCACGCGTTGTCAATCAGGTTCAAAACGGCCACTTCCAACAAGTTTTCATCTGCCCAGAGATCACCCACAACGCGGTTGATTTTCAACTCCAAGCGGTGGTTGGCGTGGTAACTGGTTTGGTCGTCGATCAACTCGCGAAGCCATGCCGCCAGTGGCAGGTGTTGCGGCTTCATGTCTTGCATGGCTTGTTGCAAACGATCACCACGCAGCCAGGTTTCAAACAGGGAAAGCAACCGTCGGGTGGCGCTGTCGATGGTTTGCAGTCGTTTGTCCAAATTCAATTGCCCCAGTTCATGCTCTTTGCGAATCAGGCTGATTTGGCTGTTGACGATGCCCAAGGGATTGCGAAATTCGTGAGAAATCAAAGCCCCAAAACGCATGTATTGACTGAGCAATTGGGTTTCCGAGCTCAGAGCGAGCTTGAGTTGCTCGGTCCGTTCTTGCACAGCGCCTTCAAGGCGCTCCTCGGCCAGGCGTGCACTCTCTAAAAGACGCTGGTTGGCTTCGATGGCTTGTTGTTGTGCCGCTTCGCGGTTTTTGCGTTCGACGTGCACCATGTCGGCCAAGGCCAAGGCCAAGAGCAGCATCTCAATGGCTGAAGAAATTTGCAGGCTGTAGGATGTGAATGTGTTGGTGGGCAGCAGGTCAAAAGATCGCAAGGCGGCGATGCTGGCCCCCGACCAAAGAACCAGCCAAGCCAGCAAGAAAAAGCGGGCTCCTTTTTCGCCCCGACGCACGATCATGGTCCCCGCGACCGCCACCCAGCCTCCGGTGGGCAGCACGACCATAAACAAGCCCATCAACAACCATTCTTTGAACTGCCCGTGCCACAGTGTGCTGAGCAAGGCCATGGCCATCAGCAAGTAAAAACTGGCAAAGAGCATCAAACCCCGTGAGGCCCAGGGCAGGTGTTGACGCGCTTGCAAAAAACGGTCGGCAAACAGCATGGAAAAACACCCCACCAAACTCAAAAAAACCGATTGCGCAATGCCATCAAACGCGGTTTTACCGGGCCACAGGAACAACTGTCCCAAGCCATTGCCCGCCAGCATGGCCAAACCAAAATGACCCACAAACAGGGAGTAAAGCAAAAACCGCAGGTCCTTGAGCGATAGCCACAAGAAAAGGTTGTAGATGAGCAAAGCGATCAATCCACCGAAATACAGGGCTTGAAGAATGAACTTGTTTTGAATGTGGTGACGAAACGGCTGCTCTTGCCACAGGCTCAAAGGCACCGTCAGGCTGTGATCGCTGGTCACACGCAGATAAAAGGCTTCTGAGTCGGTACTGATCTGCACGGGGAATGCATAAAAACTGTACAAAAAAGGCCTTGTCGAAATGTCCAAGGCGTTGCCAGTGCGCACGGGCGGTTGGTTGGGGGCAAAAAAATCGACGGTTCTCAATTGGAAAAAAGGCAACTCCAAAACCCAGTTGGCGGGTGCATCGCTGGTTCTTTGCAAGGGGATGCGGATCCACACCGCCGATTGGCTAAATCCCAAATTGATCTCCCCGCGTTCGGCTTCCCAAGTTTGAAAACGGCTTGCCAGTGCTGGACTGCGCACATCTTCCAGCGTCAACTGGCCTGTTGTGTCTTCCAACACGGCCGCATTTTGCAAACGTTGTTGATCTGGTGTGTCCCTGTCCAGCACATGGGTTTGGGCCTGCGACAGCAAGCTGAACACCATGGCCAGGACGATAAGCAGTGAACGGGTGAATTTCATACGCTGTAAAAATTGTCTTTTTTTGACTGTATTTGAATCAATTTTTTAAAAAATGTCGGATTGTGATGTTATTTGTCGAATTTGACGACTTCAACGCCATAAAAATCAAAATTAACATCTCCAAACCTAAGCCCCTAGTGGGGTTTTTTGCCATTTCCGAGCCATGTGCAAGGGGGGGAATGTCAGGTGGGTCCCCGAACGAGGAGCCGCAGGTGCATTTTGATGAATTTTTCTTGGAGAAAAAATATGTTTGAACAAGTCGTTCCCGTGAACAAAGACCGTCACGCCAGCAAAAAAGTTCGCACCAGCAACGATTTCCGTTTTGCGTCCAAATTCCATGTGGCCTATGTGACTGTGCACGAATTTGCCCGCGCTGCGGCCATCTACCCCTTGGTTTTCCTTGAAGACAAAGCCAATGACGATTTCCGTCCTGTGGCGCTGATGGGTTTGGATGCCGGTGAAAACCTGTTCGTGGACAGCCAGGGCCAATGGGCTGGATCGTACATCCCCGCCATCATCCGCCGCTACCCTTTTGCCCTGACCAAGGCCCCAGAAGCTGACCGCTTCATTGTCTGTGTGGACGAAGCCAGCGAACTGCTCAGTGACACCGAGGGCGCCCCCATGTTTGATGCCCAAGGCAATCCCACGCAGGTGATTGAAAACGTCAAGCGTTACCTGGGTGAATTGCAGCAAATGGACGGCATGACGCATGAATTCAGCAAATTTCTGGTGCAAAACAACCTGTTGACCCCCTTGAACATGCGTGTCAACGCGGCCAACCAGGTGCGCAACATCACCGGCTGCTACGTCATCAACGAAGAGCGCCTGAACAATTTCAGCGATGCCAAATTCGCTGAAATTCGTCAAAAAGGCTATCTGCCCGCCATTTACGCACACCTGATTTCCTTGTCGCAGATCGAGCGACTGGCCTCCATGAAAAAACCAGCCGCAACGGCCAGCGAAAAGGCTGCCGCTCTGAGTGGTACCGATACCCTGCAATAAGCAGCCACCACCGCCCGGATGGCTGCTTAGCAACAAGCGGTCTCAGGGGCATTTCATGGTGGATCTTGAATGGAATTGAGCGAAGAGGTCAGAGCATGGTCAATTTTTCTGAGGCACGGGGGAGGCGAACACTGCCATGGTGTTTGTTCGCTGTGTTGGCGGCGGCATCCACTGGGGTTCAGGCCCAAGACAAGCCCTCAACGCTGAGTTTGCAAGCACTGGTCTCACAAGTGCGTGAACTGAACAAAGACATTCTCACCAAGCGCGCTGAAAAGGGCATTGCGGCGACGGCGATTGACCGCGCAGCAGCCGCTTTCCAGCCCGTTGCCAGTGTCACTGCCACCGATGGTCGTAACCGCCAACCGAGCACCTACGAAGAAAGGTTGTCCAGACCCGGTGCCGTCGATTCTTTTTACCAGCGCGATGGCCAGGATTTCACGGCTGGCGTGAGTCAGTTGCTGCCGACGGGCGCCAAACTCGAAGCCAAAAGCAGTCTGTCCCGCTTCATCACCAACGTCAATCAAGCCCAACCGGATCGCCCTGCAGGGGCCAAAGACAACCGCACTTTTTGGGGCCTGACGGTGACGCAACCCTTGGCCAAAGACGGGGGTGTCGAGGTCACCCAAGCGCGTGGTTTGGTGGCTCAACTCGATCTGGCTGTGGCCCAGCACACCCAGACCGATACCGAATCCAGTGTGGTGGCCGATGCCACATTGGCCTACTACGAACTGGTCTTGGCCCAGCACCGGGTGAGCGCAGCCCATGAAAAAATCCGCACGGGTCAGGGTTTGCTCAGCCAAGCGCGAGATTTATCACGCCAGGGTCGCTTGCCTGAAACCGAAGTCTGGGAAGTCGAAAACTCTTTGTCGCGTTTTCAGGCCGGACTCAGTGAAGCCATGCAAGCCGAGCGCGAGCGCTTGAATCGACTGAACACCTTGCTCATGCGAGCGGCCGGTGCCGGAGCACCGGTTTGGCGTGCCGCCGACCCTTTGCCAGAGGTGACCATCCGCGATGCAGTGGCTTCTGAGTCACTGAGTCTGGCCATGGAAAATCGGCCAGACTTTTTGATGCAGAAAAAACTGCTCGAACGGGAGGGTGTGCAGTTGGTGTATGCCCATAACCAAGCCTTGCCTCGCCTTGATCTGGTGGCCAGTTATGGTCAAAACGGACTGGCCTACGCCGCCAGAACAGCCCTGAACGCCAGCGCCATGGCTGACAACCCAACCTGGACCGTGGGGTTGCAACTGCAGATGCCTTTGGGCGAAAACCGCCAAGGCCGAGCAGATGTGATGGCTGCGCAGTTGCGCCGTGAAAACGCGATGCTCGCGCTCAAAGCCCTAGAAGTTCAAATTGCCAACGACATCGACACCAGCCTGAGCATGCGCGCCAGTGCCATTGAGCGATGGACGCACTGGCAATCGGTGGCAAAACGTGAACAGCAGCAATTGGAATTGGAGCGCAAACGATTTACCGCAGGACGCAGTGAAATGCGCGAAATCCTGATGCGTGAAGAGCGTGCTGTGAACGCGCGACTGATGCTGCTGGAGCAGCAACTGGCCTTTGCCAAGGCGCAGGTTGTGCTGGAGTCGGCCCAGGGCACATTGCTCCAGCGATGGCCATCATGAGGCGTTTGAACAGCATGGACGCATGCTTGTCCATATTTAGGGTCACGGTGTTGGCCCTTTTGCCCTGGGGGGTGGCGGTCGCACAACCTGCCGCTCCCCTGAACCAGGGCGCCATGAAAACGCAGAGTGCCGCGGTGGGCGTCACACAAGCCTTGCGCGATGTCAAGCTCAGCATGACCGTGGCCGGTCGCATTGATGGGGTTTACGTCCGCGAAGGCTCTCGGGTGCGACAAGGCCAATTGTTGATGCATCTGGACCGAACACTGGAAGAGCTGGAGGTGCAGCGCCGACGTCTTTTGGTGGAAGACAAGGCCCGGCTGCAAGAGCTTCAGCAAAAAGAAAAAATACTGATCGAGCAAGTCAACGCTTTGCAGCCCTTATTGGCCAATGGCGGCGTTTCCCGCAAGCAAGTGGAGGACGAGGTGATGGCGCTGGGCTCTGTGAGTGCAGAGCGCAAAGCCATAGAAGCGACGAAGGACCGTGAGCGTGTTGAATTGGCCTTGGCGCAAGAGGCCTTTGAGCGGCGTCATCTGCGTTCGCCCATCGACGGCGTCATCACCAAGGTGGCCCTGCGTGCAGGTGAAAGTGTGGGGGCGCATGAGCCCGTGATCGCCGTGGTGGACATCAGCCGGGTGCGCTTCATGGGCACCGTCCCCGCGCGTGCAGGTCTCTCATTGAAGCTGGGCAGTACCGTCAAGATTGAATTGGGGCAAGACACGCAATCCCAAACGCGCTCAGCCAAGGTGGTGTTTGTCTCGCCCATCACCGACCCCTCCAGTGGCTTGATTGAAGTGATTGCAGAGTTTGACAACGCCGACGGTTCCATCCGACCCGGCATCAGTGGCCGACTGTTGTTCTGATCGTCTGCCCATGAACGCGTCTTCTCAAAGATTGAACCCAGCAGTCCAAGATGCGGCGTCTGTCAGTTCGGTGTGGGCCGAGCTGGTGGCATTGCAAGGCACAGCGCAGGTGTTTTGGGAGCAGTACCTCCAAGCCGTGGGGCAGCAATTGGGTGCGCGGCGCGTCTTGTTGTTGTCCTCGGGTGTGGGACAGCCTTGGCAAGCCCTGGCCCAATGGCCAGCGCAGGCGCCCGAACTGCCCAGTGATGCCGATGAGGCTTTGCAGCTGTTGCAGCACGCGCAACCGGGTGAACCCGTCTTGAACCACAAGGCGCAAGGCGCATCCGTGTTGGCCATGCCGCTGCCGAACGCACCCGTGGGTGCCAGCCGTGTCGCTGCTTTGGTGGCCTGGTTGACGGTGAGCCAAGAGCAGTCCTCAAACCCATGGCAGGCTTGGGCTCAGTCCGTGGCGCAAGTGCCTGCTGCTTATGCCAGGCAATCGGCCGAGACCTCTGCACTGCAGACCGCCCAAGTGCTGGGCGACGCGAACGACCCGCTTTCGGCCGAACCCCATGCGCAGCGGCTCTACCAAATCTTGCGTCTCTCCATCGACTTGTCCCAGCAGGACCGGTTTCTGCACCGTGCCTACGAGCTGTGCAACGCTCTGGCCGTGCGTTTTGACACCGACCGTGTCTCTTTGGGCTGGATGCACCCGCCTTATGTCCGCCTGACCGCCATCAGTCACATTGAAAAATTCGATCCGCAATCCAACCTGACACGGGCGTTGGAAAGTGCCATGGAAGAGGCGGCAGACCAATCGGGCGATTTGGTCTACCCCGTGCCACAGGCGTCACGCCAAGTGCACCGCGCGCACGAGTCCTACGCCTTGATGCAAGGCGTGGCGGCCTTGGCCAGCGTGCCGCTGCGTGAGGGCACTGAGGTCAAGGGCGTTTTGTGCCTGGAAAGGCGTCAGGGCGTGTGGACCCCCGAGGAGTTGTGGGAGCTGCACCTGATGGGACAGACGGTGGTGCGTCCTTTGGCGCAACTTCAGCAAAGCGACCGATGGTGGGGCGCACGCGCCAAATCCAGGCTGCAAAAATGGCTGTCACAAAGCCTGCAACCCAAGCAAAGCGCCTGGAAATTGGCGGGGCTGCTGTCTTTGGTGACCTTGCTGGTCTTGATCTTCTTGCCCTGGTCATTCCGAGTCGACGCCACTTTGACTTTGCGCAGCAAGGATTTGCTCTTCATGCCCGCGCCTTTTGATGGCTATTTGCAGCACGTGAACGTCGAGGTGGGTGACAAAGTTGAAGCCGGTCAAGTCTTGGTGCAACTGGACACGCGCGACCTGGTGCTTGAAGAATCCATGGCACAAGCCGATGTCATGCGTTACAGCCGAGAAGCCGAAAAAGCCCAAGCCAGCCGACAACTGGCCGAGATGCAGATCAACCTGGCGCGTCAGGACCAATCGGCTTCGCGCTTGGCCCTGGTGCGCCACCAACTGGCGCACGCCAAAGTGACCGCGCCCCGTGCCGGCGTGGTGGTGGAGGGCGAGCTCAAGAAAAACCTGGGTGCACCTTTGCGCAAGGGCGACTTGTTGCTCAAACTGGCCCAAACCGACGACACCTATTTGGAGTTGGAAATTGACCAGGTCGATGTCCACGAGGTCAAGCCCGGCACACGTGGCGAGTTCGCCTTGGTCGGACGGCCCGACCTGCGCTTTGACATCGAGTTGGAACGCATCGATCCGGCCTCCACCTTGCGCGAAGGCCGCAGTGTGTACCTGGCGCGGGCCAAAGTCTTGTCTCCCATTCCGGCCTGGTGGCGTCCTGGCATGGGGGGCAGCGCCAAGTTGTCAGCCGGTGACCGCCCATTGATCTGGGTCTTGACGCACCGCACCGTCAGGTTTTTGCGGGAGTTTTTCTGGCTATGAGCATGGACAGCGCCAGCGGACGAACCTACAGCGACACCTGGCATCGCGTGGCCGGCGTTCGTGCGTGTTTGCGCAGCAGCGTGCGTGCGCACCGCCAAACATTCCGGGGCGAAGACTGGGTCGTGCTGCGCGACAGCTTGGGCAGCGATTTTTTCCGTGTCACGGCCGATGCCTATGCTTTTTTGAGCCGACTGAGCGCCCAGCGCACCATCGATGAAGTCTGGGGCGACTTGATGGAGACACAACCCGATGTGGCGCTGACTCAAGAAGAAGTGGTGCAGCTGCTGGGTCAGTTGCACCTGTCCAATTTGCTCCAGTTCGACCGTGGTGCCGCAGCGGCCAGTTTGTTTGAACGTCACCAACAACGCCGTGGTCGCGAGATCAAGGCCTTGTTGATGGGATTTTTGTCCATCAAGATTCCCTTGATCGATCCCGACCGCTGGCTGGACCGTGCCTTGCCTGGGATCCGATGGCTGCTCGGCCCCATGGGTGTGGGTTTGTACCTGCTGTTGTTGGTGTGGGGCGGCAAAGCACTGTTGGACAACTCGGACCGAGTGTTTGAGCAGTCTGCGGGCTTGCTGGCACCGGCCAATTTGGGCTTGCTTTACATCGGCCTGGTGCTGGCGAAGCTGGTGCATGAATTTGGCCACGCCGCTGTGTGCAAACGCTATGGCGGTGAAGTCCACAAAATGGGCGTGATGCTGCTCATGTTTGCACCGCTGCCTTACATGGATGCCACGGCCAGCTGGGGGTTTCGCAGCCGTTACGAGCGCCTGTTGGTGGGGGCCTCGGGTGTGCTCAGCGAGTTGGCTGTGGCCGCCGTGGCGGCCTTGGTCTGGGCCCATACCGCGCCCGGCGTGGTCAATGCATTGGCTTACAACGTGATCTTTGTGGCCAGCGTGTCCACCATCTTGTTCAACCTCAATCCGTTGATGCGTTTTGACGGTTATCACATGCTGGTGGATTTCTTGGATGTGCCCAATTTGTTCCAACGCTCGCGAGACCAACTCAAGTACTTGGGCGAATACTGGATTTTGGGCCTGAAAACCGCGCAACCGGCTGCCCGCACCGCCAACGAGGCGCTGTTGCTGCCGCTGTATGGCGTCATCAGTCTGGTGTATTGGGTGGTCTTGATGGCCACCATCATTTTTTTCATCGCCGAACAATATCTGGACTTGGGCGTGGCCTTGGCCTGGTTTTTGTTTTTCACCATTGTGGTGTTGCCGCTTTACAAGTTCGTGAAATACCTGGCCTCCAGCCCCAAGCTGCAGCATCAGCGCGCCCGCGCCTTGCTGACGGCCATGGGCCTGACCGGTCTGAGTTTGGGTCTGTTGGCGGCCGTGCCCTTGCCCGACCGAGTGAGGGTCAAGGGGGTGCTGCAAGCCACGCAGTCCAGGGCCCTGTACAGCGACAGTGGTGGCGCCCTGGTGGCTTTGAAAGTGCGCCCGGGCAGTTGGGTGGAGCCGGGTCAAGCGCTGCTCACCCTGAGCAATCCCGAACTGGTTTTTGAAATCGAATCGGCCCGGCAGCAGCGTGAACAACTGATCTCGCAAGAGCTGCAAGCCATCAGCCAGGCGGTGGCCAATTGGGAGCCCCTGCGGCGTCAGCGTCAAGCGGTGGAACAAAAGCTGCTTGAACTGCGCAGGCAACAAGCGGCCCTGACGGTGCTGGCGCCGGTGGCGGGCATTTGGAGCGCCAGCGAGCTCGAATCCAGCCAAGGCCAGTGGTTGGCGCGAGGCGCCAGCCTGGGCACGGTGGTCGATGAGCGTGCTTGGCGGTTTGTGGCCGTGCTGCCCCAAGTGGGCACGCATCTGTTTGAAGCCGGGGTTTTGCAAACCGAAATTCGTTTGGCCGGTCAGCAAGAATTCAATGTGTTGGCCCGTCAAACCGAAGTGATGCCCTTTGAGCAGGGCCAACTGCCCTCGCCAGCCTTGGGCATGGCCGGTGGCGGCGACATTGCTGTGCAAAGTTCTGACCCCAACGGTCTGACAGCGGCGGAACCCTTTTTCAGGGTCCAGGCCGAGATGCCCGACCTGCACGGACAGGAGGCCCAGGCCCTGCGTTTGTTGCACGGACGGGTCGGCACCATGCGCATCAGCTTGCCCCATTCGCCTTTGTTGTTCCAATGGGAGCGTGGCTTGCGGCAGTTCCTGCAAAGGAAGTTCAGGGTATGAGCGCCACCATGAGCCCCGCGCACCACAGCACCCAGCGACCCTTGCACCAGCGCAGTGCGGTGCTGGAGAAACTGCGCCCTCTGGAAAAGCTGCCTGAAGGCCTGGACTCTTGGGTGGACCGCGGCCAAGGCTGGCTCAAGCGCCGCCCCAGCCAGGCCGCAGGGCTGTCCCACGACGCCCAAGCTTGTGCGCGCTTGTGCACCGAGATGCGCCAGCTCGATGAGTCGGCCCTCACTCAAGCCCTGGGTTTGGCCAAAGAAAATTTGCGCCGTGACCCGGTGCACGCCAAAGGCCAACTCGTCGAGGCCCTGGCCCTGGTGGGCCAAATGGCCTTTCGGGTGTTGGGCATGCAGCCCTATCCGGTTCAGTTCATGGGGGCTTTGGCCATGCACCGAGGCTGGTTGGCCGAGATGGCCACCGGCGAGGGCAAAACACTGACGGTGGCGGTGGCGGCCGTCTTGGCTGGCTGGAGCGGCCGTCCCTGCCATGTCATCACCGCCAACGATTACTTGGCTGAGCGCGATGCAGACACCATGCGCCCGCTGTTCGACGCCTGCGGTGTGAGCCTGGCATCCGTCTATGCCGAGGTGCCTGCCGAGCAACGCCCAACGCGTTATGCCGCCGATGTGGTGTATGTCACCCCCAAAGATTTGTTGGCCGACCATTTGCGCGACCAACTGGCCGCAGGTCAGGGACAAGATGCCAATTGGCAGCAGTTTCAGCAATGGATGGGCCAGCCGCCCAGCGCCCAGCCTTCCCAATTGTTGCTGGTGCGGGGTTTGCACACCGCCATCGTGGACGAGGCCGACAGTGTCTTGATCGACGAAGCCGTGACCCCGCTGATTTTGTCGGCACGCCGCCCCAGTCGGGGCTTGAGCGAAGCCGTGGTTTTGTTGGCCCAATTGGCCCCCCAATTGGTCCCGCAACAAGACTATGAACGCCTCTCACGCACGCGCACGGTGGTCCTCAAACAAGGGGCCATCCAAGCGCTGGCGGCGTTGGCCGATCGGTTGCCGCCCGTGTGGCGGCCCGCCCCCAGGCGCGAAGAACTGTTGCGCCAGGCCTTGCAGGTCCATTGCTTCTTTCAGGCTGGACATCAATACCTCGTCGATGACGGTGAAATCGTTTTGCTCGATGAATTCACGGGCCGTATGACCCCTGGCCGCACCCTCACCGCGGGTTTGCATCAAGCTGTAGAGGCCAAGGAGGGGCTGGAGATCACCGACCCCAACGAGGCACTCAGCCAAATGAGTTTTCAGGCTTTTTTCCGCAGCTTCCCCCGCTTGTCTGGCAGTTCCGGCACCGTGTGGGAAGCCGTCCATGAGTTGTGGCAGGTCTACCGCATGCGCGTGGTGCGCGTGCCAACACACCGTCCCCGCCTGACCCGCGTGTTGCCGGCACAGTTGATGGTCAGCACGCAAGACAAGTGGCGGGCGGTGGCGCGTGAAGTGATCGCAGCGCAACAAGCCCGTCGCGCGGTTTTGGTTGGTGTGCGCAGTGTGGAGTCGAGCGAAATTTTGGCCCAGCTGTTGTTCAGCCAGGGCGTTGAAGCGACGGTGCTCAATGCCGTGCACCACGCAGAGGAAGCCGACATCGTGGCCTTAGCCGGTGAACCCGGCCGCATCACCATCGCCACCAACATGGCCGGTCGTGGCACCGACATTCGCTTGCACCCCGACGTTGAAGCCCAGGGTGGCTTGCATGTGGTCATTGCCGAAGTGAATGAATCGGCGCGCATTGACCGTCAACTCGCGGGCCGCTGTGGTCGCCAGGGTGATCCGGGCAGTGTGTCGGTCTACCTGTGCCTGGAAGACAACTTGGCCAGCCGTTACATGCCCGTAGCCGTTCGTTCGGGCCTGCGTTGGCTGCATGGCTGCTCAGTGGAGTGGGCTTCAGGGCTTGGCTTGAGGGCCTTTCAGTGGGCCCAGCGGCGCGCAGAGTCCGATGCCTTTGAGCGGCGCTTTTCGGTGCTGCGCCACGACGACTGGCTGGCCTCGGCCCTGCCATTTGAACAGCGGGGTGCGGCATGAGCACGCTGCCACCTTGGCCGCAGTGGCGCGAAAGCGCCGCCAAAGCGCTTGCGGCCATGCTCGGCGAGCTGGATGGCCTGCCGATCACCGGGGCCGAATTTTCGGTGCGGCTGTCGCCTGCGGGCATTGAATGCGGGCGCTGGCTGGCCGGATTTTCGCCGGTGGGCGTGGCCCCGGCACGCTTGCAGGGCCTGCCCGCGCGGCTGGGCCTGCCGGCGGCCGACGCCCAGTGGTTCACCGACGGTGTGGCGCGCGCTCGCCAGATCGGCCTGGCGCTTGAGCAAACGGCGGCGCAGGCGGTGGCCAAGGTCTACCTGGAGTGGCCTTTGCCCGCGCCCGACATGCGGCCGCTTGCGCCCGAACAGCGCCAGGTGGCGCTGCAAATTGCCTCGTGCAAATGGACCATCGAGGGCGATGCCGCAGCGCAGGGTGCGCCGCGGCAGACCGATTACTGGCGCCTGTCGGGCGTCGATGGGGCGGCCATGGTCGGACTCTTGCGCGAGCCGCAAGAGGTGCTGGACCAGGCGCAGCGCCAGGTCTATGCCGCGCTGGGTCAGGCCCTGGAATCGGCCCTGTATGCCGTGCCCGACTGGCGCGAGCCGCGTTTGCTCTTGGTGCGCGACACCGGCAGCGCCCGCCGTGGCGTGGGCCTGCGTTTTTATGGCAGCGGCCTGACGGTGGCCGCTGCGCTGGCGCCGCTCAAGCCCTTGTGGCGCGCCTGGAGCCTGCGCCTAGAGGCGCAACCCGAATTGCTTTCTTTCTGGGCCGATCAGGAGTTGGGCTGGCTGCATGCCGGGCTCGACGGTCAAGGTCAGCCTTTTGTCATTGTTTACGGGGCGATTGATCGCACCCAAGCCCGCGCCGTGCTCAAGGCCAGCGGGTCGGCTGCTCGGCAGCAAAGCACACTTGTGCAGGAAAACGTTCTATGAAAAAAACCAAACGCTGGATTCCCAACCGCATGCACCTCGCCTTTCGGCGCTCACGCAGCACGGTGGAGCGGCTCGAAGACCGCATCTTGCTTTCGGCCGAGCCTTTGATCCAATTCAACCGGGCCGACGGCGAGCAGCCGTTGGTGGTGGAGAACCTGGCGTACAGCGCCAACAAACGCACGGCCGATCCGCTCGATCTGGAGGCCATCTCCAGCATCGCCACCCTGATTGATTTGACGCGGCCGCAGTCGCAGCAAAGCAGCAAGCTCAACTGGGCGGGCTCGACCTCCTCGCTGCTCAAACTCAACTCCCAGTTGCAGGCCCTGGTACTCGACTTGGGCGACAGCGACAGCCAGATGAGTTTGAGCAACGACGGCAATGGCATGCTGCGCCTGTCGAGCATGGACGGTCCATCGCCCTATGAGTTCGTGTTTGCCAAGCCCAGCAGCATTTTGGGCATCCGCGGCGAAGGCGGCATCGACCGCCTGATCATCGACAACGTCGACCTCGGCACCACCAGCTTGTCGGTCGACGTCGAGTCCATTTCCATTCCCAGCACGAGCACGCTGACCAGCCAAAGCAATGTGCTGCTGATGGCCCGCGACAGCTTCGCGGGCGATCTGGGCCAGCTCACCGTAGGCGCCGACGATCTGGAGCTCAGCGCAAGCATCGATGTGGCCGGCACCGTGCAGGTGGTGGGCAATGTGGTGCTGGCCGCGCAGGTCTCGGTCGAGCTCGAGCAGGAGGTCACGCTGACCGGCTACTACGAGGTCAATGGCAGCACCACGGCGCGGGTGCGCGTGGCCGATGGCGCCAGCGTCACCGCCCAGAGCCTGGCGATGAGCGCGATCACCGAGTCGCGCTGGGCGCTGGCGGCCAACGACGGCTTGATTGGCGGGCGGCTGGCCCTCGATCTGGTGCAGACCACCGAGGCGCTGGTGGAAGGCGGCGTGGACATCAGCGTGGCCCCCATGGCCGACGACGAGGGCAACCCGGGCGTGGGCCTGTTGATCGAGGCGGTTGACTGGACCGATGCCTCGGTCGTGCTCGACATGGCCGATGGCGAGATCACCGGCTTGAGCAAGGACACCCAGGCCGGCCAGGCGCTCGAGGGCTTTGAGCTGGGCTGGACGCAGATCGATGTGGTGCGCAAAACAGTCGCCGGACTCGGTGGCCAGGACAGCGTGGCCAATCCCACGCGCATCGGCAGCGCCGATGGCTTGGTGCACATTGCAGCGGCCAGCCTCGATGGCGCCGGCAACGAAGACGGCGAGAACGCCGGCATTTACGGCTCGGTGATGTCGTCCCTGGTGGGCTTGCACATCAGCAACATCGACCACGATGTGCAGGCCTTTGTGGCCAACTCCGCCCTGGAAGTGGGTGCGCTCAATGTCTATGCGCTCAACGAAACCAGCGCCCTGGCCAATGGCAAGATCGCCCGCAACAAGGTGGAAGGCAGCACCCAGGCCTGGGTCCAAGGCTCCGACCTCATCAGCATCGGCGCCATTGCCTTGATCGCCCAGGACCTGGCGAGTTTTACCGCCACCAGCGAAGGCTTTTCGGCCGACATCCCCAAGCTCGACACGCTCAAGGTGGGCATTGCCTCGACCACCAACACGGTCGATCGCAAGGTCTCGGCCTATCTGCTCAGCAGCACGGTCAGCGCCAGCGAGATGGCGGTTCTGGCCAGAAACGACAGCACCCTGAGCGTCTCGCTGGAGTCTATGGCGGTGTTTGACAGCGAGGCCACAGAAGGTGAAGCCCCGGCTGAAGGCGAAGGCGGCGCCTCTGGCATGCAGATGGCCTTTGGCGGCACCTTTGCGTGGAACCAGTTCAACGGCCAAGTGCTGGCCTATGTGGAAGACAGCACGCTGGAAACCACCGAGGGCGACCTGGCGGTGCAGGCGGTCAACAGCGCGGCGCTCGACGCCCAAAGCAAAGCCGGTACCGCCGTCAGTTCGGGCGCCGCTGCAGGCGCCTCGCTGGCCTTCAACGCGGTCGGCTGGGACATGGGCAATATTGCGGCGGCCGGTCTTAACAGCATTTTGGGCACCGACATCGGCGCCACCGCCTCGCCCCTGCTGACCCACGCTTATGTGCGCGGCAGCGACCTGGCGGTGGCCGGTGAGATGAGCGTGAGCGCCGAAAACACCATGGGCATCGAGGCGCTGATCAGCAATGCCGCCGATGTGCTGGGCGGCGGCACCGGCCTGTCGGTGGGCGCGGCCATGATTTTGGCGAGCAACCGGGTGCGCTCGGACACCCGTGCTTTTGTCGACGGCAATAAGCAGCTGGCCGGTGCCGATCAAGCGGTGCTTGATGTTGGCGGTGGCCTCACGGTGTCGGCCACGGACGATGCCGGCATCAGCGCCGACGTGGCCATGTCGTCCAATGTGGCGGGCGGCTCAGGCACGACGGTGGCCGCCGGCGGCGTGTTCTCACTCAACGATGTGCGCTCGCAGGTGGCGGCCGACGCCTGGAGCCTGACCCTGACCGCCGAGGGTGACACCTCGATCACCGCCTCGGCAACTGCGCAGATCTCGGCCACCTTGAGCGGCGAGGTCGTGGCTTCGGCTGAAGAAGAGGGTGCGGCTGAGGGGGGCGCTGCCGATGAAGCCGCTGCCGAACCCGATGCAGATGCTGGTGCCGATGCAGGATCAGGTGAAGCCGGTGGCGGCGCCATCTCGGTGGCGGCCAACGGCTTGATTGCCACCAACCGCATCCTGATCGATGCCGACGCCTCCCTGCGCGACAGCCTGGTCACTGTCAGTGGCAGCCTGGGCGTGGAGGCGGAAAACACCGCCACGATCGATGCCGAAAACACCGCCAGCACCGAAAGCGCGGGCACCGCCGCTGGCGTGGTGCTGGCCTTCAACACCATCGGCTGGAAGCCGCAAAACATTTTCTCGGCCGCCATCGACACCTTGATTGGCACCGACGCTTTGGCCCAGACCGACAGCGCTCAGTCCAGCGCCGAGATCACCAACACCACGCTGGATGTGGGTGAAGACCTCACGCTCACGGCCGTGACCGTGCCGCAAATCAACGCCTCGATTGAAAATACCGTGCAGTCCAGCGGCGGTGTGGCGGTGGGCCTGACACTGGCCTCCAACCTGGTCAGCGCCGACTCGCATGTGCTGCTCACGCCCAAGAACGAAGCGGGCGAGATGGAGCTGCCCGATGACACGGTGTTTGCCATTGGCGGCAATGTGCTCATCAAGGCCAGCGACACCTCGGGCATCGTCGCGCGCATTGGCGCGGCCACGGGCAGCGAAGGCCAAGCCGCTTTGGGCGCGCAACTGGTGCGCAACGATGTGCGCAATGTGGTCAAGGCCCTGGTCGACAGCGCGGCGATCGAGGCCGAAGGCGATGTGACCTTGGTTGCGCGCGGCTCGGCCAGTATCACGGCCTTGCTGTCGGACCAGGAACTGCCTGAACTCATCGAGGCCGATGCGTCCGAAGAGGAAGCAGCAGCCGAGGAAGAGGCTGCAGCCGAGGAAGAGGCTGCAGCCGAGGAAGAGGCTGCGGCCGAGGCTGCCGCCGAAGAGGCTTCGCTCGAAGAGCAGGCTGCGGCCGAGGAAGCCGCGGCCCAAGAAGAGGCAGCCGCCGAAGAGGACCCTGCAGCGGCCTCCATGGCCTTCAAGGGCCTGATTGCCACCAACTTGGTGCTCTCCGATGTGCGCGCCACGGTGCTGGACAGCGACATCAGCGCCGGCGGCGACTTGATTGCGCGCGCCCGCAACGCGGCGCACATCGAGGCAGAAAACACCGCCAAGGCCGATGCCGACGGCGCGGCCGTGGGCGTGACCCTGGCCTTCAACACCATAGGCTGGAAGGCGCAGAACGTGCTGTTCAACGCGCTCGACGCGCTGCTGGGCAGCCGCATTGGCGACGAGCAGCCGGCGCAGATTTTGGCCACTGTCTCGGGCTCTAATTTGTCGGCCGGAGGCGATCTGTCGGTGCTGGCGCAGGCCGAGGAGTCGATCACCGCCACCATCGTCAACGAGGCCAATGCCTCGGGCGCGAGCGTGGCCGCCGGCATGGTGCTGGCGAGCAACCTGCTGAGTGCGCGGGCCCGTGCCACGGTGGCCCCGGCGTTGCAGGCCGATGAAAAAGTGACCCTCAGCGCGGGCGGCTTCGTCACCGTCAGCGCGGTCGACGAGGCCGGCGTGGCCGCCGATGTGAGCATGGTCGCCAGCAGCGGCGGCTCGGCAGCAGTCGGCGGCTTGGTGGTGCGCAACGATGTGCGCAGCGATGTGTTTGCCGAGGTCGATCGGGTGCAGGGCGAGGCCGGCTGGGACTTCACCGTGCTCGCGCTCGAGTCGGCCAGCATCGAGGCCACACTCAGCGGCGAAACCAAGTCCCTGGCGGCGGCCGAAGATCCGGCGGCTGAGGCGGGCGATGCGGGTGCGGATGCAGGCACAGAGCCGGGTGCCGATGCGGGTGCCGATGCGGGTGCCGATGCGGGCGCTGATCCAGGCGCAGAGGGCGAAGCCGATGCGGCCGCAGGCAGTCCGCTGGCGGTCAACGGCCTGATCGCCACCAACCTGGTGCTCAGTTCGGCCCAGGCCCGGATCACGCACAGCGAGCTCAGCGTCGATGGCAATCTGGCGGTGCAGGCCGACAATATTTCGACCATCACGGCCGACAACTCGGCCAGCCTGGAGTCCGATGGCACGGCCGTCGGGGTCACCCTGGCTTTCAACACCATAGGCTGGAAGCCGCAGAACCTGTTTGCCAACGCGATCGACGCCTTGCTGGGCACCGACGCGCTGGGTCAGGAGCAGCCTGCGGTGGTCAGCGCGTTGGTGCTGGCCACCACCTTCACCGTGGGCGGCGATGTGGCGGTGCAGGCCGGCGGGCTCGACGAAGAAGAAGACGCGCCGGTGGGTTCCACCATCAGCGCGACCATCAGCAACGAAAGCGTCGCCAACGGCGCCAGTGCCTCGGCCAGCTTTGTGCTGGCCAGCAACAAAATCAGCACCACCAGCCAGGCCTGGGTGGGCCCGCTCACCCCCGCGCAAGCGGCCATCGACGGCGCCACGGCAGCCATCGACATGGCGCTGCTGGTGGGCGGCAACATGGACGTCTTGGCCACCGATGCCGGCACCATTGAAGCCGAAGTGACCATGGCCGCCACCAGCGGCGGCGGCACCGCAGTGGGCGGCGTGGTGGTCATGAACGACCTGCGCGGCGTGGTGCTCGCTGCCGTCGACCGGGTGGACTTGACGGCCGCGGGTGACGTGACGATCGCGGCCACCGAAGCCTCCAGCCTGAGCTCGGTGCTCTCGGGCAGCACTGAAAGCCCGCCCGAAGACCCCGACGCAGCCGAAGCCGATGCGGGTGCAGATGCGGGTGGCGCGACCGGTGCAGCGGGTGACGTTGGGGGTGCGGGAGCCGCCAGCCCCATGGCCATCAACGCCCTGATCGCCAACAACGTGGTGCTCGGCTCCAGCCGTGCCTTGTTGACCAAAAGCGCGGTGCAAGCCGATGGCAGTCTGACGGTGCAGGCCGACAACGTGGCCGAGATCACCGCCGAAAACACCGCCACCAT
This sequence comes from Limnohabitans sp. Rim8, assembly GCF_945901735.1. Lineage (GTDB taxonomy): Bacteria > Pseudomonadota > Gammaproteobacteria > Burkholderiales > Burkholderiaceae_C > Limnohabitans_A. The sequence continues at coordinate 75,978 of NZ_CAMDLM010000012.1, forward strand.
GAGCTCGGGCGGCTCCGCAGTCGGTGCCACCCTGGCTTTCAACACCATGGGCTGGGAATCGCAGAACGTGCTGTTCAAGGCGGTCGATGCGCTGGTGGGCTCGGAGATCGGCGACGAAGACCCGCTGGTCGCGCTGGCCAAGCTCGAGACGGTCGAGCTCGACATTGGCGGCGACCTCAGCGTGCTGGCCAGCATGGAGGCCACGCTGAGCGCCACCACCAGCAACGAGGCCAGCAGCGAAGGCGCCGGTGCCGCGGCCAGCATCGTGGTGACCTCCAACATGGTCAGCACCGATGCGCAGGCCTTCATCTTGCAGCCCGAGGACAGCGAGGACTACGCGCTCAACGTCGCCGGCGCGGTGACGGTGCAGGCCGACGACGCGCCGGCCATCGTGGCCGACACCGTGGTCACCGCCACCTCCAGCGGCGAGGCCGGCGACGAGGAGGGCGATGGCGACTACCTGCAGGTCGATTACCGCAGCAGCGACGGCGAGGTCGAGCTGGCCTTTGGCAACCAGGTGATGGTGGAAGACGGCCACGAGGCCGGCGGCAACATCGGGCGCATTTACCGCTACATGGGAGAGGGCGAGGCGATCGACCTGATGGAGGAGAACTACGACCACAGCGGCCTGTGGTACGAGCTGCTGCCGCCCAAAGGCTTTGTGGGCGATGTGCTGGCCTTTCTGGAGTCACCCATGCCCTCGATCGAGCGCGAGATCGTGCTCACCACCATCCCCATGGGCGGGGTGGAAAGCGATGTGGGCTTCAAGCTTGGCGCGGGCTGGGGCGAGCTCAGTGTGGGTGACTTTCTCAGCGGCGTCAACGGCGACAACAAGGGCGGCTTCGCCGGCACCGAGCAGGGCGTGAAGTTCGAGACTGGCTCGCTGCTGGGCCGCGCCGGCCCCGAGCTCAGCCTCGAATTGATCTTCCCCAATCCTGAGCTGCCTTACTACAGCTACGAGGAGGTGCTGGGCACGCTCAACCACGGCGGCGAGGCCCACGACTGGGGCGTGCGCGCATCAGTCGGCTGGCCCGATGCCAAGCTGTTTGACCTGATCAACCTGCCCGCGCTGATCGACGGGCGCTTTGAGCCACTGCTGCCCGAGTTCACCGCTTCGGTCTTCTTTGGCGACCTGGAGATCGACTCGCTGACCTTCCTGCCCGCGCAGTTTGTGGTGCAGCTGCCCACCGTGCGCGTGACGGTGCTGGGCAAGCCGGTGGAGCTGGTCTACAGCAGCGAAATCGTGATCGACACGCCCGACCACTTGCAGGAGTTTGTCGACGAAGAGCTCGAACCGCTCAGGGTCGAGATTCCGATGATGGATCTCGACGCATTGATGGAGGTGCAGGGTCTGGAGGACCGGGCCGAGGACTACTGGGACGACGCGCTGGTCATCGATGTCAGCAACCCCGAACTGCCTTACTTCGAAGAAGAGTTCATCTTCACCACGGTCGAGATGGGCGGGCAGGATTTCGATATCGGTCTGAAGGTCGGAACGGGCTGGCAGGACACCAGCTTGCTCGACATGCTGACCGGCGAGGCCAAGCCCGCGGGCATCAGTGCGCTGGAGACCGGCATCAAGATCCAGGCCGGCGTCACCGAGATCCTGGGCTATGACGTGCAAGGCCCTGAGCTCAACCTTGAGCTGATCTTGCCCAATCCAGAGCTGCCCTATTACGAATTCCGCTACGCCCTCGGTCAGGCGCCGCTGATTCCACCGGTTGCCGAGGAGCCGTCCCCAGCCGAGGAAGCGAGCACCGGCGAAACCACCCCCACCGACGAGGCTGCCGAGCCCGTCATGATCGACTGGGGCCTGGAGCTGGCGGTGGGCTGGCAAGACACCTTGCTGCTCGATCTGATTGACATGGACGCCTGGCTGGAGGGCGAATTCGATCCCAAGCTGCCCGAGCTCGATTTGCGTCTGTACATCGATCTGCCCGAGGACGCCGAGGCCGGCACGATCGCGCCCTTCTTGCCTGAATACTTTGATGTGGCCCTGCCGTCTTTCAAGCTCACTTTGCTGGGCACCGAGATGGCGCTGGGCTTTGGCACGTCCTTGACCTTCAAGACGCCCGATGCCTACGCGGCCTACATTGACGCGAGTCTGCCCAGGGGCCAAGCCAGCCTGCCTGGTTTGGATCTGGATATCGCGCTGGACGCATTGCTCAACGGCACCGAGGTCAGCCTCGATGAAATGAAATTCGTGCCCAGTCCTGAGCAGCTCGCGCAGGTGGTCGATGCCACCGAGCCCGATGAGATCAAGGCCGCCTTGCTCGAAGCCATCCAGATCATTCCGGGCAATTACGCATTCACCCAGCCTAAGATCCAGGGACTGGTCTTTGGCATGCCGGTCGAGTTCGGCGTGCCGATCGACAACTTCTCAGGTGAGTGGCTGGGTTTGACCCTGGCCGAATTCACGCTCGAGGAGGTGCTGCCCGAGAGCGTGTACAGCCTGATCGAGGCCTTTGTCGACACCGAATCGGAGACCGTCGAGTTTGAACTGCCCACGGTTGACCTGGGCGTGGTGGGGCCGGCCATTGGCGAGCTGCCGTATCTTGAAGAGTCGGTTGCCATCGACCTGGGCAGCGAGGACGAGCCACTGGAGTTTGGCATCAAGGTGGGCGCCGGCTGGAAGGACGTCACGCTGGCCGGCATGCTGCTGTCCGACCCCGTGCCTGGCGGCAAGGTGCCGCTGGACATGGGTGTGCGTTTTCAGTCGCCCGGCATCGCCATCACGGTGCCCATGCTCGACGTCGGGTCCTTGACCTTGCAGGGTCCGGCGCTGGACATCGAGCTCATGCTGCCCGAAGTCGATCTGCCTTATCTGGAGTACCAGCAAGCCCTGGGCACGCTCAATGTGCAGGCCCAGCAGACGGGCCAGACCCTGCCGGTTTCGGAGGTCGATTGGGGGATGGAGCTGGCCGTGGGCTGGCTGGACATGCAGCTGAGCGACCTGGTCGACATGCAGGCTTGGCTCGAGGGTGACTTCTCGGTGGCCGTGCCCAAGCTCGACTTTCACCTGTATGTGGACTTGCCCGAAGGCGACGATCTGCCCGAGATCAAGGCCTTTTTGCCCAAGTATTTCGACATCTCGCTGCCTTCCTTCAAAGCGGTCCTTTTGGGCACGGAGTTGAACATTGGCTTTGGCACCACGCTGCGTTACGAAACGCCTGAGGAGTATGCCGACTACATCGACGAGGCCCTCGCGCCAGTCCAGGCCAGGTTGACGGGCATAGACCTTGATGCGGCCATTGATCTGCTGGAGGCCGGCGAGGAGCTCGACGCGCAGGCGATCCGGGATCTGCGTTACACACCGGACGATGAGGCGGTCGAGATCGACCTGACCGATCTGGACTCGGTCAACGACGCCTTTGAGACCTTGATCCAGGTCATCCCTGAGCGCTTTGCGATTGCCGATCCGACCTACAGCGGGGTTGTTTTCGGCGTCGAGATCGAATCAAAGATCAAGCTGATTGATTTGGCGCCCGAGTTGGTCGAGTTCAGCCTGTCAGAGATCCTGCCCGAGAGCGTGTATCGGCTGATAGAGCCCTTCATCCGTCCCATGGGTGCCAACGAAGCTCCGGTGCAGATCACCTTGCCGGAGCTCGAGCTGCCCGACATCGGTCCGAGCGTGCCCTTTGTCGAGCAGTTCGTCGACCTGCTCAAGACCCTTCCCAGTCAGGTGCGGCTGTTCAACCCCACCGTCTCGGCGGCCTTGCTGGGCATTTCGATAGAGCAGACCCTGCCGCTGACCGAGGTCGTGCAACTGGTGGCCGACGAGCTGGGCATCGAGCTCTTTGTCTTCGAGGTCAACGAGGACGACCCCAGCGAGAGCTACATCGAGTTCAGCATCCTCGAGGTGATGGACCAATTGCCCGAGACGCTGCAAGACCTCCTGGGCTATCTGATCGACGACCAAGAGCCTGAAGAGGGCGAGGACCCCCCAGAGCCCAAGAAGCCGATGGAGCTGCGGGCCGTCGAGCTGGACCTGGGCGACTTCACGCCGGCGGGCATGCAGCAGTACGTGCCCTACGTCAAGCTGGGCACGGCCCTGCTCAACAAGCTGGGGCTGAAGCTGCCCTTCCTCAACCTCGATCCGCAAAGCGGCGATCCGGTGGCCGAGGCCGAAACAGGCGAGGCCGCAGGCGACGAGACACCGCCAGAGACCGAGGTCGAGCTGGGTACCGGCCTGACCTGGACCACGGCCGAGGCTGCGCTGGAGGCGGGCGAAGCGGTCAACGAGGTGCAGACCCTGTCACTGGCCATCGATCCGAGCTTGGGTCTGGGCAGCGAACGCACTTTCAAGCTGGCACTGGGCAAGAGCAAGGTCACCGATGCGATTGAGGTGCTGCCCCTGGGCGGCACGGCCATGGCCGAGCAGCAACAGATCACGGTGCTGCAGTCCGATGTGAACAAGCGCTTTGCGCTCAAGATCGGTACCTGGTCCTCCTCAGAGATCATCTACTCGGGCAACCCCGAGTTCGACGCCAAGAAAATCAGCGACGCGCTGGCCACGCACCCCGACATCAAGAGCGCCAAGGTGCGCTTTGGCACCGACGCGCAAAGCCGGCGCACCTTCACCATCGACCATGTCACCGAGGACAAGGCCTCGCCCAATTTGGCGAAGTTGCAGGTGGTTCTGCCCAGCACCGCCGGCAAGCTGGCCTTTGCAACCAGCACGCTGCGTGACGGCAGCGCCGCGAGCAGTCCGTCAAGCCAGGCGGCGCTGATCCAGGCCGCGCTCGACAAAACCTTTGGCCAGGACCTGATCACCGTCAGCGCGGGCGCGCAGGGCCGCTACCTGCTCACCATGGCGGGCCGCTATGCCCACACCAACCTCGATCAGTTGCAAGTGAGCGAGGCAACGGCCGGCGTCAAGGCCAGCACCGCCACCCAGACCGAGGGCAAGGCCGCGACCGGCCCGAGCTACCTTATTGATTTGCAGGCCCAGGCCGATCAGGAATTGTTCGATTTGCGCTTGACCCTCGCGGGCGTCGAGTACACGGTGGACGATGTGGCCGTCGGTGTGACGGCCAGCCAGCTCGCGGCCAAGCTGGCGTCGGCGCTGGATGGTGCGGGCAAAACCCTGCTTGAAAACGGCATCCAAAAACCCACGGTCAAGCTTGGGAGCGAGTCGGGCCAGTGGGTGGTGGCCTTTGCCGCCGGCACATCCGAGGTCGAGATCCAGACCACCTTGAAGCAGGCGTCGCCTGAGGAGGGGGACACGGACACAGGAACCGATACCGGCACAGACACGGGCACAGACACCGGTACAGACACCCCCGCTGAGCTCGAGTGGGTTGATGCGACACAAACGGTCGCCCGCGTGGAGGGCGTTTCCGAGTTGCAGGTGCTCGATCTGAACGTGGCCCCCGAGGCGCTCGGCCCCGACTCTGTCTTCAGCCTGGCGCTGGGCAAGACCAAGATCACCGACCCGATCGCGCTGCTCAGCCTGGGCGAGGCGAGCGATGAGGAGCAGGTGCTCAAGATCATCAACACCCAGGCCAATGCCAACAAGCGTTTTGTGCTCAAGCTGGGCGACAAGACCTCGGCACCGCTGACCTTTGCCAACAGCCCCCTCAAAGACGCCGAAACCCTAAGGGTGGCGGTGGCCGGGCTGCTCGGAGTCGCGGCGCCCAAGACGGGTGGGCCGATCACGGTGACCTGGAGCACGTCCAGCAACGTCAGCACCTTCACCATCAGTTTCAGCGGTAAGCTGGCGGCTCTCGACATAGCCCAGATCACGGCCGAGCGGGTGCCGGTGGCCAGTGCCAGTCTGGCACCCAACACCCTGCTCTTTAACGCCCAGACGCTGGCGCAGGGCAACCCGGGCTATACCCGCGAGGACCAGGCCGCGCTGATCCAGATCGCGCTCGATGCGACTTTTGGCGAGGGCCAGATCACGGTGTCGGTGGCCGAAGACGGCAGCTACCTGCTGTCCATGAACGGGCGCTACGCCAACGCCAACGTCGAGCAGATGCGCGTCATCACCGACGCGGCTGCCGCTGCGTTTGCCCAAGGCACGGTCAGCACGCTGCGCGAGGGCAGCAGCGTGGCCACCAACCAAGGCCACAGCGTCACCTTCAAGAAGCAGTTTGGCGAGCAGCACTTTCACCTTTATGTGAGCGGCAACAAAGACTTGCCGGTCACGCCGGTTCATTTCAACTGGGCCGAGAACCCGGCCAACACCCTTCGCGACCTCAAGGCCGAGTATGTGCGGGTGCTCAACTCGCCGCAGGCGAACATTCAGGCGGTCATCGGTGAGGGCAAATTCGTCACCGCCGACGACATCCAGGTCGCGCGCGACACCAGCTACACGGGCACAGGCAACCGCTACCAGGTCGAGCTGGTGGGCCAGCTGGCGGGCAAGAGTGTGCCCACGCTGCGCCTGAGCTCGGAGAAGCTGTCCTACAGCTTCATCTCCAGTCAGACCGGCTCCAGCCGCACCGACGAGACCCAGCGCATCGACATCGCGCACCGCGGCTCGGGCACTTTCACTGTGAGTTTGAGCCACGAGGACCAGACCTACACCACCGACGCACTGGAGTTGGGCGCAAGCGAGCAGCAGGTGCAAGCCGCTTTGAATCGGGCTCTGGGCGATGTGGGCAGCGTCACCGTCACCGCGCCCGCAGAAGGCAGCTACCTGGTCGTCTTCGGCGGTGCGCTGGCTGGCCAGAATCTGGACGCGCTCACCGTGGTCACCACCACAGACCCGGCCCGCTTCATCCAGACCGAGCAGCAAGGCCAGCGCGGCGTGGGTGCGAGCTATGCGATCGACTTGCAGGCGCCCGAAGGCACGACCGAGTTCCATGCTCAGATCGAGCTCAACGGCGTGATCTACACCGTCGAGTCAGTGGGGGTGGGCTTGACTGCCTCGCAGCTGCGCACGCAGTTGCTGGGCGCGCAGTCCGAAGAGGGCGAGGCGCTCGATGCCTCTGGCTTGACCCTCACCGTCAAGGACGGCGAGGGGGCTGGCCAGTGGACGGTGTCTTTTGGCATGACCAGCGATGGCTTGACCCCTTCAGGCCTGCGCACGGCCCTGGTCGCGCCTGATGAAGACGCGCCGGCCGAGCCCGAAGGAGACGTGCCCGCCGAGCCCGTGAAGGGCGCCATGGCCGTGGGCGGCCTGGTGGTGCGCAACGACGTGCGCGCCGTGGCCCAGGCCTACATCCGCTTTGCCCAGCTCACCGCCGGCTCGGTCAGCGTGGCGGTGTCGGAGGCGGCCAGCATCGAGGCCAGCCTGGAGGCGGTGGCCGAAGCCAGCGGTGGCACCGGCAAAGGCCTGGCCGTGGGCGGCGCGATCGCGACCAACCTCATCCTCAACCAGTCGGCGGCCTTCATCTCGGACAGCAGCATCACCACCGAAGAGGACGGCGTCAGCGTCGAGGGCAGCAACACCGCCAGCATCAGCGCCACCAACAACAGCGCGATCAGCTCCGACGGCACTTCGGTGGGCGTGACGCTGGCCTTCAATACCATCGGCTGGCAGGCGCAAAACGTGCTGTTTGCCGCCATCGATGCCCTGGTGGGCAGCGAGATTGGCGACCAGGAAAAGTCGCTTGTCAAAGCCTATCTGCACAACACCGACGTCGATTCGGCCGGTGCGGTGGTGGTCAACGCCAGCAACGAAGCCGAGATCTTTGCGCAGATCCGCAACGAGGTCGCCTCGGCCCTGCCCGAGCCTGATCCGGCCGCTGGCGCCACCGGCGTGGGCACCGGTGCCGCAGCCGGCCCGCAAAAGAGCGTGTCGGCCGGCTTTGTGCTGGCCAGCAACATGGTCAGCAGCGGCGCGCTGGCGACCATCACGCACGATGCGGCCAAAACCCCATTGACGATGCGCGACCTCACCGTCGGCGCAGGCGGCCTGAGTGTGAACTCGACCGACGATGCGCGCATCGTCTCCCAGGTCGACCTGTCGGTGATCTCGGGCGAGGAGAGCGAGCTCACCATGGCCGTGCGCGCCTTTGTCAACCTGTTTGGCGTGACCTACACCGACATGTCGGGCACCCAGCGCGTGATCCTGGGCGACCGGGTGCGCGTGGGCGGGCCGACCTACACCACCTTCGACCGGCCTGAGACGGTGACTGCCGGTGACCGCATTGAGCTCAAGTCCAGCCTGGGCGGCGGACAGGCGGGTGACCTCTACGAGTACATCGGCGAGGAAGACCTGGAGGCGCCGCGCCTGGACAAGACCGACTACAGCGACACCGAGCTGTGGCGCCAGATCCAGGGTTCGGCCGACACCACCTATGTGTTCAAGGGCTCGGACGCCATCTTTGACTTGGCCAGCGAAGACTTCAACGATTCGAGCCGCTGGCTGGCCATCGACCTCGACGGCCTGGTCGACACGGCTGCCGCCGCCATCGAGGCGGCGGCCACGCTCAAGGGCAGCGCCACCGTCAGCGATTCGGGCGCTTCGGCCTTTGGCGGCCTGGTGGTGCGCAACGATGTGCGCAGCGATGTCGACGCCCTGGTTGACGGCTTTGCGATGGAGGTCACCGGCGATGTGAGCATCACTGCCACCGAGTCGGCCGTCATCTTGGCGCAAGACAACAGCACGGTGGAGGCCAAGACCACCGGCGTCAATGTGGTGGTGGCCACCAACACCATCCTGGGCGGGGCCAATGCGGTACTGCGCAACAGCACCTTGGTGACCTTGGCCGAAGAGGTGGACGAAGAGGTGGCCGAGGAGGCCCCCGCGGATGAAGCGGCAGCCGAAGACGGCGCGGCCCTTGCTGAGGCCTCCGCTGACGACGCCGCTGCGACCGACGAAAGCGCTGCGGCCGGTGAGGGCGAGGAAGCCGCCGCCGAGCCCATGACCGGCAGCGTGACGGTCAAAGCCGAGAGCGTGGCCTTCATCCTGGCCGAGGTCAACAGCTCGGTCAAGGCGTCGACCTCGGTCGGTGTGGTGATGGCCTTCAACACCATCGGCTACACACCGCAAAACGTGCTCTACAACATCGCGGACGGCGTGCTGGGCACCAGCCTGGCCGGCCAGAACAAGTTGAGCACCACGGCGCGCATCGAGTCGACTCCGCTTGATTTGGCCGGCGCCCTGGATGTCGCCGCCGAATCGGACGGCCAGATCCAGGCCATCATCGTCAATTCGGCATTGGCGCTCGATGTCAGCACCAAGGCCGACAGCAAGGCGATTACCGTCGCGCCGGTGATCGCGATGAACAAGATCGCCGCCAACACCGACGCCACCGTCGACAAGACCGCCACGGTGGCGGCCGATGGCGACGTGACCATCCAGGCCAGCGGCAACACCCGCATCGAGTCCGAAGTGGCCGCCAGCGCCATCGGCATCTCGGCCAGCACCAGCGGGGCCAGCAAGTCGGTCTCGGTCGGTGTGAGCCTGAGCCGCAACGACGTTCAAAACGATGTCAATGCTTTTGTGCGTGGCACCTCGTTGACTGCACCCTCGGAGCTGACGTCGGCCAATGGCAATGTGCTCATCAGCACCGAGCGCGGCTCGGCCATCGTGGCCAACGGCCGCGCCACGGCGGTGGCGATTTCGGCCAGCCTGTCCAGCGGCGCCACCGCAGTCTCGGGTGCGGGCACGCTTGCGCTCAACCGCATCACTGGCAGTTCGCAGGCCTATGCGCAGTGGGCCGACATCGTCACGGGCGCGCCCGTGGATCCAGACGCCGAAGCGCCCGCTGAGGAGGGCGCCGATGCTGGTACAGATACAGGCACCGAAGCAGTCAGCCCAGACGAGGAACTGGCCGACGCCCCCAGCACCGGTAACGTCGAGATCAAGGTCACCGACGATGCCCACATCAGCGCCTACCTGCGCTCGGTGGCCGCTTCCGTGTCCTTCGGCATGTCGGGCTCGTCCAAGGCCGCCGCCGTGGGCCTGTCGGTGGCGCGCAACCTGATCGGCATGGCGCCCACCCAGGTCAGTTACGACTACGCGGCCACCGCCTACGACAAGGACAACAAGCTCACCGAGCTGGTCAAGGGCAAGCGCGTGCTGCTCGACTCGGCCTTGATGGGCAACGACATCTACGAATACGTCGGCGACAAGTACACCGACGATGACGGCATCGACCTGGTCAACCAGAACTACTCTGACGAGAGCCTGTGGCGCCTGGTCAGCTACAGCGCCTCTGTGGTCAACACCCGGGCGCAGCTGGTGCACAGTTCCGTGGAGGCCAGTGGCGACCTGAACATCGAGGCCGTCAGCAGCGCCCGCATCGAGGCCACGGTGCTGGCCGCCGCCGCTGCGGTGGGCGCGAGCGCCAGTTCCTCGGCCTACAGCCTGAGCGCCGCCGGCGCCTATGCCGAAAACCGCATCAACGCCAGCTTGCAGGCCGGCGTGCTGGGCAACCCGGCCGATCCTTTGACGCTGGAGGCCGAGTCGATCACGGTGCGCGCGGAAAACCTCGCCACCATCGATGCGATCACCGGCGCGGCGGCCCTGTCGGCCTCGCTTTCGGGTGCAGGCACCGCCGCTTCGGTGGCCATCGGCCTGTCGCTGGCCTTCAACAGCATCGATGCCGACACCCTGGCCGATGTGGTGGGCGCCGATCTGGTGGCCCGCAGCGGCTCGGTCGAGCTGCGCGCGATCTCCGCAGGCGTGGACCGCAAGGAGCTCGACTACGACGCGATGAAGCAAGCCGGCTTGACGGCCGACGCGCTCAACGCCCTGGCCAATGCCGGCAAGAAGACGAGCTACAGCAGCGACGAAGACCAAAGTTGGGATTACCTGGCGCTTGACGGCGTGGTCGAGCTGCGCGAGATTGAAACCGGCAGCGTGCTGGGCATCACCACCAGCCGCATGCCGCGGGTGCGGGTCGAGGTGCTGGACGCCAATCGCCAGCCCACTGGCGACTACATCATCTACGAGCTCGACAACGATGAGCTGCTCTACGAGAACCTGGGCAAGCTGGTCGATCTGCGCACGCTGTACAACTTTACCCAGGAGCAGATTGAAGACAGCGGCAACTGGAGCGTGGTCTCCACCGACGCGCAGACCGTCAAGACCGGCTACACCGTGCGGGTGGCCGAAGGCCACATGGCCGGCGGCGAGGTCGGCCGGGTCTATGTGTTTGGCGGCGTGGAGGAAGACTACACCACCGAAGACGGTGAGCGCATCGAAGGCAAGACCTGGCGCCTGGTCAAGACGGGCGATGTGGTGCTGGTGGCCAGCAACCACATGGAAGAGTCGACGCTGGGCCCGCCCAAGGAAAGCGGCCTGGCCGGCAAGCTGTTCCGCTACCAGGGCGCCTCGCAGCGCATCGACCTGTCAACCGTCGAACTCGAAGACGCCCCCGATTGGGAGGCGCTCTCGGTCGAGGAAGACGTGGAGCTGTGGAAGGAAGACTACAGCAACACCGACCGCTGGCGCCTGGCCAGCGACTTTGCCAACCCCGAGCTGCAGCCCAAGCTGGTTGAGGCACTGCAAGAAGCCGGGGTGGAACTGCCCACGCTCGACGAGGTGCACGCGGCCTATATGTACCGCAGCACCGAGGGCCTGAGCTGGGACTACACACAAGAAGACGGTGTGCAAACCCTGCTCAAGGGCGACCGGGTGGCCATCCTCTTGGGCGAGGACGCCGGCAAGGTCTATGAATACAAGGGCGAATTGCCGCTCGATGACCTCACGCTCGATGAGGAGGCCATCGCAGAAGGCGGCGCCGACGCCGCCGCCGATGAGGCGCTCGACGGGCTTGAATTTGATCTGTCTGAGGAAGACTTCGAAGACACCGACCGTTGGGAAGAGGTCAAGGTCAATGGCTACCGCCTGAGCAAGGGCGACACCGTGCGCGTGGCGCGCGGCCACGAGGGCGGCGGCGAGGAAGACCGCATTTACCGCTACGTGGGCGTCAACAACCTGCTGTTCTTGGCCGACGAGGACTACTCCGACGAATCGCGCTGGCAGATGATGCCGGTGGAGGTCACGGTGTCGGTGGTCGAAGAGGGCAAGCGCTGGAAGCTGGTCGATGCGGCCGGCAAGAGCTACACCCTGACCTTCAACGAGGCCCCTGCCGGCTCCTCGGCGGCCTCGACCGCGGTGGTGGCGCGCAACAGCATCAACGCGGTGTCGGTGGCGGCCTCGGCGGCCATCGGCATCAGCGGCGGCGGCACCGGTCTGGCCTTTAGCGGCGCGGGCGCGGTGGCCCTCAACACCATCAGCGGCTCGACCGACGCCTTGCTGCGCGCCGGCTCGGCCAGCGCCGAAGAGGGCGACGTGGTGCTGCAAGCGAGCAGCGACAAGAGCATCAGCGCGACGATTGCCGCCCTGTCGGTGGCCATTGCCGGCGGCAGCGGCAACGGCCTGGGCGCGTCCATTGGCATTGCAGTGGCCCGCAACCTGATTGGCCAGGAAGGCTTTGGCCGGGTGGGCGAGGATTCGATCGCCACCGTGCGCGCCCTTGTTATCGATTCGGACATCACCACCGGCGGCGTGCTGGATTTGCGCGCCGATGCGCGGCAGGTCATCAACTCTCTGGTGGTCTCAGGCTCGGCGGCCGTGGGCATCGGCGGCGGCAATGGCCTGGCCGCCAGCGGCTCGGGCGTGTGGGCCGAAAACCAGATCGGCACCCGCGTCCATGCCGGGGTGAGCACCGCCACCGAACTGGGCGAGCGGCCCAGCGACATCGAGGCCGGCGAGGTGCTGGTGCAAGCCACCGACCGCTCGTCCATTCGCTCCTTTGCCGGCGCCGCCTCGCTGGCTGCCGCTTTTGGTGGCAGCGTGGGTGCGGCCCTGTCGATCGGGGTTTCGCTGGCGCGCAACATCATCGACGGCTCGGTCATTGCTTCGCTCGACGGTGCCACGCTGAGCTCTGGCGGCACCGTGTTGGTACAGGCCCTGTCCGATGCCGATATCCAGGTCTTCGGCCTGGCCGCCTCGGTGGCCATTGGTATCGGCGGCAGCGCCGGTGTGGGCATCAGCGGCGCCGGTGCCTCGGCGCTCAACGTCATCCTGGGCGATACGCTGGCGCGGGTGCACGACAGTGCGATCACTGCCGCCGACGACGTGACCGTCGATGCCAAAGCCAACAACCGCATCAAGGCCACCATCATCTCAGCCTCCATCGGCGTGGGCGCCGGTGGCGGGGCCGGTTTTGGCGCATCGATCGGCATCTCGCTGGCGCGCAACTACGTGGGCTACGACCCCACCGGCTACACCGGCCCGGTCAGCTATGTCTCGGGCACCGACAAGCCCAACCGCATCAGCAACGGCCAGATCGTGCGCCTGGGCGCCGCTTCCGGTGCGCGCGCCAACGAGGTCTACAAATACATCGGCGACGACGACCTCGAGGGCAAGGACGACGACGACGGCAACCCGATCGACCTGATCCTGAGCCAGGATTTTTCGGACACCGCGAAGTGGGAGCAGCTGACCAATCCGGCGGCCAACCGCATCGAGGCCTTCATCACCGAATCGTCGGTGGGCAAGACGGCCGACGTGTTCGACAGCACGCTCGACCTGAAGGTCTCGGCGCTGTCGCAGCAGACCATCCACTCCACCGTCTTTGCCGGCTCGGTCGCTGCCTCGGGCGGCGGTGCGGCGGCGGTGGCGATCAGTGGCGCCGGCGGCAGTGCGGTCAACCGCATCGGCTCGACCACCCGCGCCTATGTGGCCAACACCACCGACCGCGGCATCAAGGTCGACGGCGACATCGACATCATCGCGCTCGACAGCGCCAGCATCTCGTCGTCGGTGTTTGCGGTGTCGGTCGCGGCATCCTTTGGCGCTTCAGGCGTGTCGGTGGCGGTCAGTGTGTCGCTGTCGGACAACAGCATCCTGAGCACGGTCGAGGCCTTCACCGACCGCGCCTTGCTGTTCTCCACCGAGGGCTCGATCACCCTCGACGCGCGCGAATCGGCCAGCATCGATGCGGCCTCCACCGCGGTGGCGGTGGCCTTGTCGGTCAGCGTGGGCGCGGCAGTGGCCGGCGGCGGTGCCAATGCCTACAACACCATCGACACCACCACCCGGGCCTGGTCGGGCCGCAGCACCGAAGAGAAGGTGGTCAACAGCATCACCGGCCTGAGCGAGCTGTATGCGGCAGGCGACATCACCGTCAATGCGCTCAGTGCCTCGAACGCCAACGCGGTGGTCACGGCCGCAGCGGCCAGCTTTGGCGTGGTGGCCGCTGCCGCCGCCGGCACGCAGACGCGCAACACGCTCTCGCCCGTGGTCGATGCCTTCATCGCCGCCACCGAGGTCAAGTCGCCCGGCACGGTGCTGATTTCCGCGCGTGCCGACCAGGACGCCAATGCCCGGTCGAATGCGCTGGCCATCAGCGGCGGCCTGTCGGTCTCGGTCGGTGTGTCCTCGGTCACCACAGTCGATTCGAGTGCCATCAACGCGGCCGTGGGCGATCTGTCCCAGGTTCAGGCCGGCGTGCTGCGCGTCAGCGCCAAGGCCTATGACCGCATATACCAAAAGTCGTCGGCCTCCAGCGGCGGCCTGATCGCCGGTGCCGGCGCCCTGTCCAACCTGAGCATTGTGGGCAGCACGGTGGCCGGCATCGGCAAGAACGCCAAGGTCGAGGCCGGCCTGGTCGACCTGATCGCCCACCGCGACCAGGACTTTGATTCGCAGGCCTTCAACCTGGCCGTAGGCCTGTTTGCCGGCAGCGGGGCGCTGGTCACCAACCTGGTGGCCGGCACTGCCGATGTGAAGATCGGCCAGGGTGCGACGGTCGATGCCGAGTCCATCTTGATTTACGCCAGCAACCAGGCGGTCAAAAACAAGTACAGCGCGCTCGAAAATTCGCTCGAGTCCTTCTCTGTCAGCGGCGCCTCGATCAGCGCAATCGCCAGCACCACCAACGTGGGCCGCGCCAGCAGCCGCTTTGGCTCGGTGGTCGATATTGCCGACGATGCGGCGCTCACCGTCGACAGTGCCGGTACCGGCGTGTTCCGGGTCGAGACGCTCTCGAGCGTCAAGCTCATCGACAAGGTGCGGGTCGACGGCTTGTCCGGCCTGGGCTTTACCGTGGCCCTGGCCACCCAGACCACCGATTCGGTCTCCAATATCCGGGTGGGCAAGGGCGCGTCGCTGCGCAACCTGAGCGGCGACCTGATGATGGCCACCCGCACCGACGCCGATGTGCTGGCCGCCGCCAACACCTTCTCGCTGGCCGCCTTCGGTGTCTCCAACGCCACCGCGCTGGTCAATTTGAATGCCAACAACGACATCGTGCTGACCGATGCCGAACTGGTGGGCCGCGACGTCAAGGTCATGGCAGGCCAAAGCCGCGACCGGGTGCCCAACATCCTCTTGGGCAAGGCGCGGGCCGACATGGCGATGATTGCGCTGAACGGCATCACCGTTCCGGTGCGCTCGGTCAACCTGTATGAGCAAAACCGTGTGGTGCTGGATGGGGCCAGCGAAGTGCGTGCCATAGGCAGCGTCGACCTGCTCGCCGAAAAAGGCATGGGCCGTGCCAAGCTCGACGGCTCGGTGCTCAACCTCAGCCCGGGCGGTGTGTTCTCCGGCCTTTTCCCGGAAGGCGACGAAAAGCTGACCGGCAGCAACGAGGTCAGGGTGAGCAATGCGGCCCGCATCGAAGCGGGCATGAACTACAAGACGGTGCTGAGCATCCAGCCTTACACCGTCTCAGGCAAGCCCAATCTGGCCGGTCATCTTGACGCCGGCAGCGCGCAATCGGCGCGTCTTTCGGCCATCAAGCAGGCCGGCGCAACCGGCGTGGACTTGAGCAAAGCGGAAAAAGAGGCGCTGGGCCTCGACGAGCTTCAGTCCTACCAGTATGTGGCGCTGGAGATGCAGCAGGTGGCCGTCAGCATCGGGTCTGGCACCATCGTTGAGCTGGTGGGGCAGGACTACGGCAAGGGCGTCTCGGGCGCGGCCTACCAGCTCGCCCCCGGCTCGATGGCCGACCTCAACCTGGTGTTGGACCAGGAGGACTACACCAACGCCAGCCGCTGGACGCGCATTGAAGCGGACCACAGGCTGGCCACTTCGGGCAGCTACTTTGTGGGCAAGGCCCAGCTGGTGCGCACCAGCGACGGCCGCTGGCTGCGCCGCACCGGCGATGCGGTGACGGTCGATGCGGCCACCGAGAGCTTCAACAGCTCGGGCTGGCAAGCCATCCAGGTGCAGACCAGCGATCGCGGCAAGATCCTGGCGCGCGAGCTCAGCGACGACTTTTATGTGGTCAAGCCCAAGGCCATGACCTTGCCCACGCTGGTCTACGCCAACGTGGCCAACCAGCTGTTTGAAGACCGCGCCAAGATCGTGGGCTGGATGTCCAGCCACGCCGGCAATGCCGAGGCGATTGCGCGCTACCAGGCGCTGCTGGAGAAGATCGACGCCCAGCTCGAAAAAATGGGCTTGGCTTCCAAGAACAGCGGGATCGTCGTGCCGCGCAGCCAGTTCGACCAGATCTTCCTGCGCCTGCCCAAGGTCGAGGCCTCGGCCGGCCTGATCAACATCCTGAGCGACAGCACGTCGGAGGCCAGCATCCGACTGGCGCAAAGCAGCGGCCGCCTGCTGGCCCATGCCGACGCCAACATCACGATCAAGAACGAGACGCCTTTTGGTCTGGAGATCAACAACGTCGGCATCCTCAAGGCCAGCCGGGTCGACACGCTCAACGGCGCGCAGGTCACGCTCAGTGCGGGCGCGACCTACCTCAACAAGCTCGCGCTCAATGAGCCCGGCCCGGGCGGCCAGAGCGTGATCAACATCACGCAAGACGCCTTCCCCAAGGAGGCCTATGGCGTCAACGGCAGCCTGGGCGCCTTGAATGCGCCCAGCGGCCCGCAAGACCTCTATGTGCGCGGCAAGATCAGCAATGCCGACGGCACGCTGAACCTGACCAATCGCGAGGGCAGCATCCACGTCACCGGCGAGATCCGCGCCGGTGCGGTCAACATCAATGCGGCCGGCGACTTCAATTTGTCGACCGAGGACTGGTTCCACACCGGTGCTGATCCGCGCCAGTACCTGGACTTCAACAAGGTTTTCGGCCGTGAGGTGTACCGCGAAGACGGCACGGCTGGCACTTCACTGTTTGGCACGGCCGACCCGCGGGTTCAAGCCCTGCTGGCTGCGGCCAGTGGCGGCGCCATACCGCAGACCAAAGAGGAGGAGGGCAACAGCACCCGCGCCAGCGCCGATGTGCTGACCAGCAATGTGGCCATCAGCGCCCAGCTTCAAGACAAGTTTGACCAAGACTTCTTCAAGCTCTCGGCCGCCGGCGCCGGCCGGGTCACGGTGGCACTTGACACGGGCTTGACCGCCTCCAACACGATCAATTTCTACGAGTTGTCGCTGCTCGACAGCACCGGCAAGGTGCTCAATACGGTGCAGACCGGCCGCAACAACAGTTACAGCTTCAATGTGGGGGCGGCCGGTGACTACTATGTGCGCGTCAGCGCGGTGCGCACCTACCCGGCCACCACGCCGTCCAACCCGGCGACCACACCCGGCTACACCTACACCGCCTCGGACGGCAAGAAGACCATCAAGCCCGGCGACACGGTGCTGGTCAAGGACGCAAAGAATGGCGACAAGGTCTATGTCTACGACGACAACGGCAAGGGCAACCCGGTCGGTGGCAAGGAGCGCGAGCTTGATCTGACCAAGACCGATCAGTACGCCGACAAGGATTACTGGTGGCAGGTGCAGTACAACCACCGGCCCAACACCTACAAGATCACGGCGGTGTTCACGCCGCCGCAGGCCGAGCCGATCAAGACCATCTTTGCCATGGGCGCGATCGACATCAATGCGCGCTACCTCAACATCGACGGCACGATCCAAAGCGGGGTGGACAACATCACGCTGAACATCGCGCAGGACTTTGCGCCCAGTCGCTCGACCAATTTCACCGATGCCCTGGGCAAGACCATCAAGGGCCTGGACTACGGCCCGGCCGGCTTTGCCACCGTCGACGGTTTCTTTGATGCCAACAGCGGCACCATCGTGCTCGAGGACATCAAGCCGACGGCCGGCGTCATCAACCTGACCGGCACCATCATCAGCACCGGCAACGGCGCGCTCAAGGTGGCCAGCGGCTACGCCTCGATCAACATCAACAACCAAAGCCGCTATGCGCTGGCTGCGGGCCTGATCGATGCCTCGGAAAATCGCGTCGGCAAGATCACCGTCACCGACAGCAGCACGCTCAAGCGCGAGGTCTACACCTTTGAAAATGGTGGTTATACCCAGCAGCAGTTTCAGGGCACCCTGGTGCCCCCGGGCATCCCGGGCGGGGTCAGCAGCATCCGGTACGACGACCGGGGCCTGACCGGCGGCCAAGTTTCCGACATTCAAGGCAGCCTGGTCTACCAGCCCGAGGCCGGCCGTTACTACGTCTGGACCGAGGGCCAGGCCAAGACCAGCACCACGCTCGATATCTACGAGCAGCGCAGCTTCAACCTCTTGGGCTGGGACTGGGACTTCCTGGTGCCCGACACCGCGGCCAAGCTCAGTGACACCCGTTTTACCGACGGCGCGCCGCTGCTCGAGTCGGAGCTGGTCTACAGCGCCGCCGAGGTGGCCAAGCTGATGGGCCGCCCCGATCTGCCCGCCGTCTTTGTGCAGTACATGCAAAAGCGCAACGCCGCGGTCGACATGGTCAAGGACAAGTCGATGGTGCGCGACGTGCGGACCAACAAGCTCTACACCTACATTGCCGACAACGGCAAGGTGCAGTTCCCGGTGGCCGATTTCAGCGACACCAAGACCTGGAAGCTCACCGAGCAGCTCACCGGCGGCAAGGCCATGCCCGATCCGGCCAAAGTGCTGACCGGCGACATCATCAAGGCCACCGGCGAGTCGCCGATCAAGATGACCGACACCTCGGGCAAAAAGGTCGATTGGACGCCCAAGAAGGCCAACGACACCTTCGAGAGCGACTTTGCCAACCAGGAAATCACCATCGACGGCCCCACCGAAGAAGGCGGCGGCTGGTTGCGCGAAAAAGTCATCACCACCAAGAAGACCACGGTCACCGGTCTGAAGGACTTCTACACCTACGGTCTGCGGGCCGATGCCCCGGTGCGCGTGTCCACCCTGATCGGGGCGAGCAAGCCCACCATCAACGTGCAGACCACCGGCAAGCTGCTGCTGCGTGACAGCATCTCCATCGGTGCGGTCACCGCGCCCGAAGACCCGGATGCCGAGTTCACCCCGCTGGCCCTGTCGGCCAATGCGATGCAGGTGGGCGGCAATGTGGTGCTCAGCGGCGCCTTGCCCGACATCCAGACCCACAGCGACGTGACCATCACGGTGAAAGACCCGGTGGGCAAGCTCAACATCCGCGCCACCGGCAATGTGGTGGTCAACCACCTGCAAGACCGCGACCACGACCCTTTGCTGGGCAACCGGGGCCTGAAGATCGGCCAGGTGATTGCCGCGACCTATGTCGACGGTGTGGTTGCCACGGCCGGCAGCGTGACCATCCGCTCGGTCTATGGCGTGGAAGACGCGTCGGTGCTGACTTCGCGCATCGTCGGCGAGTATGTGGAACTGGACGGCGGCGCGGGCTCGATCCGCGCCACCGTCGACAGCAATGTGCTGGGTGAGGGGGGTCTGGCGGCGCGGGCCAAGGGCAGCATCACCCTAACCGAGGTGCTGGGCGACATGGTGTTGGCCGCACCCGAGGGCTGGGATGGCGCCTCGGTCCTCTCGACCGGCACCGACGGCAGTGGCAACGATGTGCGCTTGACCGTCAAGCGCGGCGCCATCGTCGACGGCGCGCTCGAACGTGCCACCGCCAATGTGGGCGACAGCCTGCAAGCGCTCCAGGCCTCGGGCTTTTCCGAAAAGCAGCTCCAAGCCATCGGCATCGGCAGCAAGGCCAACCTGATGGAGCGGGCCCGCTATGCGATGGCGCCCGACCTCATCAAGGCCCTGCTGCCGCACGAAGAGTTGCTGGGCCAAGGTGAGGGCGGCGGCGCCGAGTCCCTCAACGTGCAGGGCCGAAACATCACCCTGCTGTCAGAAGGCTTGACCGCCGGCGTGAAGTACGGCGTGGGCCGCTCGTCCGACCGAGTGACCATCACCAACCCGAGCGATTTCGGCAGCTTGACCGAAAGCCACAAGGCTTTGCTTGCGCAGGCCAGCGCGGCCGATGTGATTGAGACCCAATACCGCCGCTACGAATGGATCGGCGACGAGGCCACGGTCGACCTGTCGGCGGTGGGCACCTTCAACAACGCGCTGCTGTGGCGCGAGGTGGGCGCCACAGCCAGGGCGCCGGTCAATTTGCCGGTGCTCGCTTCGAGCGACGGCATTGCCGATGTGGTCAACGGTCAGTGGGTGGAAAACCGGCGCGACCTGTTGAGCGTGACGCTGCAGGTCACCGACGACATCAACATCAGCGCCAGCGGCGATGTGGCAGTCAAGACCCCGGGCGATGTGGTCATGCGCGCCAAGGACGATCTGCGCATTGCCGAGGGCAGCCGCAGCGCGCTCGACCTGTGGGGCATCGATGCCGGCGGACGCATGCGCTTGGCCGCGGGTGGCGCCATCACCGCGTTGGACAGCGTGCAGCGCGACTGGCTGCTGCGCTCGGGCGGCGACATGAGCCTCTTGGCTGACGGCTCGTCCGAGGTCAGCACGCTGGCCGGGCGCATCGCCATGGCCAATGGCGCGGCGCTGCGCATCGAGATCGGTGAGCAGGGCGAGCCCAAGCCCACCACCGGCTTCATGCCCGGCGTGCTCAACCTCAGTGCCGCCGGCCTGGTCAACGTGCAGGAACAAACCGGCGACCTGTGGCTGGCCTCGGTGGCTTCGAGCGGTGAAGGCGTCGATGGTGCGCTGACCTTGCAGGCGGCCACTGGTGAAATTCTGGCGTCCGAGCGCATCTATCACGATGGCGTGACCCATGTGAGCGGCACTGATGTGCGCCTGGTCTCGGGCACAGTGGGCACCATCGACGGCGCCCGCAACCTGGGCAGCCTGCTCAGGCCGCTTCGTCTGGAGGCGCAAAGCCTGGCCGCATCGGCCTACACCGGCCAAAGCGCGCTGGTGCACATCGCCAACACCGGCGATCTAGAACTGCGCCAGCTTGATCTGACCAGCGGCCAGGTTTTGCTGAGCACCAGCGGGTCGCTGCGCGTGATGCAGGCGGTTCAGCTGACCTCCGATTCGGGCAACAGGCTGTCGCTGACCGCGATGGACGGCGATATCGATCTGCGCAACGACCTGACCATGGGCCGCGGCCAGATGCTGCTGAGCGCGGCCCAGGGCCAGGTGCTGCAGTCCAGTAATTCTGACGTGCTCAACGCCGGCGGCGCCATCACCCTCAACGCCCTGGGCCTGGTGCAGGCCTGGGGTGCAACGCTGTCCAGTCATGCCTCTTCTCAGGGGGGCAACATCACGGTGCGTGTGAGCGGTGACTTGGTGGCCTCCTCGATCAATGCCAGCACGGGCGTGCTCGATGTGCAAAGCACCCAGGGCCGCATCGTTGAAGCACTCGACGCACAAGGGCAGGGCGATGCCGCAGCCGATCTGGCCGGTGCAACGATGAAGCTTGAGGCCCAGGCCATAGGCGCGCTCGGCCGCGGTGGCGAGGCACTTGAAACCTCGGCCGGCACCTTGACCGTCACCGCCGTCGGCGATGTGGCCCTGTCCAACGACAAGACCCTGAGCCTGTTGGGCCTCTCAGCCGGCTCGGCCGTGATGCGCACCAGCGCAGGCAATCTCAATGTGGACGGCCCAGTGGCCGCCCAGCAAAACCTGCTGCTCGAGGCCGGCACCGGCGGCTCGGTGGCCATCAAGGCCCACACCTTGGTCAGTGTGGCCCAAGGGGCACTGAGTATTCTGGCCGCCCAGGGCATCAACCTGGGCTTGGGCAGCGTGGTCTCGGGTCTGGGCAGCGTGGACCTGCAGGCGGCAGCCGGCGCTCTGGCCATGAACGCCAGCGCGCGCATCGCCAGCGGCGGCGGCAACATCCGCCTGGCCGCTGGCACCGACATCGTGCTGGGCACGGTCGATGCCCGCCTGGCCGATGGCACTGTGAACGCCAACGGCTCGCGCCTGGGCGTGCTGGCCGGCGGCAGCATCGCCAGCGCCTGGCTGTTGCCTGCAGCCACCGATGCCAACCTGCGCGGCGCCGATGCGCTGCTGCAAGCGGGCACGGGCATAGGCAGCGATCTGGGCGCGCTGCGCCTGGACGTGGCGCGCGTGTCGGCGCACACCGCTGCGGGTGACATCCATCTTTATGCCCTGGGCGACCTGGAGATTGGCGCCGTGGCCGATCTGCGCATTGAACGGGTGGTGGAAACCGGCCGCACCGCCGCGCTGTGGACGCTGGAGCAAAGCGGTCTGCGCGCCGCCGGCCGCGTGGTCGTCACTGCGGTCGGCAGCCTGAAGCTTCTCACCGACCCCGCACTGGACGCCGGTGCGGCCATCCGCACGGATGCCCTGGGCCAGGTCAGCCTGACGGCCGCCGGCGCCATCAACGTGCCCAACCCGGGCCCGGCCGATGTGCCGTTGATCGACACCCGCGCGCTCAGCCTGAGTGGCAGCAGCATCGCTGCCATGGTGCTTGCGGTCGATGAGATCAGCGCCACCGCATCGACCGGAAACCTGAGCCTGGCCGATGTGGACCGCGAGGGCGAGTCCAAGCCGGGTCTGACGGTCAAGAATCTGGCTGCTGTCGGCAACGTGACCGTGACGGCGCAAAGCACGCTGTCCGTCGAAAAAATCCGCACCGGCAACAACGCCGACGTCAGCCTTTTCTCGTTGGCCGGCGACCTGCTGATGGCCGTGGCCGATGCGCTGGCCAACAACCTGGACGAGCTCAGCCTGCTGGCCGCCGGCTTCATCGGCAGCCCCCGCCTGTTCACCGGGGCTACCCGCACCGAATACCGCAGCGGCGCTGCTTTGCGCTTGGGCGGCGCCAGCAGCCAGTTGCCCGTGGGCACCGCCGTGCTCGAGCCAACGGATCTGTCGGCCAGCCCTGCCGTGCAAGGCCTCAGCGTGGCTTTGCCCACGCAGGCTTTGCACTTGCAAAGCGAGAGCTTCATCACCATCGCGGGCAGTTATTTGCCACGCGGCACGGTCACCACACTGCAAGCCGGTCAAGGCCTGTTTGTCAGCCAAGCGGTGGCCGACCAGGCCCTCACGGTGGGTCAAGCCCTGCAAGCGCCCAAGATCATCGTCATGAGCGACAGCGCCCTGGTCAGCATCGACGAGTTGAATGTGTTGACCCAATTGAGCAGCGTGAGCGCTGTGGGGCCCGCTCCGGCCTTGGACAGCCCCACCGTGGTCTTGCCAGGGGCTTTGCCGGTGACGCCCGGCGTGGCATCGCTGCTGCGCTTGCCTGCCGGTGCCTTTGGCAGCGGCAGCGAAACGCTCACCATCACCCTGAATGCGGGCAGTGGCCAAATCTCGGCCACCTTGCCTTCGGGCATCAGCGCCACCGGTGTGAACACCGATGCACAGCGCAGCTTCAGTGGCAGCGCCGCCCAGCTCAGCAGCTGGTTTGCCAGCGCCGATGCGCCGAGCTACACCGGTGACGCCGGCCAAACCCTGAGCGTCCAAGTGGTGCGTGGCGCCGTCTCGGTGCACACCCAGCTGGCCCTGTACGGCAGCAGCGCACAAAGCCTCAGCGCTCCGGCGCTGGCCGGTGTGGCCAGCACCAGTTTCATCACCGCAGGCACAGCGTCCCAGCTGGGCTTGGGCTCGGTGCAGATCAGTGGCAGCGGCACGCTGACTCTGAGCTTGAACACCCCAGCAGGTGCCAGCTTGGCTGCTGCTTCTGCGGACGGCATTGCCGTGGGCGGCAGCGCCACAGCACGCACCCTGACCGGCAGTGCCAGCGCGCTGCAAGACTACTTGGCCAATGCCGCAGCCCTGAGCTACATCGGCACGGCCGGCACACTCACGCTGCGCTTGGCCGACGCCACAGGCCAGCATTACAGCCAACTGGCCGTCACTTTGGCCACGCCCGTGGTCAGCAGCGCCACCCAAAGCAGTGGCCGTTTGACCCTGCCCACCAGCATGGTGGCCACACCCGGTGCCGTGCTGCCCCTGAAGTGGGCGGCCAACACCCTAGCCGCCAGTCAGGACAGCGAACTGCTGAGCTTGGAGCTGGCCGCGCCGCAATCCACGCTGAACCTGCCCAGCTTGACGGGCACTGGTGTGAGCCTCAGTGAGGGTGACAGCTTCACTGTGGGCGGCACATCGGTGGTCTCCACCCGCCTGAGCGGCACCGCCGCCGCGCTCAACGCCTTGTTCTCCGCCGGCACCGTCTCGCTGCAAGCCAATGCCCTTGCCACCTTGGCCAACAGCCTGGGTGTGCGACTGATCGGCAGTGAAGGCAGCAGCAGCGCCAGCATCGCCATCAGTCTGGCCAGTGCCAATGGCAGCCAAAGCACCACCGCCTTGAACCTGACCCTGCCCACTGCGGTGGGGGTAGGGGCAGGTACGTCTATTGTTTTGCAAAATGCTTTGACAGGGGGCGCTGGCAACCACAGCCTGACCCTCAGCGCCGGCACCGGCACGCTGACGGCGGCCAACGCCAGCGCCTTGGATCC
>NZ_CAMDLM010000013.1 GCF_945901735.1 Limnohabitans sp. Rim8
GATGTGGTAACGCACACCAGGCAAATCCTTGACACGACCACCGCGCACCAGAACCACCGAGTGTTCCTGCAGGTTGTGGCCTTCACCGCCGATGTACGAAATGACTTCGAAACCGTTGGTCAAGCGAACTTTGGCTACTTTACGCAGCGCCGAGTTAGGCTTTTTTGGCGTCGTGGTGTACACGCGGGTGCACACGCCACGGCGTTGTGGAGAGTTTTGCATCGCAGGGCTTTTGGACTTGATCGTTTCGACCTCGCGCCCCTGACGCACCAATTGATTGATGGTTGGCATTGTTTGTAACGTCCCTAAACGTTGAATTTTGACAAAAGAAACTTCCCCGCCCCAAAAGCGGAAAAGCCCGCCAGTATAACCGCATGGTGAAAGAGTGGCAAGTTATCCACAATTTAACAGCGCTTCGGCAGGCGCTGGCCGTTCCCGCAGGTCATTTGATCCAAAGCCTCACAGCGTCCCAGGCACGCCCCAGAACGCCGGCTTGTTCGACCGGCTCCAGCACCTGCAAAGGCACATCAAACAAGGCTTTTTCACCCTGCAACACCTTCAGACTACCCACGACCTGCCCTTTGGCAAAAGGCGCGACCAAGGGGTCCGGGCGCACCACCTGGGTTTTGAGCTGCGCAGCGCTGCCTGCAGGGATGGCCACCACCAAGGGGAGCACCGAGCCCAGCTTGAGCACTGGCTGTTTACCTTTCCACACCGATGGCGTGACCACCGCCTGGTTGGCGTCAAAGAGCTTGACCGCATCAAAGGCTGCATAGCCCCAGTTGAGCAGCTTCTGGCTCTCGTTGGCACGGGCATTTTCACTCTCGGCCCCCAGCACCACGCTCAGCAAGCGTCGCGTGCCCACATTGGGCAACTCACGTTTGGCCGATGCCACCAAGCAATAACCCGAAGCCTGAGTGTGACCGGTTTTGAGGCCATCCACACTGGCATCTCGAAACAGCAACAGATTGCGGTTGGTGTCATTGGCCGCCGGAGTGCCTTCGTAACGGTACTTTTTGATGGCGTAATAAGGCACATAGTCTGGAAAATCGCGCATCAACCGCGTGGCCAGCAAAGCCAAGTCTCGGGTGGTGGTGGTGTGGCCAGGGGCTGTGAGGCCTTCGGGGTTTTTGTAAAGCGTGCTGCGCATGCCCAAAAAGACCGCCTGGTCGTTCATCAACTGCACAAAGCGCTCGACGCTGCCCGCGACCCCCTCGGCCAAGGCCACCGTCGCATCGTTGCCCGACTGGACAATCATGCCTTTGATCAAGTCCTCTACGGGCACCTTCATCTTGGGGTCGATGAACATGCGCGACCCTGGCATCCTCCAAGCCCGTTCGGACACCGGCAAGCTTTGCTTGAGGTCGATCTTGCGGTTTTTCAGGGCGTCAAAGACCAAATAGGCCGTCATCAGCTTGGTCAGCGATGCGGGCTCCACCGGCATATCGGGGTCTTTGGCCGCCAAAACTTGGTTGGCGGTCACGTCCATCAGCAGATAGGCTTTGACCGCCATTTCGGGTGCTTCAGGCATTTGGGCCTGAACGCACCAAGAAGCAGCGGCCAGCCAAGCACCGATCCAAAATTTCGAAATTGCGTTCATGCGCTCGTTTGCCATGCGGAAAGTTTGCAATCTAAAAGGGCCCGAACCGAGCCGCGCAACCGGAGCATCGCTCGAAAAAAGGGGCTTGAGAACAGGACCCACGCATCAGGACCTCAAATGGCGCACCACCAATGATTTGAGAAGGGGCAATTGTCCGTGAAAGAAATGTTCACATCCAGGAATCACCGTGATAGGCAAGGATTGCGGCCGGGCCCAGTCCATCACGCTGGCCAATGGCACGGTGTCGTCTTGCTCGCCATGCAAAACCAGGCAGCGCTCGTGCAAATCAGGGGCCACTGGTGCCACCTCAAAACGCGACGCCGCCGTGCCCACCAGCACCAGTTGTTGCGGCGGCCGTTGGTCGCCCAAGGCTTGCACCACATGGCTGGTCACAAAAGCACCAAAGGAAAACCCGGCCAGCGCCAGGGGCCCCACTGGTGCCACCTGTGCGATGACCTTGCACATGTCTGCAGCCTCACCTTGGCCTTCGTCGTAGGTGCCCTCGCTCGCGCCCACGCCCCTGAAATTGAAGCGCACGGCCCGCCAGCCACTTTGCACAAATGCACGCGCCAAGGTCTGCACCACTTTGTTTTGCATGGTGCCGCCAAACAAGGGGTGGGGGTGTGCAATCACTGCAGTGCCCTGCACCGGGCCTTCAGCAGGCTCGTCCATCAAGGCTTCGATCTGCCCTGCCTGGCCTTGCAGACTGAGCGCACGGGTCGTGGGGTTCATCAACGCCCCAGTTGCTCGGGGGTCACCAAACGCTGGACTACCTGGCCATTTTTCAAATGCGACTCCACGATCTCATCGATATCGCTCTGGTCCACATAGGTGTACCAAACGCCTTCCGGGTACACCACGGCCACCGGCCCGCCCGCGCAGCGGTCCAGGCAACCGGCCTTGTTGACCCGAACTTCGCCAGGACCGGCCAGACCGAGCTCTTTCACACGGGACTTGCAATGGTCAAAAGCGGCCTGGGCGTTTTGTTGTGCGCAACAGGCCTCGTTGTTTTTGCGCTCATTCAGGCAAAAAAAGATGTGGCGCTTGAAATAGGGGTTGGGGGTTTCGGTGCTCATTCGGTAATTTTAGGCCCCCGCAGGAGGGTGAGGATTCACCCAACTCAGGAAAGGCCTGGCCAGGACAGTCGGCGTACCAGGTACACCAACAAGACAAAGGGCCACATCCAACCCAGCCACTGGATGAGTCCATGAAAACGGATGAAGCGTCCCTGCTCCCAAGTTTGCAGCGTCAAGGAAAAATACACATCGGCCGAGGCGCTGTTGAGCAAGCTCAACTGCAGTACCAAGGCCGCCAAAGCCAGTACCCAGCACAGGCGGGGTGGACAAAGCGAAAGCACCGCCGCCCCCACCAAGGCCCAAACAAAGCCCTTGATCACCTCGGGACTGATCCACCCCCACGCGTGCACGGGTCCGTATGTCAAAGCGGCCGACAAGGCGCTGGCCAACAAACCCACCGCCAAGCAAGCCCCGGCCACCACCCAGCGCTGCGGCCTGCGGCGCACCACGCCATACGCCAGCAAACAAGGCAGCAGCAAACCGACGGCCACACACAAGGTCTCAGTCAAAGGCAACAAAGGCTGGAGTTCTGCCATGCGCACTGGCCACCAATCCAGCCAGGGTGTGCCCTGTAACCACTCGATCCAAGTGGTCTCCACGCGCTCAAACACATGGCCCAGGCCAAACGGGACAGGGGCCGGAAACAGCAAAGCCAAGGGCCACAGGGCCAGCAAGGCCAGTGCACCACTGGCCTCGGCTTCAAACCAACGGTCCCTGAAACGACCCCAACGCTCAAGCAGCCCAGCCCAAGCCAGGCCCCGGGCCATCAGGGCACCTGCCCAAGCGCCCCCCACGTTGAGCACCCAATCGAGGTTGGAAGGCACCCGCACCGGCAAGAACATCTGCAGCGACTCCATCACCAGCGACAAGGCGGCGGCCACCAAGGCCGCTATGGTGACGGCAGGCCATTGTCGGCGGCTGCGGTGCACGGCCAGCGCCAGCAAAAAGCCCAAGGGGGCATAGCCCAGCACGTTGGAAAAAACGTCAAACCCAGTCCAGTAACGTGGCCAGGGTGCGGTCAGGAATGACCAAGACACCAGGCCCTGAAAGCGCCAGTTGTCAAACGGGTACAGGCTGGCGTAGACGATCAGGGCCGCATACAGCCAAAACAAAGGCCAGGCGGTTGTTTTGCGCCAAGTGGGCTTGCGCATAAGCCTGACGGGTCAGCCTTTAAAAAGGCTTGACCACCACCAAAATGACCGCCAGCAGCATCATCAGCACTGGCGCTTCGTTGAACCAGCGGAACCAGACATGGCTACGCTGCATCTGCCCGTTTTCAAACTTTCGCAACAACGCGCCACAACTGTGGTGGTAACCCAACAAAGCCAGCACGATCAGCAGCTTGGCATGCATCCAGCCCTGGCCCGTGCCCAGGCCAATGCCGTAGTAAAGCCAAAGCCACAAGCCCAACGCCAAGGCCGGAACAGCCAGGATGGTCATAAAGCGGTAGAGCTTGCGTGCCATCAAGAGCAGGCGATCACGCTCGGCGGTCGAGTCGGCTGGCACCATGGCCAGGTTGACGTAAATGCGTGGCAAATAAAACAAGCCGGCAAACCAGCTGGCAATGAAAACGATGTGAAGGGCTTTGATCCAGAGCATGCTTCAAGTGTAGCCAGTGATGCCCGAACCAAGGGCCTGTTCGCAGGGCAAAAAAAAACCCCGGCCAGGGGCCGGGGGTGGGAAGCCTTGTTGCTGTCACACATCAAGGCGCCCGCTCAGGGAGGAAAAGCGGGAGGCAGCAAGCTGCCCGAATTGGAATTTATCAAATAACAAAACCAATAACAAGCATGTGTTTTCCTTTTGTGTTGTTTTTATCATTTGGTGCCATCCAAGCATTTCACCTGAAGCGCACTGCCACCTGAGCGACCGCACGCACCCAACGACTTTTGGCATCTGCGCGGACTTCAGGCACAATTTTCGATATGAACTCTGTCGCCCCATTCCCCAACAGCCGCCCACGCCGCTTACGCCGTGACGAATTCACCCGCAACCTGGTGCGCGAACACCAAGTCACAGCGCACGATCTGATCTACCCGGTCTTTGTGCTGGACGGCCAGAACCAGCGCCAGCAGGTCAGCTCCATGCCCGGCGTGGAGCGCCTGTCGCTCGACCTGTTGTTGCCCGTGGCCGAAGACTGCGTCAAGCTGGGCATCCCGGTCATGGCGCTGTTCCCGGTGATCGATCCCAGCCTGAAGGACCCGACTGGCAGCGAAGCCATGAACCCGGGCGGCCTGGTGCCCCGCGTGGTGCGTGAGCTGAAAAAACACTTTCCCGAGCTGGGCATGATGACCGATGTGGCGCTCGACCCCTTCACCAGCCACGGCCAAGATGGCCTGCTCGACGAGACCGGCTACATCCTCAACGACGAAACCACCGCCGTGCTGGTGCAGCAAGCCCTGACCCAAGCCGAAGCCGGCGTGGACATGGTCGCCCCCAGCGACATGATGGACGGGCGCATCGGCGCGATACGCCAAGCGCTCGAAGCCCGCGGCCTGATCCACACCCGCATCATGGCCTACAGCGCCAAGTACGCCAGCGCCTTTTATGGCCCCTTCCGCGACGCGGTCGGCTCGGCCGGCAACCTGGGCAAAAGCAACAAAAAGGTCTACCAGATGGACCCCGGCAACAGCGACGAAGCCCTGCGCGAAGTGGCCATGGACCTGGCAGAGGGGGCAGACATGGTGATGGTCAAGCCCGGCATGCCGTACCTGGACATCGTGCGCCGCGTCAAAGACGAGTTCAAGGTGCCGACCTTCGCTTATCAAGTGTCGGGCGAATACGCCATGCTCAAAGCGGCCTCACAAAACGGCTGGCTGGACCATGACCTGGTCATGATGGAAAGCCTGCTGGCCTTCAAACGGGCCGGTGCAGATGGCGTGCTGACTTACTTTGCCCGCGACGCTGCGCGCTGGATCGCCGCCCATTGAAAGACGCCCACAGCCCTGCGGGCGTGCCCGGGTTGCGGGTGTTCAGCATCACCGGCAACCAGGTGCAGGCTTGGCCAGAGGGCAGCGCCGAGACCCCGCAACCTCAGGCCTTGCCCGAGCAAGGCTTCCTCTGGCTGGCTTTGTCCCGCTCGCATTTCGAGCAGCATTTATCCGCCATTCAGGCCAGCCTGCAACAACTGACGGGACAAAGTCTGGTGGACCTGCATGTCGCGGACTTGCTCAACGGCCAGCTGCCCTCACGCTACGACTTCACCTCGCACTACGACCTGGTGGTGTTTCGCCGATTGGCGCAGCAAACGAGCACCGCACCCCGGCACAGCGAAACCAAGGCTGCACACGCCCAGGGCAAAAGGCCTGGTCCACCCATCTTGCGACGCATCGACACCAGCCCGGTGGGTTTTGCGGTGTTTGAGCGGGTGCTGCTGAGCGTGCACCCCGACGACTGTGCCGTGCGCGAAGCCTATGCCAGCCGCCTTTTGAACGCGACGAGCGACAAGACCTTGGCACACGACCCAAGATCTGCCGGGGCACGGGGCATCCCCTTGGGTCCAGCCGACATGATGCTGCGCATCGTCAGCCAAATGGTGGACGCTTACCTGGACTTGCGCCGCGAATTGAGCCGCCAGCTCGACCACTGGCAGGCCGAGCTGATCCACCCCGGTGCGCGCTTTCGGCGTTGGGACGCCTTGCTGCAGGCCCGGCTGGCCCTTCACCAGCTTGAAGACCTGTGCGACGACCAGCACACGGCCATGCTCAACTGGAACGAAACCCTGGACGACTGGGTGGTGAGCGATGACCCGACCGCGCTGCGCGAGCACGAGTTGCTGAAATTGCGCTGCCGGGACGTGCTGGAACACATCGACCGGGTCGTTCACCACGTACGCCGCTTGGAACACAACACCGAAACCGCCGTGCAAATGCACTTCAACGCCCAAGGCAACCGCACCAACGACATCATGCGCACCTTGACGGCGCTGACCGCAATCTTCTTGCCCCTGAACCTGATCGCTGCGGTGTTCGGCATGAACTTTGAATTCATGCCCTGGCTGCACAAGGCCAGCGCCTTTTGGTGGACGCTGGGCGGCATGGTGGCCGTTGCCACCACCTTGGCCCTGGTGTTCTGGCGCAAGCGCTACCTGGCCCGCACGGGCGATTGATCGGCCAGGTCAGCCCAAATGCTGCTTGAAAAACGCCAGCGTGCGCTCGCGCGCCAGCTGGGCCGAAGGCGCATGCCATGAAGCGCGCTGGTCGCAATTGAAGCCGTGGTGCGCGGCATAGGTGTGGACAGCCACTTCGGAGTGTGCCTTCTGGAAAGCAGCCACCGTGTCCAGTGGAATCCACTTGTCCTCATCAGCAAAGTGGGCCAGAACAGGCACCCGAGGTTGGCGGGCGATTTCGGCCGCGCTGGTGACACCGCCTCCGTAGTAAGGCGCTGCAGCACTCAAACCCGTCAAAGTGCAGGCCGCACGCCAAGTCAGCAAACCGCCCCAGCAATAACCCACGATGCCGACCTTGCCCCCTAAGGCCTGGGCCGCATGGTCAATGGCCGCCTGAATGTCCTGCATCACGCCAGGTGTGGGCAAGGCCTCCACCGCCGTTTTGTAGCCAAAGCCTTCGCCCATGTCGGCATCGGTGTACCCCAGCTCCACCCCCGGCTTGACGCGATGGAAGGCGGCCGGAGCCACGGCCAGGTAACCCTCTGCCGCATAGCCATCGGCCACTTGGCGGATGTGGTTGTTCACGCCAAAAATTTCCTGGATGACCACCACAGCCCCCTTGGGTGCGCCAACAGGCCGGGCCTCGTAGGCGGGCACTGGGGTGCCATCTGCGCTTTGAAGTTCAATCATCGTTCCCATGTGTTTTCCTTTCGGTTAGAGCTCAGTTCAACGGGCCAACGCACGCTCGACAAAGTCTAGGCGGTCCTGGCCCCAAAAAATCTCGCCATCGACCACATAACTGGGGGCACCAAACACCCCTGCATCGATGGCCGACTGGGTGTAACTTTCATAACGCTCCTGCACCGCTTGGCTGCGCGACTGTGCCATCAAACTGTCTGGCAAATTATGCTCATACAGCAGTTCGGCCAACACCTTGTCATCAGCCATGTTGCGCTCTTGCGCCCAGCAAGCGGCCAAAATCGCACCCGCGATGTGCATGGCCCCCAGTGGGCCATGGGCCAGATCGGCGGCAATGATCAGACGGGCCGATTCGTCACCACCCACCGGGAAATACTTGGGCTTGAGGTTCAAAGGCACATCCAAGTGCTGGCTAAAGCGCTGCAACTCCACCAAGCGGTAAGCCTGGCGCTGGGGCGCACGCTGGCCTAAAGGCAAGCCACCCGAAATCGGAAACACCTTGCCGCCCAGATCGATGGGCATGACACGCAGCGTAGCCCCCGTGCGCTGCACGATGTCAGCCAGGCGCTGGTGGCCCAAATAAGCCCAGGGGCTTTGGGGTGCGAGGTAATAGTCCACTGTGCGACCCATGCTGTCTCCTTGTGTGTTGTGTAATCTTTGGGTGGAACAAGGGTTTTAACCGTTCTCAACATTTTTTGCAGGAGATATGCCATGAACAAAGTCTTGTTGGTGACCGGCGGCAGCCGAGGGATCGGCGCGGCAACCGCCCTGTTGGCGGCAAAAAATGGTTGGTCGGTGGCCGTGAACTACACCGCCAACTCGCTGGCCGCCGACGAAGTGGTTCGGCAAATACGCGCAACGGGCGGGCAAGCCATGTCGGTGCAGGCCGATGTGGCCGAAGAAGCGCAGGTGCTGCGCATGTTCGAGCACATTGACGCCAAATTGGGCCGCCTGAGCGGGCTGGTCAACAACGCCGGCGTGGTCGACGTCAAGGCCCGCATAGACGAAATGAGCGTGGCCCGCTGGAAACGCATGTTCGACATCAATGTGATCGGCAGCCTGATCTGCGCCCGCGAAGCTGTGCGCCGCATGAGCACCTTTCACGGCGGAGAAGGCGGCAGCATCGTCAATGTGTCCAGCGCCGCCTCTCGCTTGGGCGCGCCGGGCCAGTACGTGGACTACGCCGCCGCCAAGGGCGCGATCGATGCCTTTACCCTTGGCCTGGCCAAAGAGGTGGCCGCAGAGGGCGTCCGGGTCAACGCGGTGCGCCCGGGTCTGATCGACACCGAGATCCACGCCTCTGGCGGCCTGCCCAACCGGGTGAAAGACCTGCAGCACCTGGTGCCAGCAGGGCGCGGCGGCAGCGCCGAAGAAGTGGCCGAGGGCATTGTCTGGCTGCTGTCGGATGCGGCCAGCTACACCACCATGAGTTTTCTGGACATTTCGGGAGGCCGGTGATGGCCGAAATCAAATACTTTTGGGAAGACTTTGCGGTGGGCGAGGTGCGCGATTTGGGCACCATCTCGCCCACTCGCGAAGAAATCATCGCCTTTGCCACCCAGTTCGACCCGCAACCTTTTCACCTGAACGACAAAGCAGCCAAAGCTTCGGTCTTTGGGGCGCTGTCGGCCAGCGGATGGCACACCTGCGCCATGGCCATGCGGCTGATGGTCACCAATTTTTTGAACGACTCCTCCAGCCTGGGTTCGCCGGGTCTGGAAGGCGTCAAATGGCTCAAACCCGTTTACCCGGGAGACACCCTGCGCCTGCAAAGCACCATGCTCGAGACCAAACCCATGAGCAAGCGTCCCGATGTAGGCATGACGCGCAACCTGTGGGAAATGTTCAACCAACACGGTGACAAAGTGCTGCACATGGAAGGCTGGGGCATGTTCAGAAGGCGCACGCCAGCCGCTTGATGGGGAGCACAATCGGGCGATGGATTTCAAACCGCTCATCACCCTGCTGGCCATCGTCAACCCTTTGGCGATCGTTCCTTTTTTCATTCACTACACGCAGGGCTTCAGCAGCGCCCAACGCCAACGCACCATCTGGGTGTCATCGTTCAGCGCCTTCGTGGTCATTGCAGCCAGCGCCTTGCTGGGCCTGCAAATTCTGGAATTTTTCGGCATCTCGCTGGCCAGCTTTCAGGTGGGTGGCGGCATGCTGCTGCTCACATCGGCCCTGTCGATGCTGAATGCGCAGCCCGCCGAAGCCCGCGCCAATGCCGAAGAAGTGCACGACGCCGAAGCCAAAGCCGCCATGGGGGCCAGCATCGCCGTGGTGCCGCTGACCATCCCGCTGTTGACTGGCCCCGCCACCATGTCCACGGTGGTGATTTACGCCGAAAAAGCCAAAGACTTTGCCCAACTGGCCACCCTCGTGGGCTACGGCGTGGTCATTGCGCTGGCAACGGCCTTGTGCTTTTCACTGGCCACCCCGATTGCCCGCATTCTGGGCAAAACCGGTATCAACGTGATGACCCGCCTCATGGGTTTGATCCTGGCCGCACTGGCGGTCGAGGTCATGGCAGATGGCCTGACCAAGCTGTTTCCGGTGCTGGCACGGGGGGGGTGATCCCGTCAAGGCACAATCCAGACATGCACAAAGAGTCCTTGATCACCCTGCTTCAGCAACGTCTGCCTGGTCTGCTGGCGGTCTATGCTTTTGGCAGCCGCATAGAGAATCAAGGACTCTCTGCGCGATCTGACAGCGACCTCGATCTGGCGGTTTTGCTCGAAGGTTATGGGGACCCCCTGACGCTGTTCAATTTGTCGGGTTCATTGGCAGACATCGCAGGCTGCACAGTAGATTTGCTGGACATCCGAGCAGCGTCCACTGTCATGCAGTACCAAATTCTGACCCTTGGCACCGCCTGGTGGCGCAAGGATGTCCGGGCTGGCTTGTTTGAAGCGGCCATGCTCAGCGAAAAAATGGCGCTCAACGAAGCCCGCGCCGGATTGATTCACGACGTGGCACAAAGAGGACGTGTGTATGGCCGATGACGTTTTGCTGAACAAGGCAGCCACCATTGAACGCTGCGTCGCCCGCGCACGGTAAGAGTTCAACACCGACCCCCAAACATTTGCCACCAACTTCACTCGTCAAGACGCGGCCATTTTGAACATACAGCGGGCTTGCGAAGCGGCGCTCGACATGGGCCACCACATCATCCGCCGGGAAAGTCTGGGGCTTCCACAAAGCTCACGCGATGTCTTTGCCCTCCTGGCCACAGCGCACTGGCTCAAACCCGAACTGGCGGAGTCCATGAAGCACATGGTGGGCTTTCGAAACATCGCGGTCCACGAATACCAGACAATGCAACTACCCATCACGGTCAACATCATCCAGTTGCAACTGGGCGAGTTTCTGGCTTATTCACGGCAGATGTTGCTGAAAGACCGCGTCTAACCCCCATACGACAAGAAAGCCGAATTTCCTCCACCGGTGCGCCACCCAGCTCAATGGTTTTTGCAGGGGTGTCGTCCCTTTCAAACCCGGCAGCCTTGTAAAAACGGATCGCTCGCGCATTTTCAGCCAGCACCCACAAGCGACATTGTCGATAGCCTAGTTCAAGCAAGCGGGTCTGAGCTGACACCCAAAGTTGACGCCCCACGCCCGTAGACCAGACCGTGGGCAATGCATACAAAGCCCAGATTTCTGCATCGCCATTCAGTGCACTCTGATCCCGGCATGGTCCGGTATTGATCCAGCCCAACATGCGACCGTCATCCATAGCCACCTGCAAATTACCCTGTTTTTCAGCCAGAAACTGTACCCAAAATGCCTGTCGCGATGCCACCGACAAGGAAGCTAGAAACGCTTCAGGCAGGATGGCTGCGTAAGCGGTCCGCCACGCCTCGACATGGATTTGAGTCACGGCCTGAGCGTCATCAGGTATGGCATCACGAATCAACATCATTCAATCTCTTTCACCGTACGCGGCCAGCCCGCCCAGCAAGACGACGGGCGATCAGACTGCCCTCTGGCACGCCACAGGCCTGTACAGGGTTCATTTGATTTTCAAAAAATGGGCTCGCAATGAACCTGTGTCTGAACGGAGTTGGCGATGAAGCAGGCTTCATGCGCGGCATGGTGCATCTGGGCAATTTGATCGGGTGTGGGCATGCGGTCGCCACAAAAGCGCACATCGGGCCTGAGGGTGACTTGTGTCATCGCCAGCTTGCCTTGGCTGTTTTTACCCATTTGTCCCGTGGCCGCATCCGCATAACGGTCGATGCAAAATTTTTGCTTTGCGGCGATGTCCAAAAACCAAAGCATGTGACAGCTCGACAAGGCCGCGACAAACATTTCTTCAGGGTCTGCTGCCAAAGGGTCCGACATGGGCAAAGGCACGACATGGGGCGAAGATGAACCAGCGAAGGCCACGCCACCATCGAAACGCACCAGATGCTTCCTGCTGTAGCGGTGATCCAGAAAGTTCTGATCGCCCCTTTGCCAAATCACTTCGGCCGTGTAGTTCGCCATATGGGTTCTGCAGCACAAAAGGCATTCGCATTTCAGATGCTGTGCCATGGATGAATTTTAGAATTCTTATTTATCCATTTGCATCATGCCTCAGCTTCATTTCCGGAACATCGAAACGCTGGCCTTTACGAGTGGCGGCAACCGTTTTTGTGATGTGCAAGGCTTCCAACACACAACGCACCTGACTGTCCGCCTGACTGAATGAGTCGCATAAGATCAGCCGTTTCTTCCCAATTTTTGCCAAACTCACTATCCTGAAGGCATGAGCACCATGAACATTTCTCTGCCTGAAACTTTAAAGACCTTCGTGGATCTGCAAGTCAGCCAACGCGGCTACGGCACCAGCAGCGAGTACGTGCGTGAATTGATCCGCAAGGACCAGGATCGCCTGCAATTGCGTGAACTGCTCATGAACGGTGCGGGTTCTGCACCCACTGCTCCCGTCAACGGGACTTACTTTGATGGCTTGCGTGACCGGGTTCACCAAGCCATACGGACCCACTCACCACGGTGAAAACCAAGCCAGTCATCCCACGCGAATTGGCCCTTCGGGATGTTGAGCAAGCTGTTGCCCACTATTTAGACGAAGATGCACCATCTGCCGCTCTCGGTTTGATTGATGCGGTGGAAAAAGCCTATGCCCACATCGGTCGGCACCCCGCCACGGGATCGCCAGGGTATGCCCATGAATTGAACCTGCCGGGTCTTCGGTTTTAGCCACTGACCGCTTACCCGCATGGTGTTTTTTACATCGGAAAAGAGGACCACATCGATGTTTGGCGCGTGCTGCACGGCCAACGCGATATCCCTGCTTGGCTTCAAACTGAACCTGATTGAGTTCACCTTGTCAGCTCTGAAACACCAGTGCCAAGTTTCATCGGTTGCTGAAAATCACGTCCCAAACCCCATAACCAACCCAGCCCTCAAATGCGCCACCAGCGCCGTCACCGCCCGGGGCACATGCGGTGCATACGGCCGGATGGCGTAGATGGTTTCGGCAAAAGCGCCCACCGGTTTCCAGTCGGGCAGCACCCGCACCAAGTGACCCTTGCGTAACTCGGCTTGGGCACTGAAGTCGGGCAGGAGGGCGATGCCTGCGCCGGTCAAGGCCGCTTCTCTCAAAGCCTCGCTGTTGTTGGCGGCGAAATGGCCACTCACGGGCACCGTGACGCGCTCACCCACTGCTGAGGACTCACGCAACTCAAAGGTCCACGCGGGCGTGTCTTGCGAGCGGGGGTAATGCAGGCAGTTGTGGGCTTGCAGCTCGGTGGGGCTTTGCGGATCGCCATGTTGGCCAATGTAAGCACGGGTGGCCACCAGCACCGATTCGGTCGCGCACAGCGCCCAAGCCACATGGGTGTCGGGTGGGCGGGCGGTGTGGCGGATGGCCAGGTCGTAGCCTTCGGTGGCCAAGGCACTCAAGCGGTCGGACAGGTCCAGCTCGATGCGCACATCCGGAAAGTCTTTCAAGAAAGCGGCAAACAGCGGCACCAGTTGCTGGCGGGCCAGCGCCACCGGCGCGGTCACGCGCAACAAACCGCTGGGCTGTTCGGCCAAGTCACGCACTTGGGCAAAACTCTGCTCGATCTGCTCAAACGAGGCGCGGGTTTCATCCACCAGCCTTTGGCCCGCCTCGGTCAATCGCAGGCTGCGGGTGGTGCGCTGCACCAGGGTCACCTTGGCAGCGCGCTCCAGTTCGGCCATGCGCTGGCTCATGGCGGCCTTGCTCACGCCCAGGCGGGCTGCGGCAGCGGTATAGCTGCCCTGCTGCGCCAGCACGCTCAGCCAGTGCAGGTGGGTCCAGAGGGTGTTGATTTTTTTCTCTTCCATGCATTGATTGTTCACTATTTTGAACAATCAATTCAGCTTTACGGACTTGTGAGGGGGTGCGGGGGTGCCTACACTCAGTGCACTTTCAGTGCTTTTGTTGGGCAAGAGCTGCGCACAAGGCGCTGAATTGTTGTAGGAGCCCACCCCTGTGGGCGATCAGAGGGTTTCCACATGATCGAAGAATCGCCCACAGGGGGCTCCTACAAAAGACACATTCACGAGCAAAAGGCGCAAGCCACAAGGAGCACCCCATGAGCACCACCCACATCGGTCATTACATTGGCGGCCAGACCGCCGCAGGCGCTTCGGGCCGCAGCCAGCCGGTCACCAACCCCGCCACCGGTGCCGTGACCGGCAGCGTATCCCTGGCCAACAGCGCCGAAGTGTCCCAGGCCGTGGCCGCTGCGCAAGCGGCGTTTCCTGCCTGGGCCGACACGCCACCGCTGCGCCGCGCCCGCGTGATGTTCAAGTTCCTCGAACTGCTGAACACCCACAAAGACGAGCTGGCCCACATGATCACCGCCGAGCACGGCAAGGTGTTCACCGATGCGCAAGGCGAAGTCTCACGCGGCATCGACATCGTGGAATTCGCCACCGGCATCCCTCAGCTGCTCAAGGGTGACTTCACCGACCAGGTCTCCACAGGCATCGACAACTGGACCCTGCGCCAGCCCCTGGGCGTGGTGGCCGGCATCACGCCGTTTAACTTCCCCGTGATGGTGCCCATGTGGATGTTTCCGGTGGCCATTGCGGCGGGCAACACCTTCATCCTCAAACCCAGCCCGACCGACCCCAGCGCATCGCTGTTCATGGCTGACTTGCTCAAAAAAGCCGGTCTGCCCGACGGCGTGTTCAACGTGGTGCAAGGCGACAAGGAAGCCGTGGACGCGCTGCTCGAGCACCCCGATGTGAAAGCCATCAGCTTTGTCGGCTCTACACCGATCGCCAACTACATTTATGAGACCGGTGCACACCACGGCAAACGTGTACAAGCCTTGGGTGGTGCGAAAAACCACTTGGTCGTCATGCCCGACGCCGACATCGACCAGACCGTGGACGCGCTGATTGGCGCCGGCTACGGCTCGGCTGGTGAGCGCTGCATGGCGATCAGCGTGGCGGTGTTGGTGGGCGATGTGGCCGACAAAATCTTGCCGAAGTTGATTGAGCGCACCCAAGCCCTGAAAGTGCTCAACGGTGAAAACCTGGCCGCCGAGATGGGCCCCATCGTGACCGACGCGGCGCGTCAGCGCATCAAGGGCTACATCGACGCGGGTGTGGCCGAAGACGCCAAGATGCTGGTCGACGGCCGCGAGTTTGACGGCGCAAAAGCCGGTGCCGGCTGCGAGCAAGGCTTTTGGCTGGGCGGCACGCTGTTCGACCACGTGACCACCGACATGAAGATCTACAAGGAAGAGATTTTTGGCCCGGTGCTGTCGTGCGTGCGCGTGCCTGACTTTGGCACCGCCGTGCAAATCATCAACGACCACGAGTTCGGCAACGGCGTGAGCTGCTTTACCCGCGACGGCAACGTGGCGCGTGAGTTCGCGCGCCGCATTCAGGTGGGCATGGTCGGCATCAACGTACCGATTCCCGTGCCCATGGCCTGGCACGGTTTTGGTGGCTGGAAGCGTTCGCTGTTTGGCGATATGCACGCCTATGGCGAAGAGGGTGTGCGTTTTTACACCAAGCAAAAGTCCATCATGCAGCGTTGGCCCGAGAGCATTGGCAAGGGTGCTGAGTTTGTGATGCCGACGGCCAAGTAACTCCGGAACAGGCACCATCACGGGTGGCAACACCGACAACCCCACGCTCATGATCGCGGAAAAAGCGGCGCGGTGGTTCTTGTAGGACGTGGCGCACTGCTCCATCCAACCCCTCGGGCAACGCCAAAGTACGCACATTTGTCAGGCAAGCGTCAGCTCGGGTCAGGGATTTCCCCTGAATCGGGAAATCCCTGAGGAAAACGGGGCGCTTGCGGGATTACATTTCACCCACTCGATGCAAAGCAGTACTTGCATCCCGAGGGCCGAGGAGACACTGAAGCCTTAGAACTCCAACATGGAACAGCATCCAACGAGGTGTGATTTTTTTCAAAGCGTCGCGCAAGCGGCGCTTTTTTTTGCCCCTCTGGCCACCCGCCGGTGACAGCCACAACACTGCCACAATCGCGCCCATGGAATTACTGATTGTTTCGCTGGCCTCCTTGCTGGCAGGCCTGATGGACGCGATCGTGGGTGGCGGCGGCCTGATCCTGATTCCTGCCTTGTTTGCCACCTTTCCGGGGGCAGCTCCCGCCACTTTGTTTGGCACCAACAAAAGCGCCGCGATCTGGGGCACAGCTTTTGCCACCTTGCAGTACAGCCGCAAAGTGGTCATGCCTTGGCGCGCCTTGCTGCCCGCTGCCGGCGCGGGTCTGTTGGGCTCCTTGATCGGGGCCTGGGCGGTCACACAGGTCGACCCCACACTGTTTCGCAAAGCCTTGCCCGTCATGATGGCCGCTCTGCTGGTGTATACCCTGGCCAAAAAAGACATGGGACGCACCCACGCACCCCGCTATGCAGGTGCAAAGCAGGCCTGGGTTGGGGCCGCCATCGGCTTGACCATCGGCTTCTACGACGGGTTTTTCGGGCCCGGCACGGGCAGTTTTTTGGTATTTGCCTATGTCCGTTTGATGGGCTATGACTTCTTGAACGCTACGGCCTCGGCCAAACTGATCAATGTGGCCACCAACTTTTCTGCGCTCATGCTGTTTGCCATTCAGGGCCATGTGTGGTGGCACTTGGCTTTGGCCATGGCGGTGTCCAACATCATCGGCAGCCTGATTGGCACCCGGCTGGCGATGAAACACGGCTCGGGTTTTGTGCGCCACGTGTTCATTGTGGTGGTGTTGGCCCTGATCTGCAAAACCGCTTACGACACCTGGTTGCGCTAGCCCTTCACCGCAAACGCCATTTGATTTGCCCCGCGTACTGCGCCAGCGCCACGCCCAACAGGGTCACGCCGGCCCCGGCGATCTTGATCCAGCTGTAATGCTCGCCCGACAAAGCCCAAGCAAACAAGCCCGCCATGGGGGGCATTAAATACATCAAAGGGGCCGTTCGTGCCACGCCGCGCACGGTGTTGATCCAGCCCCAAGCCAACCAGCCAATGAAGGCCGACACCAAAATGGACCAAAATAAACCCACCCACGCCCAAAAGTCGAGCACCGACCAAGTGGCGTCCATGCCGGCGGGCACCGACAAAAGCATCACGGGCAAACCGCCCAGCAAGGTGGCATAACCCATGGTCAAGACCGGCCCGTGTTTTTCCATCACAGGTTTGACCGCTACGGTGTAATAAGAAAA
This sequence comes from Limnohabitans sp. Rim8, assembly GCF_945901735.1. Classification (GTDB taxonomy): domain Bacteria; phylum Pseudomonadota; class Gammaproteobacteria; order Burkholderiales; family Burkholderiaceae_C; genus Limnohabitans_A. Next base: position 17,143 of record NZ_CAMDLM010000013.1, read on the forward strand.
GAAAGCGGCGGCGACCAATAAAACCAAATCGCCCCCGCCAGCCCGCCAATTGCCGCCCAGCAACTTGTCGGACAGGAACATCAACACCCCGCCAAAAGCCAGGGCCACACCCGACATTTGCGCTGCGGTCAGCCGCTCAAGGCCCTGGTACCGAAGGATCAACAAGGTCAAAATCGGTCCGCACGCCAAAATCACCGAACTGGAAAACGCCGTGGACCAGTGGATGCCGTAAGTGACCAAGCCCACATGCACGGAGTGACCAAGGAAGCCCAGCCAGGCCATTTGCATCCAGTCCTTTCGGGGCAAAGGGGGCAGCCAACGGCCAAAACGCCAACGCATCAGCAACAGCGCACAGGTGGGCATGATGAGGTAACGCGCCCACAGAAAACCACCCGGTGTGATCAGGTCAAACAGGTACTTTTGCAGGCTGAAGTTGCCCCCCCAGATGACCACCAGCACGAGCGCCACAAGCAGGGCACGTCGGTCGTGACGGTGTAAGTGAGTCGGGTCGGGCATGCAGGGATTGTGCTGCCAGCAGGCAGCATCCCGTGTCCCGCTCGCATCAAGAAGGCCACAGGGTCACCGCTGAGCGCCCCAGGGTGGGGTCATGGCCTGAACCCAGACAGGAAACGCTTGGCCAACAAGTTGTGTTGGCCAGGCGAATACATCACTTCTTGCGTGCAGCGACAGCGGCTTCGGCCTCTTTCACCAGGGCAGGGCCCACGGTGTTTTTCCACTTCTCGTACACCGGCCGGGTGATTTTGACGAAGGCATCGCGCTCGTCGGCGGTAAGCGATGTCACCGTCACGCCCATGGCGGCGATGTCTTTCAGCACCGGCTTGTCGGCTTCGACCAGGCCTTTGCGGGCGATGGCGATTTCGGCTTTGCCTGCATCCACAGCGGCCTGGCGCACGATGGCCTGGTCAGCGGGTGTCCACGATGCCCAGATGTCCTTGTTGACCACAAAGATCAGCGGATCGGCCACATAGCCCCAGGTGGTTACGAATTTCTGGCCCACGGTGTGCATTTTCAGCACGGTGAACAGGAACAGCGGGTTTTCCTGGCCGTCCACCGCGCCACTGGACAGCGCCGGCTGCGCATCGGCCCAGCTCATTTGCGTGGGGTTGGCCCCCATGGCCGAGAACATATCCGAGTAAATGGGCGAGCCCACCACGCGGATTTTCATGCCTTTCAAATCGGCAGGCGACTTGATGGGGCGCTTGGAGTTGGTGAGTTCACGGAAGCCGTTTTCACCCCAAGCCAAGGGCACCACACCCGACTTGTCCAGGGTCTGGAAAATCTTCTGGCCCACGGTGCCTTGGGTCAGCGCGTCAATGGCGGCGTAGTCGGGCATCAAAAAGGGCAGCGAGAACAGATTCAACTCCTTGACCTGAGGCGACCAGTTGATGGTCGAGCCCACCGCCATGTCGATCACACCTTGGCGCAGTGCGCTGAATTCACGGGTCTGGTCACCCTGGATCAGCGACACGCCGGGGTAGAGCTTGATGTTGATGCGACCCTGGGTGCGCTCCCTGACCGTGTCGGCCCACATCTTGCCAGCCTGGCCCCAAGGTGTGGGAGGTCCCAACACCAGCGACATGCGGTACTCGGCCTTGTAATCGGCGGCTACGGCCGGTGCGGTGAAAGCGCTCAAACCAGCGGCTACAGCCAGCAGGCTGAGCAAATGACGACGAAGTTTCATGGAGGTCTCCTTGTTGAAAAAATGAACATCAATAACCCAAATAACGCGGCAGCCACAGGGCCAGTTCAGGCCAAACAATCACCGCCAGCATGACCAGGAACATCGAAAACAGCATCCAGCCCACCCAGCGCACGGTTTCTTCCATGCGCACGCCGGCGATGCGGCAAGACACCATCAAGTTCACGGCCAGCGGCGGCGTGAACTGCCCCAGCGCCACTTTGAGTGTGAGGATCACACCAAACCAGACCGGGTCCCATTTGTAATACTGCACGATGGGCCACAGCAGCGGCACAAAGATCAAGAAGATCGACACACCGTCGAGGAACATGCCCACGGTGATCAGCATCAAGATGAGCAGCGCAAGCACGCCGTATTCGCCCAAGCCCGAGTTGACGATGGCGTTCGTCACCGGGTCAATCACCCCCAGCGTGGACAGCGAAAAGGCAAAAATGCCTGCCAGCGACACCACCAGCAAGATCACAGCCGACAACTCGCCCGACTCGCGCAAAATGACAAACAGATCGCGCACCTTGATCGTGCGGTAAATCACCATGCCCACAAACAGGCCATAAAACACGGCCACCACCGCCGCCTCTGTCGGTGTGAACCACCCGGCGCGCATGCCGCCCAAAATCAAGACCGGGGCGGCCAAGCCCCAAATGGCTTCGACAAAACTTTTCCACAATTCGGGACGCGGCAAGCTCGCCTCCAGCGTACCCATCTTGTGCTTGCGGGCCATCCACACCGTGGGCACGATCAAGGCCAACCCCGCCAAAATGCCCGGGATCATGCCCGCCGCAAACAGCGCGGGCACCGAAGCGCCGGGCACCAGCACCGAATACACGATGAAGGCCACCGAAGGCGGAATCAAAATGTCGGTGGCCGCTGCCGCACCGACCACGCTGGCCGAAAACGACGCGGGGTAACCGGCCCGCGACATGGCCGCGATCATGACCGCACCCACCGCCGCCGCATTGGCCGGGCCAGAACCCGAAATGCCGCCCAAAAACATGGCCACCACAATCGCCACCAAGGGCAGCATGCCGGGGCCGCGGCCCACGATGGCGACCGCAAAATTGACCAGCCGAAGCGCCACACCCGACCGGTCAAAGATGGAGCCGACCAGCACGAACATCGGAATGGCCAGCAGCGGGTACTTGCCCAGACCCGCATAGAAGTTTTGTGGCACAGCCAGCAAGCCAAACCACTGCGCATCGGAATTGGCCAGGGCAATGCAAGCGGCTCCTGCCAAACCCAGCGCTGCACCAATGGGCACGCCCATCAGCATCATGACCACAAAGGCCACAAACAGCAGAGTCGGGATCATGGCTGACGCCCCCGGCGGATGAACAAGCCCAGCGCACGTCCGGCAATCGCCACCGACAAGACAGGCAGCCAGATGGTGTACCACCACTGGGGCACGCCGATGCCCGGTGAGGTTTCGCCAAAGCGGAAATCGTCCCACACCACGCGCACGCTGAGCACCGCAATCAGCGCAAACAACACAAAGACCATCAGCGCACCAAAGCGGGCCAGCGCCCGTTGGCGTTTTTCAGAGCCGCTGTCGGCAAAGTATTCAATGCGGATTTGCCGGTTGCGGGCCACCGAAGCAGAGCCCGCCACCAGCGCCAGCACAATCATCAAAAACACCGAAAACTCTTCCGTCCAGGCAAAAGACTGGTCGGTGAAATAGCGCACCAGCACATTGGCAAAGGTGATGAGCGCGAGCAGCCCCATCACGATCACCGTGAGCCAGTCTTCGATTTTCAGAGGAACAGCGGTTTCTTCATCGGATTCAGCAGCGGCCACTACGGCGGAGGCTTGCTCATGCAAATGGGTCATAGGTCTCAAACCAAATTTAAAATTCACTTTACCATGGCATTCTTGGCCTCAAGCCTCTCGAACAGGCCCCAAAGCGCCCCGGGGACACAGGGATGACCCCATGGAAAAACCCCCGAAGTGCAGGTGCCAGCTGATCGCCATCAAGGCGGCAACACCCTCAACGTGTGACAGGCTTCAGGCAGTCCTGCGCTGCGGCCACAATTTGATCAGCCGACACGCGGGCCACCGCTTCCAGCACAGGGGCGTAACCCACCGGGATGCGCGGCGCGCCCAAGCGCTTGACGCGCACGCCCAGGGTTTCGGCCACGGTGGCGGCGATTTCGGCGCCAAAACCTGCAGCCTGAATGGCTTCATGCACCACCAGCAAATGGCCTGTTTTGGTCGCCGAGTTGAGCACCGCGTCCCGATCCCAAGGCCACAGGGTGCGCAAATCGATCAACTCGACCTCGATACCCAAAGCCGCCAATTGCTTGCAAGCCGTTTGGCACACCTGCACCTGACGGCTCCAGCTGACCATCGTCAGGTGGTCGCCCGGGCGCAGCACGGCGGCCTGGCCCAAGGGCACTTGCACGCTTTCGTCCACCGGCCCTTCCAAGCCCCACAGGGTCTTGTGTTCCATGTAGACCACCGGGTCGCCGCACTGCAAGGCCGCGCGCAGCAAGGAATAGTTGTCTTGCACCGAGCCCGGACACACCACCACCAAGCCGGGCATGTGGGCAAACCAGGCTTCGAGGGACTGCGAATGCTGCGCCGCCGAGGCATCCCAGATGCCAATGGGCATGCGGGCCACCAGGGGCACGCGGCCCTGGCCGCCAAACATGTAACGGTTTTTGGCGGCTTGGTTGATGATTTCGTCCATGCCGCACAAGGCAAAGTCGACCACGCGCATCTCCACCACCGGGCGCATCCCCGCCAGCGCCATGCCCACCCCGCCGCCCATGATGGCCGCTTCGCTGATGGGGGTGTCGATGATACGGTGCGCGCCAAAGGTCTGTTGCAAACCTTTGTATTGGCCAAAGATACCGCCCCGTCCCACGTCTTCGCCCATCACCACCACGCGCTCGTCGGCTTCCATTTCGCGCTGCACGGCCAGCACAGCGGCCTGGCTGTAACTCATCGTGTTCAAAACCATTGACCTTCTCCTGTGGTCTGGATGTCGGTGTAGGCCGCCGACACATCGGGCCAGGGTGCCTGGGCTGCGGCCTGCATGGCCGCTTGCACTTCAGTTTGGGCCTGCTGGTCCATCTGGTCACATGCCAGGTCGGTGCTGCCTGCGGCCAGCAAGGCGCGTCGGGCATTTTGGATGGGGTCGTTCTTCAGCGCTTGTTCGACTTCCCGAGGGTCCCGGTAAGCCGCCAGGTCCACCGACACATGGCCTTTGACGCGGTAGGTGAGGGCATGCAAAAAGCGCGGCCCGTGGCCTGCGCGAACTTCTTGCACCAGTTCGGCCGCTTTGCCGTAAACGGCCCACACATCGTTGCCGTCGACCTGGTGCGCTGCGATGCCCAAGCTTTCGCTGCGCGCCGAGGCGCCTGGCCCGGCGATCATGGGGCCACTGGCAGTGGTCGCGCTCCAGCGGTTGTCTTCACACACAAAGAGCACCGGCAATTGGTGCACCTGCGCCCAGTTGAGCGCTTCTAAAAACGGCCCCCGGTTGGTGGCGCCATCGCCAAAAAAGCAGACGGTGATGTCGCTGCGCTTTTGCAGTTTTTGCGCGTGCGCCGCACCCACGGCAATGGGCAAGCCCGCTGCCACCACGCCGTTGGCCCCCAACATGCCGACTGAAAAATCAGCGATGTGCATGGAGCCGCCTTTGCCCCCGTTAAAACCTGTGGCTTTGCCGTACAACTCGCACATCATGCGGCTGAGATCCGCCCCCTTGGCCAGGGTGTGGCCGTGGCCGCGGTGGGTGGAGGTCAGGTAGTCGCTGGAGGTGAGGTGGGCGCACACGCCAGCGGCCACGCCTTCTTGCCCGGTAGACAGGTGCAAGGGGCCGCGCACTTTGGCGCTGCCGTCGGCGGTTTTGTTGTAGGCGCTGACGCCGCCCTGGCTCAGAATTTCTGCGGCATTTTCAAACGCCCGAATGCGGGCCATGCACAGGTACAAAGCGGCCAATGCGTCTTTTTGAGCGATGGAGGGCATCGGTGTCTCCTGTGTTGAGATCGCCCCGAAAAACAACTTTTCCAAGGCCCTGACCACTTTAAAGGCGTTTGACTGAAAGAACAGCGCGCAGGTGACACAGGCCCTTGCACTTTTTGACGAGGTCTTAGACCGCCACCACGGGCACGCGCGCGGCCAGCGCACACAGCAGCTCATAGCCCACGGTGCCTGCCGCATGCGCCACTTCATCGATGCTGAGCACCGCACCTTGGGCCGACTGCCCCCAAAGCGTGACGGTGCTGCCCACAGCCGCTTCGGGAAAGGGACTCAGGTCCACCGTCAGCATGTCCATGCTGACACGGCCCACCGTGCGCCCGCGCTCGCCGTTCACCAGCACCGGCGTGCCCGTGGGGCAGCTGCGCGGGTAACCGTCGGCATAACCGCAGGCCACCACACCTATGCGCATGGGCCGGTCAGCGACAAAACTGGAGCCGTAACCCACACTGTCCCCCGCCTGCAAATGCTGTACCGCAATGATTTGGGCATGCAAGCTCATGGCCGGCAACAGGCCCCAATGGGCAGCGCTGTGTTCTGGAAAGTCGGGCGAGCTGCCATACACGGCAATGCCAGGGCGAATCCAGTCGGCTTTCACGGCCAGGTCCTGCGCATGGCGCAAGGTGGCGGCGCTGTTGCTCACACTGCGTTCGCCGGGCAGGTCGCGGGTGGCTTCTTCAAACAAGGCCATTTGTGCGGCGATGCCTTTGGGGCCGTCGGCGTCGCTGAAATGGGTCATGAGCGAGATTTCATCCACCTGCGGCAAGGCGTTCAGGCGCGTCCAGGCCGAGCGAAAACGCTGCGGTGCAAAGCCCAGCCGGTTCATGCCGGAGTTCATCTTGAGAAAGACCCGGTGTGGCTCGCGCGTCTTGTGCAGCGCCAGCATGTCGATTTGCTCGTCGCAATGCACCGTGTGCCACAGGTGCAGGCGCGAGCACAGCTCCAGGTCTCGTGCCTCAAAAGCGCCTTCGAGCAACAAGATCGGGCCACGCCAGCCCAGGGCGCGCACGCGTACGGCTTCCGTCAGATCGAGCAACGCAAAACCATCGGCCCCGCGCAAGCCTTCAAACACCCGCTCAATGCCGTGCCCGTAGGCATTGGCCTTGACCACCGCCCACACCTGGGCATCGGCTGCGGCTTGGCGTGCCAAACCCAGGTTGTGGCGCAAGGCAGCGGTGTGGAGGGTGGCTTGAATGGGGCGGGGCATGGGCAATACATGAAAAAGGCCGATGAAGTATGCCAGCTTCATCGGCCCTGGGAAGCCCAGCGCCCGAGCGGGCGCTGGGCTGATGCAGGTCAGCGTGCCTTCAAAAACTCGCCCACTTCCAGCAAGACCAACTCGTTGTCGTCGGCCTTGTTGGGGTCGCGGCTGCTGGAGAACGGCAGGTTGTTGTCGTTGCCCACCACAATGTGCGTCGCGTCCACCACGTCCACATTTTCAATGGTGAAGAACGGGAAGCTCAAAGCGCCATTGACCAGCGGCTTGCGGGCCAGCTTGTTAGGGTCTTGCATGTTCATCAAATCGATGTAGCCGATCTTGCGCAGCGGGCCGCCCACGTTGGCTTCGGTCAGCTCAACTTTGTACACGCGCTTGAACTTGGGCAGGTCGTGGAAGCAATCGGTGCGCTTGACGCCCTCGGGGCAAGCCTTGTCGGGCGTGCCTTCGCCGTTATCGCGCTCGATGATCAGGCCCGTGGTCTCGTCGATCATGTTGAAGTCACCGATGGCGTGGTGGTTGCCTTCCATCACGTACTTCCAGTGGCGACCCGTCCATTTTTCGGCTTTCACATCAAATTCCAGCACGCGCAAATACTGCTTGCCGTCCAACATCTCTGGGGCTTTGGTGGCTTCGTCCCACAAAGCGCCCTCCAGCAAGGCATAGAGTTTGCTGCCATCCTTGGAGGCGGCCATGCCTTCATAGCCCCTGGAGCGGCGTGACTGGAAACGCACCAACTGGTCGGGCGAGCCGGGGGTGGTGACGGCAGGGTGGTCGGGCGAGCGCACGACTTTGCCGTCGACTTGCGTCTCGAACACCGCCTGGACTTTGCCCTTCATGTCGGCCTTGATCAGGAAGGGGCCAAATTCATCGCCGATCCAAATCGAGCCGCCGGCGAACTGAAAGCTCTCGGTGTCAAAGTCCGAACCGGTCAGGTAACGCTGCTTGGTGCCCTCGTGGACGATGCGAAACGGCACTTTTTTGTCCGGATCGTGCAAAAACACCGTTTGCGCGCGCTTGAATTCGCCCTTTTTGAAGTCCACTTTGTAATGGTTCAGGTGCAACATGAAATCGGGCGAATTGGCTTTGGAGCCCGCGCCGTTGTCGGTCAAGATCCAGAAGCTGCCGTCGGCCATGCGCTTGATGCCCGAGTGGCCTTGAACCGGTTGACCCTTGAAGGGCAAAAACACGCCCGTGGGGCGACCTGCCGACTGGCCTTCGACGCTGCCGATTTTCTCGACGCGCTGGCCGGTGGTGAACTTGCCGCTGATCTGCAAATCGGCAGGGGCGTCTTTGGGCGCAGGGATCAAGGTCATGGCGGGCAGCACGGCGTGGCCAGCCAAAGTGGCAGGGAAAGCGTTTTGCGCTTGGGCTTGCAAAGCCCCTGTGGCGCAAACCAGCATCCAGGCCGCAGCAGCGGCGCTCAAACGGTGAGGCAATGGGAATTTCATGGTGATCTCAGCAGAAGTGAAGGGTTTTTGAAGTTAATCAACCCCCGTGAAGCCGGCATGAACCTTCCATGACAAGGGCAAGACGGGCAGAGCCTGTGGCACCCCTTTCCCCGCGCCATAAGGGGCTTGCAAATGATTTACACTGACCCGCTGCCTTTTAACCCCGCGCAATCTGCCTGAGCCGTTCGGGCACTGGCTGTACCTTGTCATCCATGGAAGTTTTTGAGTTTTTGATGCCCATCTTCACCGAATACGGCTATTTGGCCGTGTTCGTGATGCTGTTGATCTGCGGCTTTGGTGTGCCTGTTCCAGAAGACGTGACCTTGGTGACCGGCGGTGTCATCGCGGGTCTGGGTCACGCCGATGTGCACACCATGTTTGCCGTGGGCATGGCAGGCGTCATGATTGGTGATGGCCTGATGTTCACGCTGGGGCGCCTGTACGGCGAGCGCATTGCCAAATTGCCCGGTTTTCGCAAAATCCTGACACCCGAGCGCTTCGCCAGCGCCCAAGATGCCTTTCATAAATACGGCAAATGGGTCATGTTCGTGGCCCGCTTTTTGCCGGGTTTACGCACCCCAGTTTTCTTCTCGGCCGGCATGAGCCAGCGCGTCAGCTTTGCCACCTGGTTTTTCATGGACGGCTTTGCCGCCCTGATCAGCGTACCGATCTGGGTTTACTTGGGATACTTTGGCGCGCAAAACTGGGACTGGATGTTTGGCGTGCTGCGCCAATTCCAACACGGCATTTTTGCCCTGCTGGGCGTTGGCCTTGTCTGGCTGGGTTGGCGCTGGTGGCGCAAGCGCCAGGCAGCTCTGGCCGCCAAAGCCTCTGGCGACGTCTCCTAAGCCCACGCATGGGCCACGCCTCCCCCAAAAGCCTGGCGGTCGCCGGGCTCCTGTTCAACGCCTTTGTCTGGGGCGTGTGCTGGTGGCCCTTCAAACAACTCGAAGCCCAGGGCCTGCACCCTTTGTGGGCCACAGCGCTGGTCTACGCCTTCGTCTTTCTGTCCATCGCCTTGTGGCTGTGGCGCAGCGGGCAACTGCAGAGCTGGCGGGGTCATCCCGGACTTTGGCTCTTGCTGCTGGCCTCGGGCCTGACCAATGTGGGCTTCAACTGGGCCGTCACGGTGGGCGACGTGGTGCGGGTGGTGCTGTTGTTTTATTTGATGCCCGCCTGGTCGGTGCTGGTCGCTTGGTGGCTCTTGGGTGAAAAGCCCAGCCCCATGGCCTTGTTGCGCTTGTTGCTGGCGCTGGCTGGTTTGTTCATTGTGCTCAAAACCCCCGAAACGCCCTGGCCTGTGCCCGAAAGCCTGGCCGATGGACTGGCCTTGATGGGGGGACTGACTTTTGCCATCACCAACGCCTTGCTGCTCAAACTCAAAGACACGCCCAGTTCATCGCGCACCCTGGCCATGTTTGGCGGCGGCGCGGTCATGGCCACGCTGGCGGCCATCGCGGGCTTGGCCACAGGGGTGGTGACCCTCGGTGCGGCCCCCGCCTGGAGCTGGCTGCCCCTGGTGGCCCTGCTGGGTGTCTCGTTTTTATTTGGCAACTTGGCCCTGCAATACGGCGCAGCGCGCCTGGCCGCCCACACCACGGCGCTGGTCATGCTGTCCGAGGTGCTGTTTGCCAGTGTGTCCTCTGTCATGTTGGGTGCTGCACAATGGGAAAGCCGCACGCTATGGGGTGGTTCGCTGATTTTGCTGGCAGCGCTGCTGTCGGTGATAGACACCTCACGAAAAGACTGAAACACGCTGACTGAACAACGCTAACGGAGCCCCTCCATGAGCCTTTATGACCTCGAAGCCCAAAGCATCGACAACCAAACCGTGCCCCTTTCGCGCTTCAAAGGCCAGGTGATGTTGATCGTCAACACCGCCAGCGCTTGCGGCTTCACGCCCCAGTTCACCGGGCTGGAAAAGCTGCACAAAACCTACGCCGATCAAGGCCTGGCCGTGCTGGGATTTCCGTGCAACCAATTCGCCAGCCAGGACCCGGGCGACGACGCGCAAATTGCCAACTTCTGCCAGAAGAACTACGGCGTGAGCTTTCAGATGATGAGCAAAGTCAAAGTCAATGGCGCTGACGCCCACCCGCTGTACCAATGGCTCACCGCCGAAGCCCCCGGCATTTTGGGCAGCAAGGGCATCAAGTGGAACTTCACCAAGTTCTTGGTGGGACGCGACGGGCGTGTGATCAAGCGCTATGCGCCGCAGGATGCGCCAGAAAAAATCGCCAAGGACATTGAGGCGGCGCTGGCGGGTTGAAGCCCCAAGCCCGTTCAGGCGTCTCGGCTCAAGCCCACCAAGTCAGCACCGCCAGCCACACCAACAGCGCAGCACCGCCCCACACCAAGACCCGCGTGCGCAGGCGCAGCATTTCCACGGCGCTGACCAAGCGCGCGTTTTGTTCGGCCAACTCGGCCAGGGTTTCGGTCAGCTCGCGCTGGGTCTGGGCTTGGCGCTCGATCTGGCCTTGCGCGGCGATCAAAGCATTTTTGAGTTCGCCCAGAGTGGGCACTGCACTCACAGGGGTGGTCGTGGCAGAGGTGCCTGTTTGGCCCGGGGGCTGACGGTCCATCAGCTTGCGTGCGGCTTTGAGGACCGAAGGCGCGTGTTCAATCACATCGCCCCAGGGAATCACTTTGAGCGCCATCAACCAAGGTATCGCCATCGTCTTGTCCTTTGTGTGCGCTGTGCCAGCGCGGTCTGCCATACAGTGCTGAATACTACCCGGGTGGTCATTTTGGTGTAATTGGGCGCTGGCCTTGCCGGATGGGCAAAAGGACTTTAGGGGGCTGGTGACGCAGCTTGGCGAACCCGGAATCGGGCGTATCAGGCCGACAATTTGGGGGACAAGCCTCAGCGGTTCAATGATGCGCCCTGCTCGCGTAAATGCGCCCCATCCAGGTACTGAGCCAACAAGTCAATGTCTGAATCCCGCACATTCAGACCTTGAAACACCACTTTCCACTCAGCCACCTGACTGACAATTTCAGCCACAGTCTGCTGGGCTTGCGCATCTGTCAACCCAAAGGCCCGCGCCTGCGACAGCGCATTGGCAATACTGGATTCGTGGCCCGAAGCGCCGACACGCATTTGCTGATAACCCAAGCCTTGCGCGGCAGGCAGCACATCAAAGGCTGGCGACAAGGCATAAAAACCATCCGCACCCCGAACCAGCGCATGGTTTTTTTCATGGTCGTCGGTGTTATCAATCAGCATGTTGAAGACCATGCGCCTGAAAAGTTCTTGCTGCTGCGCGCGCACTTGATCAGGATGTCCCAAACGGCGAATGAGCTGGGCCAACTCGGGATAGCCCATGGCCTCGCCTGCTGCGCGCAAGGCAACATGGGACGACAACACATGCAAGCGCCTGACACCCTCACGGTCAAAACGTTTGACAGCCAATGCGTGACCTTGCGGCAAAGGCAAGGCCAGTGTGTCGGCTGTATGAATGCCGCAACGACGCGCCAACTGCATACTGGCGTGCTCAATTAAGGGGGAATCGAGTTCACCACCCTCTGAAAACTTGACCACCCAAGACGCGCCATCGATGTGCATCAAGGACTTGGGCCGTGCGCCACCCATGGACACACCGGGCTGCAGCAAACGGCGCTGTTGCTCACTGACGGCTTCTCCCGCCATGACACGCTGCACGGCTTGGTGCATATCTGCCAAACCATCAAACGTGGGCATGGCCGCGGTGGGGGCGGCAACGTAAGTGTCGGGGTGCAACGACACCCCCAAAGCGCCAAAGCGGTCATCGCCTGCAAAGTACAGATACTCCAGCAAAGACAATCGGGCGGGACGCTCCAGCAAGCGAATGACACGCTCACCCCATTGGTCGGGCCGGGCGTCGTCCACGGCGCCCACCGCCGTGTCGCGCTCGGCGGGCAACATCAGACCCGTTTGCAAGGGCAGGTCTTCGCTCAGCGCAAAGCCCTGGGCTGATGCAATCCACGCGTGGTCATAAGTCAGGGCCACCTTGCGGCGCAGGTCTTGCAGACTCAATGTGCCAACGCGCTTGGGCACTTGCACATCGGCCAGCCACCAGAGGCTCATGCTGTCCTGGGCTTGATAAGGGCAGTTCACAGCGCCGCCTCCGGCTTGCGTGACATGCGACGGCCACGTTGGCGCACGGCCTCAATATCTTGCTCCAGTGCGTTCAAGTCTTGCGCCGGAGCGGCCACCTCAGGCAAGGCAGCGTGTCGCCCCATCAACCACAAAGCCGTCACATAAACCCCCATGCCCACCGATGGGTCGCCCTTTTCCATGCGGATGAGTGTGGGCACCGACACCGCCATGCGGCTGGCCCAAGCGCGCAGACTTTCCTTGCGGCGCTGACGCGCCAGCGCCAGGTTTTCACCCAAGTCCCGCAAGGCTTTGGCGGCGGATGCGGGCAGTTGGTCGGCAGCTGAAGATGGCTTTGGCATAACACAAACTTTACCATAACTAATTTTTTGTACTTTTAAAGGATCACTCAATTCTTTCTATAATTTTTTTTGCAATCAATTTTCCATCTTAGCAAGGAATTTAATATTGAAATATTAACAACACACGTTAGAATTTCAATGATGATTGACCGCCAAATCCTTTCAACGTTGTCTGAACGCCTGCATGAAGCTCCAGCGGTCGTGCTGCTCGGGCCACGCCAAGTGGGCAAAACCACTTTGGCCCTGACACTGGCGGAGCGCTGGCCCACAGGCGCCACCTATCTGGATCTGGAGAGGCCTGCAGACCGTTTGCGGCTCCAAGATGCGGATGCATTTTTGCGTGCACAGGGCAGCAAGCTGATCATCCTGGACGAAATTCACCGAATGCCGGGCTTGTTTGACGTGTTGCGCGGCATCATCGACGAGCGCCGCCGTGCGGGTCAGCGCTTTGGCCATTTTTTGTTGCTGGGTTCAGCCTCGCTGGACCTGATGCAGCAAAGCAGCGAAACCCTGGCGGGGCGTGTGGCGTACCTGGACATCGGCCCCATCCATGCGCTGGAATGGCCTGCCACCGATCTGGACACACTGTGGCTGCGCGGCGGTTTTCCGGACAGCCTGCTGGCCGCCAGCGATGCGGCCAGTCTGCGTTGGCGCGAAGATTTTGTGCGCAGCTATTTGCAACGCGATGTGCCCATGTTCGCCCCGCGACTGCCTGCCGAAACCGTGGGCCGCCTGTGGACCATGCTGGCCCATCAACAGGGCGCCTTGCTCCAGCAAAGCCGCCTGGCCAGCGGCTTGGGCGTGAGCAGCCCGGCGGTGGAGCGCTACATCGACTTGCTGGTCGACCTGCAACTGGTGCGCCGCTTGCGCCCCTGGAGCGGCAACGTGGGCAAGCGCTTGGTCAAAGCGCCCAAGGTCTATGTGCGCGACAGCGGCTTGGTGCATGCCTTGCTGGGCGTGGGCAGTTTGCATGGTCTGGCCGGGCACCCGGTGTGTGGTCCCAGCTATGAAGGCTATTGCATCGACAACCTGATGGCCGCCGCCCACCCGCAATGCACGGCTTACTGCTACAGAACCCATGCTGGTGCCGAAATCGATCTGCTGATTGAACGTGCAGGCCAAGCCTGGATGGCCATCGAAATCAAGCGTTCGACAGCACCCACCCTGAGCAAAGGCTTGGACATCGCCTGCGCCGACTTGAACATCGAGCAACGCTACGTGGTCTATCCCGGCACGGAACGCTTTCCGATGCGCTACGGCACTCAGGCGATCGGATTGGTGGAATTGATGGGCGTGCTCGCTGCGGGTTGACGGCCATGCCATCGCTCATGGACGACACGCCCGACACGGTGTGTAGCCACGGCGCACCGCAGCCTCGCGGGAAGTGAAATTGATCTCACTGCCTGCACCCACGCTGCGCATGCTGGTGCAACTGCTCCGGTGAAAAATCCGGTTTTCGCTCTCCGAAGTTGCCCAGTAACGTTCGCTGTCCTTATAGGGCTCTGACTCCAGCGAAACCGACTTTGCGCCGCACTGAGAACACTTCAGACGAGGCGCGATGGCCTCAATCTCGTTCACAGTTGGGCGGCGAGGACCGGCCAAAAGTCCGGCATTGCGGAACGCCAGAAAAGCCGAGACCTTGTGATCACAGGCGGCGCAGCGAAGGAACAGTGCGGTGTCCGGCATTCAGATCAGCACCTGCCGCTCACTGTTGGCTTTGGACCAATGCAGAATTTCATAGCTTTGGCGCAGTCCAGCCAAATAAAACGGATCGGTCTGAAGCAGCGCATCTATGGTTTGCTTGGAGTCAGCCTGTGCAATCCACAACCCGCCCTTGGGCGTTTCCGAGGGTTCACGGCGCAGCGATCCACCCACCTGGATGACATCCTTGTGCCGCTCCAGCCAATCGATGTGCGCCTGTAAATGATCAGCCCGCACTTGAGCATGGTCGGGGTTATCGGTGAATAAAACGGCAAACAACATGCGCAGACTCCTTGCACCACCGCTCAAATGATGACCTTACTTTGCAACGCCCCATCCACCAACTCCACCCAATGCCGCACCGGCAGGCCGCTGCCGCTTTGCAGGTGGGTGATGCAGCCGATGTTGGCGCTGATCACGCCTTGCGGCTCCAATGCGTTCAGGTGGTCCAGCTTGCGGTCGCGCAGTTGCTTGGACAGATCCGGGTTGAGCACGCTGTAGGTGCCGGCCGAGCCGCAGCACAGATGTGACTCATTGGCGGTGACCTTGATCTGGAAGCCCAAGTCGGTCAGGTGTTTCTCGACGCCGCCTCTGAGTTGCTGGCCGTGTTGCAGCGTGCAGGGCGGGTGGTAGGCCTGCAGGCCTGCGGCTTGCAGGGCTTGGGGTTTGAGCTTGCCCTTGAGCAACGGCACCAATTCGGGCAGCAGCTCGCTCAGGTCTTTGGTCAACGCGCCGATGCGGGCGGCTTTGTCGGCGTATTGCGGGTCGTCTTTGAGCACATGGCCGTAGTCTTTGACCATGACGCCGCAGCCCGAAGCGTTCATCACAATCGCCTCGATCTCGCCCGACTCGACCAAGGGCCACCAAGCGTCGATGTTGGCACGCATGTGGTCCTTGCCGCCGTCGTGGTCGTTCAGGTGAAATTTCAGCGCGCCACAGCAACCGGCTTTGGGGGCTGTCACGGTCTGGATGCCTGCCGCATCGAGCACGCGGGCGGTCGCGGTGTTGATGTTGGGGCTCATGCTCGGCTGCACACAACCGGCCAGCATCAGCACCTTGCGGGCATGCTGCGTGGTGGGCCAGGCACCGGCATTTTGCGGCGCGGGCACTTTGGCTTGCAGGCTTTCGGGCAGCAGGCCACGCACCATTTGGCCCATCTTCAAGGCGGGGGCAAACAGCGGCGAAGGCAGGCCTTCTTTGAGCGCCCAGCGCAGCATCTTTTCACCGGCGGGGCGCTCGACCTTGGCGTCCACCAGCTTGCGGCCAATGTCCACCAGGTGACCGTATTGCACGCCGCTGGGGCAAGTGCTTTCGCAGTTGCGGCAGGTGAGGCACCGGTCCAGGTGCATCTGGGTTTTGCGGGTGGGCGTTTCGCCTTCCAGCACCGCCTTCATCAAATAAATGCGGCCACGCGGGCCGTCGAGCTCGTCGCCCAGCAGCTGGTAGGTGGGGCAAGTGGCGGTGCAAAAGCCGCAGTGCACACACTTGCGCAAAATGGCTTCGGCCGCCAGCCCATCGGGGGTGTTTTGGTATTCGGGGGCGAGCTGGGTTTGCATGACGATTCGCCTCAGATGGGGTGCATGCGACCGGTGGCGAACACGCCTTTCGGGTCGAACTGTTTTTGCAATTGCTGCTGAATGCGGTCTTGCACGGCGTCCAGCGGGGTGTTCACGCCGGCAATTTTGTCCAGCTCGGCATGCGTGGCGCTGGCACGGAACAGCGTGGCATGGCCGCCCACAGATTGCGCCAACTCGCGCAATGGCACGGCCGCCGTGGCCGGCGCCCACAGCCAACGCTGCGCACCTTGCCATTCAATGTAGGTGGCGTAGGGCAAATCCAGCACCGGCGCGGTTTGCGGCAGCGACAGTCGCCACAGGCAAGCGTCGGTTGACGGGGCATCAAAAAACGGCAGGGTCTGCTCGCCGCTGGCACGCCAGTCTTGCGCGGCTTCGGCGTTGTTCATCACCGTGACTTGAGCACCTTGCGCCACGGCATCGGCCGTCATGCGGGTCACGGCCGACTGCACCGCCGCAACGGCACCACGCAAGCGCACAAACAAATAATCAGCCACCGGCTGGGCGCTGGTGTCGCGCACCCAGGCGCTGGCGTTCAGGGGCAGGGGCTGACCGCCCCAGCGGTGCAGCAAATCGAGCGCCGTTTTTTGCGGCAGACCCGCGCACATGAGCGTGGCCTCGGCTAGGGCCACGGGCAAGACTTTCAGGCTGACCTCGGTGACCAGGCCCAGCGTGCCCCAGCTGCCGGCCATGAGGCGGCTCACGTCGTAACCGGCCACGTTTTTCATGACCTGCCCGCCAAAAGTCAGGTGCTCGCCCAAGCCGTTGATGAAGCGCGCACCCAACACATAGTCGCGCACAGCGCCTGCGGTGGCGCGGGCCGGGCCGCTCAGACCGGCAGCGACCATGCCGCCCACCGTCGCACCCTGTGCTGAGCCTTGGCCAAAATGCGGCGGCTCAAAGGCCAGGCACTGGCCTTTTTCGGCCAATGCGGCTTCCAACTCGGCCAGCGGCGTGCCGCATCGGGCCGTGACCACCAGCTCGCTGGGCTCGTAGCTCACGATGCCCTGGTAGGCACGGGTGTCCAGCACCTCACCGCTGAGGCTTTGGCCCCAAAAGTCTTTGCTGCCGCCACCGCGCAAGCGCAAAGTACTGCCGTCCGCAGCGGCTTGGCGCACGGCGTCGATGAGGGAATTGAGTTGAGCTTCCATGGGCCAAGATGGTAACCCCCGACCTTGAGCGGGCGTGTGAAGATTTTTAACGGGGAGGTTGTGGGAAATTGCGCGAGTCAAAGCACCATAAGGTGCGCCGTGGTGGCGCCGCGTACAGCACTGATCGGAATTCGTTGATCCAGCGTCACCAATCTTCCTTTGTTTTTGACAGCCAATGCCAAGAGGTACAAATCCGTCAATTGTCTCGCGCTGTGTATGTGCCCATGCTGAAACAGCAGAGGATCCAAGAGGCTGATCTCATCGGACCAAAATGCATGGTGATTCGTTCGTGTGGAGTTTTGCAACATGCCGACCAACATCGACAGGGGTTGAGGGCTGCTGTAACCGGGTTGGCCCATGATGCGAAGGCACCCATTTTGGGTCAATGCGCAGGTAGCCCAACCATTTTGAATGTGGTCTTCAAACCATTGCGCAGCGCGAACATGGTGTACGTGATCGCGATCGTGCAACGCAATTAACACATTGACGTCGAACAGGGCGCGCATCAAACGCCCTCGGCATCACGCAAACGTTCGATCAACTCATTGCTAACGACCACGCCCCGTGAAGGCAAGGGCTGAATGCCATATTGGGTCAAGCGCTCTGATACGTGAGGCACGGTTTGAAACACTTGCGGCTGATAGGAACCCACTGCGAATGCTTTACGCGCCAAATCACTCATCACTTGCCCGATTGATTTTTTCTCTCTTTGAGCAATTTCTTTGGCTGCAAAAAGCACATCGTCTGCAATGTCTAAAGTAGTTCGCATTTTGCTTCCTCGTAATATGATGTTTGATGCTAACACATCAAACATCAAACTTGTTTGTTCCCCCCATTTGAATGGAACATGTCTTCGCCTAGGGCTTTAAACCGCAACAAACTCATTCTCCGCCAACCCCGCCACCTCCACGCGCGTCGCAAACACACAGCCTGCTTCCGGGCACAGCGCCAGCTCTTGTGAGCTACGGCCCTGGCGGGAGGTGGTGATGAACAAAGTTTTCAGGTCCGGTCCGCCAAAGCAAGGCATGGTGGGGCAAGGCACTGGGGTTCGCACTTCGGCCAGCACCGCACCGGTGGGTGACAGGCGCAGCAGGCGCTGGCCTTCATATTGGGCGCTCCAGTAGCAGCCCTCGCTGTCCACGGCGGCACCGTCGGGCCGGCCGCCATACTGGGTCCCATGGGGCATCTCGCTGCCCCAAACCCAACCCGCGGGCTTGGGTGTCATGGTGTGGAAAACGCGCCCCGCGCTCAGTTGACCTGAGGCCGCATCAAAGTCAAAGGCACGCACCTGGTGCACGGCGGTGTCGGCCCAATAGGCGGTGCGACCGTCTGGTGACCAGGCCAGGCCGTTGGCCGTCACCACACCGTCCATCATGGCGTGCAGGCCTTGACCGTCCAACATGTAGAGCACGCCCAACGCTTGGTCTTTGGGTTCATACAAACTGCCCGCCCAAAAGCGGCCTTGTGCGTCGCACTTGCCGTCGTTGAAACGCAAACGGGTGGTGTCATAGGGCGCGGCGGCAAGCAACTGCAAGTCGCCACCCCACTCGTGTGCCCGGTAAATGCCATCGCGCAAGGCCATCACCAGACCACCGCCTTTCACAGGCGCAATGCAGCCCGGCTCTTGCGTCAGGGGCCAATACGCCACCGGCCCTTGCCCCTGCAAACCCTGCACCGCCACACGGCCAATGCGCCGCCCGGGGATGTCCACCCAATACAGGCGCTCCTCCTGCGGATGCCAAAACGGTGACTCGCTCAGGCCATCGGGTTCGGTGGTGATGGCGGTCCAGGAAGGGGTCAACATGGCAGGTGGGTGCATGAAATCCATTGTGCCCGAGCGGCCCCCCCAAAGAAAAAGCCCGCAGGGCCTGAGCTCTGCGGGCTGATGAGGGGGTGGCTTGCGCCACCGCTTGCCATGCAAATTGTCTTGACCAGCCTTTAGCCGTGGTAAGCCGACTCGCCGTGCGAGGAGATGTCCAGACCTTCGCGCTCTTCTTCTTCCGTGACGCGCAGACCAATGGTCAGGTCCACGATCTTGAAGGCGACCAGCGAGACCACGCCCGACCAGACAATGGTCAGCAGCACCGCCTTGGCCTGTGTCCACACTTGCCCAGCGATGGAGTAAGCATCGGGTGCGATCATGGCCACCGTGACCCAGTCACCCACAGCGCTGGGGCCACCCAAAGACGGCGAGTTGAACACGCCGGTCAACAGGGCACCGACGATGCCGCCAACGCCGTGCACACCGAACACGTCCAATGAGTCATCTGCGCCCAGCATCTTCTTGAGGCCATTCACACCCCACAGGCAAGCAAAGCCCGCAACGATGCCAATCACCAGACCGCCGCCGATGCCCACGTTGCCAGCGGCCGGTGTGATGGCCACCAAGCCAGCCACTGCACCCGAGGCCGCACCCAGCATGGAGGCTTTGCCGCGCATCATGGCTTCACCCACACACCAGGCCAGCACCGCACCGGCTGTGGCCACCAGCGTGTTGATGAAGGCCAGCGCTGCGAAACCGTTGGCTTCCAGAGCGGAACCGGCGTTGAAACCAAACCAGCCCACCCACAGCAAGGACGCACCCACCATGGTCAAGGTCAGGCTGTGCGGCGCCATGGCTTCACGGCCATAACCCACGCGCTTGCCAATCATGAAGGCACCAACCAAGCCCGCCACAGCGGCGTTGATGTGCACCACGGTGCCGCCTGCGAAGTCAAGCGCACCCCACTGCCAGATCAAACCGGCTTTGCTGGTCATCTCATCGGCCACTTCTTTGGCGGTGTAAGCATCAGGACCCATCCAGAACCAGACCATGTGTGCAATGGGCAGGTAACTGAAGGTGAACCACAGCACCATGAAGGCCAGTACTGCAGAGAACTTGATGCGCTCAGCGAAGGCCCCCACGATCAGTGCGCAAGTGATGCCTGCGAACGTGGCCTGGAAGGCTGCAAACGAGATTTCAGGAATGACCACGCCCTTGCTGAAGGTGGCGGCATTGGCAAAGGTGCCTGCTGCGTTGTCCCAAATGCCTTTCATGAACAAGCGGTCAAAACCACCGATGAAGGCATTGCCTTCGGTGAATGCCAGGCTGTAGCCATAGATGAACCACAGCACGGTGACCATCGAGAAGGTGACCACGACCTGCATCAGCACCGACAGCATGTTTTTGCTGCGCACCAAGCCGCCGTAAAACAGGGCCAGACCGGGAATGACCATCATGATCACCAGGATGGTGGACACCATCATCCAGGCGGTGTCGCCTTTGTTGGGCACCAACACGGGGGCTGCTTCGGCCGCTGCCGGAGCAGCCGTGGCGGCTGCCGGTGCTGCAGCGGGCGCAGCGGCATCGGCCGGTTTGGCTTCGGCCGCTGGGGCCGTTGCGGCGGTGAGAGCGGTTTGTGCGGTGGCCACAGAAGCCGTTCCGAGCAAACCCAATCCCAGACTCAGGCCCAAGGCCAGGGTAGCGAGAAACTTTTTCATTTTCGACTCTCTTTCTTGTCTATCAAAGGGCTTCGCCACCGGTTTCACCGGTACGGATGCGAATCACCTGTTCGAGGTCGTACACAAAGATCTTGCCGTCGCCGATCTTGCCGGTACGGGCACCGGTTTCGATGGCTTCGATGACGCGCTCGACCAGCTCGTCGGAGACGGCAGCTTCGATCTTCACTTTGGGCAAAAAGTCGACCACGTATTCCGCACCACGGTACAGCTCGGTGTGGCCTTTTTGACGACCAAAGCCTTTGACTTCGGTCACGGTGATGCCCTGCACGCCGATGCCCGAGAGTGCTTCACGCACCTCGTCCAGCTTGAAGGGTTTGATGATGGCGGTCACCAGTTTCATGATGGCTCCTTGGTGTTTTGGGGGTGATCAGAGGGCGTATTTCAGGCCGACGACTGCGCCAGTCTTGCCGTTGTATTTGCCCTTCAGCGTGTAAAAATCTTTATCAGCATCGGTCCCAACAACTGCAACGGTGGCAGACAAACCGTTGCCCAGGTCTTTAGCAAGGGTCAATGCGTAATCAGTGTAGGAGCCAGCATCGTTGAGCACATTCTTGATTTTTTGATATCCAATATGTGGCGTCAAAGAAAATCCATTTCCGAGATCTACAGCAGCGCTCAAGTCCAGGTAATAACTGTTTTTGCTGCCAACGTTTCCAAACAAATTAGAGATTGCGTGGGAATACTTGGCTGTAACAACACCAAAAGTAGCGGCTCCATAAACTTCGTTGGTATTGGCATTGGCCCCATAGTTGACGTAGTTGTTGCCTGAATATTCATAGCGCAAAAATCCAACGTCGTAAGACACATCACCTACCGCACCTTTGTAGCCGGCATACAGGTCCAACTCAGTTGAACCTTTGGTGACACCAGGTGTGTCCTTGATCCACTTGATGCTAGAGCCCCAAGCGCCCACATAAAAACCGCTCTTGAGGGCGTAGTCAAAACCGCCTTGCAAAGCAGGCTTGAGGCGCGACTGGGAAATGCCACGGTAACGGTAGTCGCTGACGGCGCCCACGTTGAAAGACAGACTGCTTTCGGGCGCTGCCGCCTGGGCTTGAGCCCAACCACTCACGGAGCCCAAAGCCAAAGCAAGGATTGAAGGAACGAGGATTTTTTTCATGAGGTACTCCAATGAAGTGATAAAGGACCAACCACCCATGCAGGGAGCGTGCCAACCCTCTTTCATCGACTTCTACAAGGGCATTCACCAGTGCTTTTTCAGTCTGTGCATGGTTGAATGGCATCCAAACAACTTACGTGCATCGCGTCTGGCTGCACGAGTACACACCATGCACCAGCATGGGGCATGGAGGGGGATATGAGTCTCAGTTTGGTGCACAGCCGCGCATTGGTCGGTTTGCAAGCGCCGGCCGTCACCGTGGAGGTGCATCTGGCCAATGGCCTGCCCAGCTTCACGCTGGTGGGGCTGGCCGATGTCGAAGTCAAAGAAGCCCGCGAACGGGTGCGCTCGGCCCTGCAAAACAGCGGGCTGGACTTTCCGCACAACCAGCGCATCACCGTCAACCTGGCCCCAGCCGATTTGCCCAAAGACTCGGGCCGTCTGGATTTGCCCATCGCGCTGGGCATCTTGGCGGCCAGTGGACAAATTGACGCGAGCCAACTGGCGGGCTATGAGTTTGCAGGGGAGTTGTCGTTGTCGGGTGAGCTGCGTCCGGTACGCGGCGCACTGGCCATGAGCTTGGTGCTGCGCCGGCAGCAAGTGCGCACCAGGCTGGTCTTGCCACCGGGCAGCGCCGAAGAAGCGGCGCTGGTGCCCGATGCCGAAATTTATCGGGCCAGGCACCTGCTCGATGTGGTCCAGCAGTTTCTGCCGCCCTCTAATGAAGCCCCACCCGAGCCCAGCGACGGCTGGGCCCGCATGGCCGCCACCACGCCCAGTGCCCCGCCGCTCTATGCCGATCTGGGTGATGTGAAAGGCCAGGCGGGCGTGAAACGGGTGCTGGAGATCGCCGCCGCCGGAGGCCATTCGCTGCTCATGGTCGGCCCACCTGGCTCGGGCAAGTCCATGCTGGCGCAACGCTTTGCCGGGTTGCTGCCGCCCATGGCCATCGAAGACGCGCTGGAATCGGCGGCGATTGCCAGTCTGGCCGGGCGTTTTGACCTGACGCGCTGGGCGCAACGCCCCACCAGCCAGCCCCACCACTCGGCCAGCGCGGTGGCACTGGTGGGGGGCGGCTCGCCCCCGCGCCCTGGTGAAATCTCACTGGCGCACCACGGCGTGCTGTTTCTGGACGAGCTGCCCGAATTTCCCCGGGCCGCATTGGAGGCCCTGCGCGAGCCGCTGGAGACCGGCACCATCACCATCGCCCGCGCCGCACGGCGGGCCGAATTTCCGGCGCGCTTTCAGTTGATCGCCGCCATGAACCCCTGCCCTTGCGGTTATTTGGGCAGCACATCACGGGCCTGCCGCTGCACGCCCGACCAAGTCAGCCGTTACCAAGGCAAGCTGAGTGGCCCGCTGCTGGACCGTATTGACTTGCACATCGAAGTGCCCAGCCTGCCCGCGCCCGATTTGCTGAATGCCCCACCTGGCGAAAGCACCGCCACCATCGCGGCACGCAGCCTGGTCGCCCGCGAACTCGCCTTGACACGGCAAGGCTGCACCAACGCTGACCTGCAAGGCCAGGCCATCGACAGCCAATCGCGCCTGGACGACAGTGCCACGGTCTTGCTGCAAAAAGCCGCCGTCAAACTCGGCTGGAGCGGCCGCAGCGTGCACCGCAGCCTCAAAGTCGCCCGCACCATTGCCGACCTGGCGGGCAGCGAGACGATCACGTCAGTGCATGTGGCCGAGGCCGTGCAGTACCGGCGGGTGCTCAGAGAGCAGTAAGGCGGCCTGTTCAAAAGGGCCGCCCTGACCCGGACCATGGCCTCAAACCAAAGACAAACCACCGTCCATCATCAAGGTGTGCCCGGTGACCAGTCCCGAAGCCGATGAGGCCAAAAACATCACCGCGTGCACGATGTCTTCTTCGGTGCCGGTGCGCTTGAGCGGAATGCTTTGCGTCTTGGTGCGGACGTAATCCGGGTTGGCAAACAAGTCCTTCGTCATGCCCGACGGAATGGCCGTGGGGGCCAGCGCATTCACGCGCACCAGCGGTGCCCACTCGACGGCCATCACCTTGGTCATGTGCGAGACCGCCGCTTTCTGGATGCCGTAAGGCGTGCCCTTGCCCGAGACCACCACCCCATTGACGCTGCCGATGTTCACAATGGCCCCGCCGCGCGAACGCATCGGCTCACCGAACACCTGACAGCTGCGGTAAACACCGTTCAGGTTCACATCGGTCAGCGTCATCCAGGTCTCTTCGTCACAATCGGCAAAGTCTGATCGGATTTGCAAGCCATGCGCATTGACCAGCACATCCAGACCTTCGGTCTGCGCCACCTCGGCTTGCACCGCTTGCAGCGAAGCCCGGTCGCGCACATCGGCCACACGGTGCGCCATCTGCGGGTGCGGCTCACCGGCTTCTGCGGGTGACAGGTCCACACTCCAGACCTGCGCACCCAAAGACGCAAAGCCCCGGCAAATCGCTGCCCCCAAGGTGCCGCGCCCGCCCGTCACCAGCACGCGGGCCCCCACCAAATCGCGGTAGGGAAACGCGTAATCGCCACTTGGCGCAAAGTTGCCCAAAACCGCCATGGCTCAGTCCACCGTGGCGCCGGAAATCTTCACACCCTCGGCCCACATCTCAATTTGTCGCGTCACAAACTGGCGAAACTCATCTGGCTTGTTGCCCACCACAGTGCTGCCCAAGTCGTTCATTTTTTGTGCCACATCGGCTTGCTTGAGCGCGTCGGCCAAGTCCAGCGCCAGCTTGTCCAACACGGGTTTAGGTGTGCCCTTGGGCGCAAAAAACCCGGCCCAGGGCGCAGCGTTGAAATTGGCAAAACCTTGCTCGGCCACCGTTTTGTAATCAGGCGCACCGGGGGCCCGCTGAGGCGTGGTGATGGCGATCATCTTGAGCTTGCCCGCTTTCAAATGCTGCTGGACCGCTGGCAAACCGGTGACGCCCACCATCAAGGTGCCGCCCAGCAAGTCGGTGATCATGGGCGTGCTGCCCTTGTAAGGGATGTGGGTCAGTTGCACATTGGCCCTGGCTTTCAGGATTTCCATGCCCAGGTGCGAGGCCGTGCCGTTGCCGTCCGAGCCATAGGAAAATTTTCCAGGTTCTTTCTTGAGCAAGGCGATCAACTCGGGCAGGGTGTTGGCGGGCACCTGCGGGTTGACCACAATCGCGTTCGGGTAGATCGTGGCCTGCGTCAAAGGCTCGAAATCGTTCAACGGGTGGTAGGGCATCTTCTTGTACAAGGAGATGTTGATCGAATGCGATCCGGTCACGCCCAACACGATGTTGTAACCATCCGGTGCCGATTTGGCCACCAAGTCCGAGCCCACGTTGCCGCCCGCACCCGCCTTGTTGTCAATGACCACAGGCTGCCCCCATTTGGTGCTGAGTTTTTCGGCCACCACGCGGGCCGTGATGTCGGTCGCGCCGCCGGGCGGGAAAGGCACAACGATGCGCACCGGCTTGTTCGGAAAGTCGGTGGTCTGCGCCGCCAAAGGTCCGGCCAGCCAGGCCGTGGCCAGCACAGCGGTCATGGCAAGGGTTTTCTTCAACATGGGGTTTTCTCCTGAGGTGAATTCCAAAACGGAAACGGCTGGGTGTCCAACGGAGCGTGCAGCAATTGCGCGGCCCAGTCAGCGGTTTTCGCGGCAGGCAAGCTGCCCTCGCAGTAACTCAAAAATTTGTCCATCAAGGCCTCTTCGGTGAAAGGCATTTGTGCATCCCCGGGCACGGCCGTCACTTCGTGTTCGTGCCGACTGCCGTCTTGGCAGGCGATCAACAGCCGTGCGCCGCGCAGGCCCTGCTGCGTCCAGGGTGCGTCTACTTGCACCTGCACCTTGGCTTCCAGCGCACGCAGAGCAGGGTCTTGAAACTGCGGTTCGCGGTAAACCCAGGGGTCCAGTCGGCCCCAACGCAACATGGCGGCCAGACCAAAACTCAGTGAGAACTGCGCCTGCAAAGGCGTTTGGGGTGCCCGGTTGCCACAGTAAATGGTGGCTTCTTCATAAATTTGCAGCACCACGGCGTCCACCGTGTCCAGATCGATCGCGGCCCGCAACGCCACGGCCGCCAAGGCGCCGTAATGCACATGGCGCACCGCCGCATAGGGCTTGAAGTAGGCCTTCAGCAATTGAAAGTCCGGTGCATCGTCAAAAGCCACGGGCGGTTTGCCCAGACCAACGCGTGCGTATTCGGCCACCGAACCAGCGGGCGCGGTGATGCCACTGGCCACCGCCAGCGCGGCACTTTGCCCCAGTTGCGCCGCATGGCCCAGATAGGTGTTGCGTGCGGTGTCGCCCGATCGCACCGGCCAATACAAACTCATGGGCAACTGGCAAGCGGCCATGTTCACGGCCTGCACGATTTGAGCGGGCGTCAGGCCCAGCGCATGGGCCACCGCAGCGGCTGCGCCCAAGGCTGGCCAGTTGCCGTCCACATGCATGCCCGGGTTGATGCGCAAGCTGGCCCCCATGTGGGCACCGATTTCGTAGCCCACCACCAACGATTTCAGGAACTGCCCATAGGTCAGCCGCGACGCCATGGGCAACAAGGCCGCCAAAGCCGCCACACCCGGTCGGCCGTGGGCGCCTGCATGGCCCTCACAGGCTTCGTCCCAGCATGCGGCCATGGCCAAGATCAGCGCAGCGTTTGCTGCAGACAGACCCGGGCCGCCAGGCTTCAGACGAAAGTTGCCCGGATCTGCCGCGGCCGCGCGCTGCGCCAGTTCGGTCACGGGCCCTGCGCGCAAGCCCGCCGTGATGCAGCCCAGGGTGTCGAGCACCAGCCGACGGGCGTGGGTGTGCAACGCCGGGTGTGCGTTCAGATCGACCCCGTGCAAACGCTGCAAAACCGAGAGCAATTGAGCATCCATAACTTGTCCACTTTGATCGCACTCTAATGCGTGTTGCGCCCCGAGTGGCGCACCGATGCGACAGCTTTTTTGAACCGATGCCCGCAAGATGAAGAACCGGGGGGGTGACAGGTTCACGATAATGTGCCCATGCGGAATTCACCTGGCCAATCCATGAGAGCTTTAAATTTGGGCCCTTTCAGCTTCTGGCTGTCGCTGCCCCAGCTCATCACCTGGGGCAGTGTTTTCTATACCTTCTCGCTGTTGATGACGCCGCTCGAAGCCGAGCTGGGCATGACGCGCGCTGATTCGTCTCTGGCCTTCAGCTTGTCACTGCTGGCCGAGGGTTTGATGGCCTATAGAGTGGGGCGCTGGATCGATGCGGGGCGGGAGCGCTGGGTCATGACGCTGGGCTCCTTGTGGGTGGGTGTGGGCCTGGTCGGTCACAGTTTCGTGACCACGGTTGCGGGGTTTTATGCCGCCTGGATCTGGCTGGGCTTGGGCATGGCGGCCACGCTTTACACACCGGTGTTTGCGTTGGTCACACGCCGCTTTCCGCAGGACTTTCGCCGCGCCATCATCACGCTCACGTTTTTGGGCGGACTGGCCAGCACGGTGTTCATTCCGTTGTTTGCTTGGTGGATGGATCTGTGGGGTTGGCGCCAAGCCCTGTGGGCTCTGGCGGCGATGCAATTCTTGATTTGTGCGCCGCTGCACGCCTGGTTGCTGCAAGGCGCGCCGCTCAAGGTTCTGGAGACCACTTCGCACGGCGCGGTGCAACCGGCCTCGGTGCGCGAACACCTGCGCAACGCGCCGTTTTGGCTCTTGGCGCTGTTCATGGTGCTCACCATGTCGGTCACCTCGGCCTTGCCCGCGCACATGATCGCCTTGCTGCAAGAGTCGGGCTTGTCACCCACCTGGGTGATCGCCATTCCGGCGGCCATCGGGGTGATCCAGGTGCTGGGGCGTCTGGTGCTGTTTGTGTTCGAGCGTTACTGGGACGTTCACGCCGCCAACCGCTGGATTCCCACGCTGATCCCGGCGGGCGTGCTGGCCTTGCTGATCGGCGGGCTCAGCCCGCTGGCCTCGCTGGTGTTTGTGCTGTTGTATGGCCTGGGCAATGGCATGAACACCATCGTCAAGGGCACGGCCATGGCGCAGTACGTCAGCCGCCAGCATGTCGGGCAGCTCAACGGCCTGCTGGGTCTGCCGATTGCGCTGGCCCGCGCTGGTGCGCCTTTGACGCTGGGTTTGATGTGGTCTCCCGAGCTTGGCTATACCCTGGCGTTGTGGTGGTTACTGATAGCCAGCTTGGTCGGCACCGCCGCGCTGTGGGCGGCTCAAATTTACGCACGCAATGCACAGCACTGAACCGTGCATCCAGATGGCCTTATATCTTCAAGAGCATATATAACCAACTAAAAAATCGTTCCCATGTCTGAAGGGGGTGGCCACAATCTGGCCATCTTTTGTTCATCTCCTTCTGGAAACGACCCATGAAACACTTCTCTGCTTTGCTCCTGGCCTGGACGGCCGCCAGCTTCAGCGCCAGCGCCCTGGCAACTCAACCCCTGCTCAGCCCTGCCGAATTGCAAGCCAAGCTGTCAGACGCCAACCTGCGCGTGATCGACATCCGCGACCCCAAATCGTACGCGGCCAACCACATCCCCGGCGCATTGAATGCGCCCTATGGCACCTGGCGCGGCCCGGCCAACAACCCCGGCGAACTGCCAGCCCTGCCCAAGCTGACCACCTTGGTGCAAAGCCTGGGCCTGACCCCCAGCACCCACGCCGTGATCGTCTCCAGCGGCGCAGACGCCACCGACTTCGGCGCCTCGGCGCGGGTTTACTGGACGCTCAAGGTTTTGGGTCTGAAAGAGCTGTCGGTGCTCAACGGCGGCGTGAAAGGCTGGACCACGGCCGGTTTGCCGCAAAACAACCAAGCCGTGAAAGTCGCGGCCAGCAACTTTCAGCCGCAAATTGACAAGAGCTTGGTGGCCACCAAAGAAGAGCTGGTGGCCCGCGTGAAGTCGGGCGACGCCGCCCTGATCGACGCACGCCCGGCTGAATTCTTCAAAGGCGACACACGCCACGTGGCCGCCAGCGTGCCCGGTACCTTGCAGGGCGCGGTGAACGTGGAGCACGACAAATGGTTTGCACCCGGCACCTCCACTTTTGTGAGCACAGACCAAGCCCAAAAAGTGGCCGCGTCCAGCCCCATCGACCCGGCCAAAGAGACCGTGTCGTTTTGCAACACCGGCCACTGGGCGGCGACCAACTGGTTTGCCATGTCCGAAGTGCTGGGCCAGAAAAATGTGAAGCTGTATGCGGGCTCGATGGTCGAGTGGTCCAAAGACCCCAACGGTCTTCCCATGGCCAACGTGCCCAGCCGCCCCAAACAGTTGCTGATCGACGCCAAATTCTGGGCCGAGAAAACCTTCAAATAAACTCAGATCATGAAACGCCTTCCTTTAGCGGCCTTGCTGGCCGCTTTTTTCATCTTTTTAGCCCTGTCGGTGTCCATCCGACAGGCGGTGTTGATGCTGGTGGGCGTGGGCATGGGCGCGGTTTTGGCCGGAGCCCGATTTGGCTTCACCACCGGATGGCGGCAACTGATTGAGCAGCGCAACCCGCAAGGCGTGGCCGGGCAGGTGCTGCTGCTGGCGCTGGCCAGCTTGGCAGCCCTGCCGCTGCTGGGGCAGTTTTCTGAATTGCAAGCTGCTTTGGGGCCCCCCAGCGTGAGCCTACTGGTGGGCGCATTCGTGTTCGGGCTGACCATGCAAATTGCCGACGGCTGCGGCTCGGGCACTTTGTACAAAGCCGGCCTGGGCGTGCCGCTCAACATGGGTATCTTGCCGCTGTTTGCCTTGGGCAGTTTTATGGGCTCGGTGCATCTGGACAGCTGGGTGTCGCTGGGCCAAATGGCTCCGGTCAGCTTGTCGGCCGAATACGGCACAGGCAACGCATTGGCCCTGACGCTGGCTTTGCTGGCCGCCGTGCTGGTCGCAGTGCGCCTGTGGGTGGGCGCGGGCCAAACCTGGCTGGACAAACGCTGGCTTTGGGGTGCCGTGGCGCTGGCGGTGCTCGCCACACTCAACTTGCTGCTGGCGGGCCAGCCTTGGGGCGTGGTGTACGGCTTTGGGCTTTGGGCCGCCAAGGTGTCGGTGGCGCTGGGCGCTTTTGAGCCTACGGCCAACGCGTTTTGGGGCCAGGCGGGCAACGCGCAGCGCCTGACACAAACCGTGTTCATGGACGTGACCACCATCACCAACATCGGCATCTTGGGCGGTGCGCTGTGGGTTTCGGCCAAAGCCTCGACCCACAGCACGCCTTTGACCACCCAGCAATGGGTGATTGGCTTGGTCGCCGGGTTCGTCATGGGCTACAGCTCGCGCTTGGCCTTTGGTTGCAACATCGGCGCCATGCTCAGCGGCATCTCCACCGGCAGCTTGCACGGCTGGATCTGGGTGCCTCTGGCTTTTGCAGGCACGTTGATCGGTGTGCGCGTGCGCCGCCATTACCAATTTTGAAGGAGGCCGCATGAGCAACACGCACAAATTACAAGCGGTTTTCTGGCTCGGCTTGGCTGCCTTTTTGAGCTGGGACTTCATGGTCTCGGCCCCGGTGGACCTGCGCAACGAACCACCGCTGATCGCTGCGGGTTCAGGTCAGGCCACCACTGGCGGGCATTGTTCGATGGCCAAGTGAGCCGTCGTCCCTCAGCGCCGTAATGGCTTGACCGGTCACAGATTGAACGCTACCATTCCTTACCTTTTCGTAAGGAATAAGCATGCTCTCCACCTTGACCAGCAAAGCGCAAATCACGCTGCCCAAAGATGTTCGCCTGATGCTTCAACTGGAGCCCGGCGACAAGGTGGCATTTGTGCCGCAGGCCAATGGCCAAATTGTGGTGAGCAAAGCTTCCAAGGCCTCCTTTGCCAACTTGCGCGGCTTGCTGCCAGCGCCTGCCCTGGCGCGCACGGTCGAAGAAATGAACCAGGCCATCGAAGCGCAGGCCAGCGGCACGCCTTTGCTTGCTCGCAAAACCCGCAAGCCATGAGATGCTGGCCGTCGACACCAACGTCCTCGTTCGCCTGATCACCAACGACGAGCCCAAGCAAGCTCTGCGCGCGCAGCAAGCCTTGGACGCCGAGCTGAATGCAGGCCGGGAATGCATGGTCGGGCACATTGTGGTGTGCGAAGTGATGTGGGTTCTGAAGGGGCTCTACGCTTATTCACAGGTGCAATGTCAGGCCACTTTAGCGGCCCTGCTTGCTTTTCCAGGCCTGCGCTTCGAGGCCATACCGGTATTGTTATCGGCCGCCAAAGCCTGGCAAAACCAGGGTGGGGACTTCGCAGACCACCTGATCGGGGCTCAAATGCAGTCCTTGGGGTGCGAGGCCGTGCTGACCTTCGACAAGCGGGCCAGCAAAGCGGGCACACACCGGGCTGTGTAGGTCAGCCGCTGGGTGCGTGGCACGGCAAACTTTGTGCCGTGAGACCGCACCGCCCGAGGTCAGGCAGCCCTTGGCCACCGCAGGCCTGGCCAGTACCAATTTTCGCCTTCAATACTGGGCTCTTGCACAAATGGTCACGCAACACACCGTTGGTGGGTGCAACTTACATCCTGGCGAACTTCTTGGCACCGGCATAATTTCAGGTCCGACGCCCACTGAGGTCAAGGCCATTGTGGAAGTGAGCCAGGGCGTCTCTTTCGCATTTGACTTGCTAGTCACCGGCGAGCAACGTTGCTTTTTCTAGAGGATGGCGACAATGTCATCTTGCGCGGATGGTGCGAAAAACTCGGCGCAACGCACGTAGGTTTCGGTCGCTGTCACGGCAAAATTTTGCCTGCCATCCTTGGCTTAAATTCAATCGCTTGACCCCGTTCATTCAGCGCGTCAACCAACGACGCGCCGCAAAGCTCAGCGCATCCACACACGCCACCATGAGCAGCATCGAGCCCAAAATCGTGGCGGTCTTGTTCATGTGGAACAGGCCCATGTGGAAGGACAGCAATTGGCCCAGGCCCCCCGCGCCCACGACCCCCAACACGGCGGCGGCGCGGATGTTGTTTTCCCAGCGGTACAGCGTGTAGCTCATGAGTTGAGGCAAGACCTGGGGCAAGGTGGCGTAAAAGAACACGCGCAGCGGTCCCACGCCTTGGGTGCGCAGGGCGTCGCCGGGGCCGGTGGGGATGTTCTCCATGGCCTCGGCAAACAAACGGCCCAGCACACCACCGGTGTGCAGGGCCAGCGCCAAAGTGCCCGCCATGGGCCCGAGGCCCGCCGAAATCAAGAGCAATGCGGCCCACACCAACTCAGGAATGGCGCGCAGGGCATTGAGCAACCAACGCGTGGGGCTGCGCAACCAAGCCGAATCTTGGGCGGACATGCGGCTGGCGGGCACGGCCAGCGCCAAGCCCAGCACCGCCGCTATGACGGTGCCCAGCGCCGACATGGCCAAGGTTTCCCAAGCGGCCCAGGCCACTTTGTTCACAAAAACCGGCGACAGATCGGGCGGGAAAAATTCGGCCACAAAGCGGCCCATGCTGCGCGCAGCTTCTATGGACGCAAAAGACGCCCAGTCCAGGTCCAGCGAGACAAAACTGGCCACCACCAAGACCAGCAAAGCCAAAGTGAACCAGCAGGCATTGCAGCGGGCGTCAAACAAAGGGGGTGGCAACTTGTAGGGCAAGTTGGCGGCTTCGCGATGGGGGGTCCTCATGCCAACGCCTTTCTTAACCAGGCGCTCACGCGGTCGGCCAGGGCCACCAGCGCGATGAAGACCAGCAGCATGGTGGCCACTTCGCCGCCATTGAACATTTTCATGGAATTGTCCAACTGCTGGCCCAAGCCGCCCGCACCCACAAAGCCGAGCACCACCGAGGAGCGGATCGCGCATTCCCAGCGGTACACGGTGTACGACGCCAGCTCGGCCGCATGGCTGGGCAGCAGCGCATAGACAAAAGCCTGCAGGCGGCCGCTGCCGTTGCGCATCAGGTTTTGGGTGGCGTGGCTCTCGCCGCTTTCCAGAATCTCGGCATAGACCTTACCCAGCATGCCGCCATAGGTCAGGGCAATGGCCAGCACGCCTGCCGTGGGCCCCAAGCCCACCACGCGCACGAAGACCAGCGCCCAAATCAACTCCGGAATGCTGCGCAGCACAATCAAGGTGGCACGCACCAGCCAACGCAGCACCGCAGGCAAACGGTCCATGCGGCCCGACAACGCCGACAGCGACAAGACCCGCGTGGCCAATAAGCTCAAGGGCACGGCCAGCACCAGCGCCAGCGTGACGCCCGCCGTGGCCATGGCCACGGTGCGCCAAGTCTCACGCACCACCATGTCCATGAACTCGGCGTTGTACACCAGCGGCCAAAAGGTGGCCAAAAACTGAGCCGTCACTTGGCGGTTCTCAGGCTCCCACAGCACCCACAAACGGAATTCGGTGGCCACGCCCAGTGGCCAGAGCAGCACCAAAGCCAGGCTCAACCAAAACACGCGCCTGAAAAAGGCCGGGTCGCGGGCAGGCGCATCCAGGCGAGGCCGGGCCTTAGGCAGGTGTGAAACAGAAGCGGTCATCTTGAACAAGGCGCAGCAAGCCACTGCGTCAACGGCAGTGCATCACCACAGGCGCGGACTGGGTTGGAGCGACTTCTGGTGAGGGCATGAGCGGGGCTTCGCCACGCAACTCGTGCTCGTACTGGTCGTACAAATGCGCCAAGCGCTCGGGGCTGACTTGTGCAGAAGGCAAGTCAAACACCATCTGACCATCGCGCAGCCCAATGATGCGCGGGAAGTGCGCCAGCGCCATATCCACCTGGTGCAAAGTGGCCACCAAGGTGACTTGGCGCTCGGCGGCCAAACCCACCAAGGCCGTCATGGCCATGCGGGCGCGCATCGGGTCGAGCGCCGACAGCGGCTCATCAATCAGCCACAGGCTGGCCGGGGCCAACAAGGCGCGGGCCAGGCCCACGCGCTGGCGCTCACCGCCCGACAGGCGGTCCACGCGGTCAAACAATTTGTCGCCCAAGTCAAAGTGCACCAGCGCTTCGTATGCGGCCGGGATGTCGGTGGGGTAGAACAGCGAACGCAAACTGGCCCACAAGCCCATGGCGGGCAATCGCCCAGCCAGCACCGAGGTCACCACGCGTTGGCGGGGGGGGAGCGGCGGCACCTGCGGGGCCAAAAACAACTGGCCGCGCAAATGGCGCAGCGCGCCAGCCGATTGCATCCAGGGGTTCACGCCCGACAGCTGCAGCGTGCCCTGGGTGGGCCGCTGCGCGCAGGCCAACACCTGCAGCAAAGTCGTCTTGCCCGCGCCCGATGGGCCAATGATGGCCACTTGTTCGCCTGCGCTCAAGCGCAGGTCCAACGCCCGCAAAGCCGCTGGCGCGCCAGGCAAGGCGGCCGGGTGGCGCGCCTCCAAGGCCGAGAGTTCGATCTTCACCGCTAAGCTGCTCAAGCTTTACAGCAAGCCCGCGCTGCGCGCAGCCGACTCCAAGCCCTTGTAGTTTTCGGGCGTGGTGGAGATGTAGCGGGTCGAGCGGTTGAGCTTCAGGATTTCGGCATGCTCGGGGTTGGCGGGGTTCAGGGCCAACAAGGCGGTCTTGATTTTTTCGCGCAAATCGGCCGGCATGTCGGCATGCACCGACCAGTTGTAATTGAAGTAAGGCGGGGTGGTGAAGAACACGTTCACGTCTTGCGTGTTGACCTTGTTCTCGGACACGAACTTGCGCCAGACGGTG
The DNA here is from genome assembly GCF_945901735.1 of Limnohabitans sp. Rim8. Lineage (GTDB taxonomy): Bacteria > Pseudomonadota > Gammaproteobacteria > Burkholderiales > Burkholderiaceae_C > Limnohabitans_A. The sequence goes on from NZ_CAMDLM010000013.1 coordinate 51,562, forward strand.
ATGTCCAGCGCCGCTGCGTCAACCTTGCCGCTGACCACCGAGGCGATGGTGGCGTCGTGCGCGCCGCTGTAGGCGATGCGTTTGAAGTCTTTTTCAGGGTCGATGTTGGCTTGCAGCAAGAAGCTGCGCGGCATCAGGTGGCCCGAGGTGCTGCTTTGCGAGCCGAACGACACTTGCTTGCCCTTCATGTCGGCCAAGGATTTGATGCCCGAGTTGGTCTTGGCGATGAACACCGACTGGAATTTGGTGTCTTCTTCGCGCTGCGCCAGAGGCACGATCTTACCGCCCGAGCGGATGCTGGCTTGCACAAAAGTGAAGCCACCGAACCAGACCACGTCGACCTTCTTGTTCACCAACGACTCCACCGCAGCGGGGTAATCGGTCACGGGGGTGAACTGCACCTTCATGCCCAATTGTTTTTCCAGGTAAGTGGCCAAGGGCGTGAATTTGCGCACCTGCTCGGTGGCCGCTTCTTCGGGGATGGTGGTCACGCGCAGCGTGGTTTGCGCACTGGCGTGGGTCATGGCGGACAAGGCCAGCAAACCCATGCAAGCGGTGGACAGGATTTTGGTGAGGAGGGTGTGGATCATGGTGACTTTACAAAAAACACGAGGACTGATTACACCCTGAAATCCTTGAACCCCGTGCTGCAAGGGCCAAACCTGCAGGCGTCGTGCCGCTTGAACACTGGCTTAATATCCTGCCATGACAACGCCTCAATTCATCCAGCTGTATCAGCACAACGCCGCTGCTGTGGCGCACGAACTCTTGCAGGGCCTGAGCGCCCCTCAGGCCTTCACCTCGCCCAAATACCTGTACGACGCACTGGGCTCGCGCCTGTTCGAGGCCATCACCGAGCTGCCCGAGTACGACCTGACCCGGACCGAAGCGCAGCTGATGCAGTTGCACAGCGCCAACATGGCAGATCAGCTGCCGCAAGGCGCGTGCTGGATCGACCTGGGTGCGGGCAATTGCGAAAAAGCCGGGCGTTTGCTCGGCCCCATGGGTGCCGGTCGCTATGTGGCGGTGGACATTTCGGTGGACTTTGTGCGCCAGGCCCTGGATGTGCTGCAGCGCCAGCACCCCGGCTTGCCCATGGCGGGCTTGGGCGTGGACTTTTCAGGCGGCCTGCAGCTGCCTGCCGGACTGGCGCTCGACCCGGCGCAGCCGCGTGTGCTGTTCTACCCAGGCTCGAGCATCGGCAATTTCACGCCCGAACAGGCGCTGGATTTCCTGCGCAACTTGCACAGCGCCTGCGGGATTGCGCCAGGCAGCGGTTTGCTGATCGGGGTGGATTTGCTCAAGGACCCCGCCGAACTGGAGGCCGCCTACGACGACGCGCTGGGCGTGACCGCCGCCTTCGACCTGAATTTGTTGCTGCACATCAACCGTTTGGTGGGCAGCAACTTTGCCGTGCGCGACTGGCGGCACTTGTCACGCTTCAACGCGCCGCAATCGCGCGTCGAGATGCACCTGCAAGCGCGCCACTCGGTGACGGTGCAGTGGCCCGGTGGCCAACGCCAGTTTGCAGCAAGTGAGACCATCCATACCGAAAACGCCTGCAAGTGGAGCGTGAAGAACTTTGAGTCATTGCTGCTGTCTGCAGGCTTTGGATCGGCCCGTGTCTGGACCGATCCGAAAGAACGTTTTGCGGTGTTCTGGGCAATGGCCTGAGCTTGTCGCCCATTTGATTGGGCCACTGAACAAGCCTGCCCATAATGAATCCAGACCCGCGTTCATGCTGGGTTCATAGTCATCACCAGGAGACTTGCATGTTGAACGATCTGAAAGACAAAGTGGTTCTGATCACTGGCTCAAGCACGGGCATCGGTGCCGCCGCCGCCGTGGCCTTTGGCAAACTGGGTGCCCGCGTGGCAGTGCACTACAACAGCAGCCAAGGGCCTGCCGAAGAAGTCCTGGGCCGCGTCAAGGCCACGGGCGCGCAGGCTATTTTGCTCAAAGGCGATGTGCTCGAGTCGGCGCAATGCCAACGGCTCGTGGATGAAACCGTCAAGGCTTTTGGCCGCATCGACATTCTGATCAACAACGCGGGCGCTTTGGTCCAACGGGTCCCGATTGAAGAGATCACCGATGAATTGTTTGACACCGTGGTGTACCTGAACGTGCGCTCGGCGATGATGTGCACGGCTGCTGCAGTAAAGGCCATGCGCCAGCAAGGCCAAGGCGGTGTGGTGATCAACGTGACCTCGGTGGCGGCCCGTCACGGTGGCGGCGCAGGCGCCTCGCTGTATGCAGGCTCCAAGGGATTCGTCTCCACCATGACTCGGGGGCTGGCCAAGGAACTGGTCAAGGACAACATCCGCGTCAATGCTGTGGCACCGGGCGTCATCACCACCCCATTTCACGAGCGTTTTTCAACCCCGCAAATGCTCGAAGGCTTCAGGGCCACGATTCCCATGAACCGACTGGGAACAGCCGAGGAGTGTGCGGGTGCTTTTGTGTACTTGGCCTCGGAACAGATGTCGGGCTACGTGACCGGCCAGATCATCGAGGTCAACGGCGGACAGTACATGCCCTGATGCTCAATGCCCTTGGGGGTTGAGCACGGTCACGCGCCACAAGGTGCGTGGCCGGGTCAGGTCGATCAAGGGCGCGCTGTGCAAGAGCAAAGCGTTGTCCCAGACAATGACATCACCGTTGTCGTAATTGTTGGTGTAGCAGTATTTGTCCTGCGTGGCATGTGCCGCCAATTCGCGCAACAAATCCAAAGCCTCGTCATCGGGCATGCCCTCAATCCCAAACGAGCTGCCGCTCACCGCGTACAGCGCGGGCTGCCCGGTGAAAGGGTGTGGCCTGACCAGCGGGTGACGCACCCAGCTGACCCTTTGGGCTTGCTCGGCGTTGAGCACAGACGCCACACTCCGGGACTGTTTGTCCAGGTTGTCGCGGTTGCCATAGTGGTGCTTGACCACCAAGCCTTTGATTTTTTCTTTCATGACCGAGGGCAAGTCGGCATAAGCCTTGGCCTGGTTGGCAAAGGTGGTGCCATTGGGCGCGGGCGGCACGTCTTGGGCATGCAAGATGGTGCAGCGTGCCACATCGTCCAGATAAGAATAATCGGTGTGGAAATAAGTGCCCGCATCCACCAGCCCCGTGGGCTTGCCGTCCTTGAACACATTCGAGAGGATCAGGATGTTGGCCTCTTGCGGGTGATGAAAAGTGTCAATGACATGGGGCGACGGCCTGCCCCACTGCTTGGCAAATGTGACCATCTCGGCTGGCGTCAACGACTGGTTTTTCAGCACGATGAAGCCGTGCCGGTGCAAGGCGTCGGCCAACCACTGACTTTGATGGGCGTCCAGGGGCTCAGACACATCCAGCCCGTCGATGCGGGCTCCCAAAACATCACTCAACAGTGTCAACAAAGGCATGGCATTGGCTTTTATCAGTTGATCATTTCGGGGGAAAAGATCCGAGGAAGAAACAAAGCAATTTCAGGAAAGACGATCACCGCAAACAACACCACCAGCATCGGCACCACCATGATCATGGTGTCCTTCAAGGCATACCTGAGCGGCACTTTGGCCACCGCACAACAAATCATGAGGCACATGCCATACGGTGGCGTGACCAAGCCAAAGGCCAAAGACAAAATGCCAATGATGGCAAAGTGCACAGGGTGCATGTCCACCGATTGGGCCAAAGGTTGCAAGGTGGTGCCCACGATGATGATGGCGGGAATCGCATCCAGAAAACAACCCACAATCAGGAAGGCCACCGCAATGAAAATGCCGACGCCAATCACGTCCATGCCCCAAGCTTGGACATTGGTCAGCAAGGCTTTGGGAATTTGGTAGTAAGCCAACAGCCAGCCAAAAACCGAGGCTGTGCCCACACAGAACAATGCCACGGCCGACAATTTTCCAGTGTCCAACACAGCAGCCATGAACTGCTTGAAACCCATTTCGCGGTAAAACAACAAGGACAGCACCGCGGCATACAACACCGCCGCCGCTGCCGACTCGGTCGCCGTGAACCAGCCCATCAAAATACCCCCCACGATGATCACCGGGGTGAGCAAGGCTGGAATGGCGACAAGCGTTGATTTGACAATTTCAGCGAAGTTGGCGCGCGGGTAGACCGGGTAATTGCGCTTGACCGAATAGGCGTGCACGGTGGCCATTTGGGCCAAGCACAACAGCACGCCCGGCACAATGCCCGCCAAATACATCGCACCGATCGAAGTGGAGATCACGCCCCCCCAGACCACCATGAGAATGGACGGCGGAATGATCACCGCCAGCACAGACGAGACCGCTGTGACGGCGATCGAAAACGACAAGTCATACCCTTCCTTGACCTGTGCCTCGATGAACAATTTGCCTTGCCCGGCCGCATCAGCGCTGGCAGAACCCGAGATGCCTGCAAAAAACACCGACAGCAGCACATTGATCTGTGCCAACCCTCCCGGGAAGTGACCCACCAACGCCCTGGACAAACGCATCATGCGCACAGTGATGCCGCCGCCGTTCATCAAATTTGCCGTCAAGAGGAAAAACGGCACCGCCAACAAAATGAAGGAGTTGTAGGTTTTGAAAGTCTCATTGAACAAGACCATCGGTGACAGCCGAGGCTCCAGCAAAAGGACTGGCAAAGAAGCCAAGCCCAAGGCAAAGGCCACCGGCACCCGAATCGCCAAAAGCAAAAAGAAACCTCCGAAGAGGACCATAGCGGCCATTCCTGGCGAAAACAATGCTGAGGTCAAACGACTGACTCCTGGTTCACGCTTTCATCGCCCTCAGACTTGCTGAACATGTGGTGCAACAAAAAAACCATCCATAAGAAGCCAGAAATCGGCCAAGCAATAAAAATCCACCACATCGGCATATCGGCCAACTCGGATGTCTGGTTCCAGCCAAATTTGGTGAACTCAATGCCCCAGTAGAAAATCACACCGGAGAAAATCAGCATGAAAAGCTGACACAAGCGGAGCAAGATCCGATCGGCCTTGGCTGACAATTTAGGCAAAAAATCCACATCAAAGTGCATTTTTTCTCGCACACCCAAAGTGGCACCCAACATGATGAGCCAGACAAAGAAAAAGCGGCTCATTTCCTCGGTCCACATGTACCTGGGAATGACATCGGTGTATCTGGAAAAAATTTGCAAACTGACCGGCACCAACAACAGCAACACCACGAGGATCAAAAGAAACGACAGAAAACTGTCAATCAAGTGCAGCAATTTGTTCATGGGAAAATTCTGGGGAGCACGGTCAAACACGAGGCGGCAGCCGCATGGCCGCCGCCAGGGATGCACATCACTTCATTGAGTTGATCTTGGCGTAGATGGCGTCAGCACCCACCTCTTTGGCGTAAGCGGCCATGACCGGGTCCACCAGCTTTTGCATTTCGGCGCGTTGTGCGAAAGGCACCTGCTTGAGTTTGCCTTCCTTGGCGTACTTGTCGAGCTTGGCCTGGTCTTCAGACGACTCGATCTGACGACCAAATGCACCTGCCTCCTTGCCCGCCTTCACGATCGCTGCTTGCAGGTCTGCAGGCAGTTTTTTCAGCGTCTTGACTGAGAAGCACAGGGGGCGAATGGTGATGGCATGGCGCGTCATCAGGATGTTGGGGGCCACTTCAAAAAACTTCATGGCTTCCACACCAGCGGCTTCGTTTTCACCCGCATTGATCACGCCATTTTGGATGGCGTTGTACACCTCGTTGTATGCGATGACCGTGGGGGTCATGCCCACCGCGCCAAAGGTGCGGCTCCAGATGGGTGCACCTTGCACGCGTACTTTGAGGTTTTTCAAGTCAGCCAGATTACCGGCTGTTTTGTTCGAGAAGATGTTGCGCACACCGCCGCCGGCATAACCGATCAATTTGACTTCGGCTTTTTGCTCCACTTCGTCTGCAATCGGCTTGAGGATGTCTTGGTCCAACACCTTGTTCCAGTGGTTCAGGTCACTGAACAAAAACGGCGCATCAATGAAGGGCGCCGCTTTGGAGAAGGTGGACATGTGGGCTGGCGAGACAATCGCAAAGTCCACCGCCTTGCCCTGATTCATGTAGGCAAAGTAGTCTTTTTCCAAACCCAGTTCGCTGTTTTTGTGCAAAACAAAGTTAACAGGTTTGCCATAGTATTTTTTGACCAACTCTTCGAACTTGACCATGGTTTTGGTGAAAGCATGGTCATCGCCAAACTGTGAAGCGCCGTGCAGTGTGATCGCCGCTTGTTGCGCATGCGCGCTCAAGGCCATGATCGAAGAGAGCACCAGGCCCAGCAAAGGTTTCAAAACTTTCATCTCTATGTCTCCTGTATTGATCGGAACAACAACTTGAATGTGTTGCTCATTTCACTTTAGGCCAAAGCACCTTGAACAGCCTTGGGGAAAACCATGAGTGATCTGCTCAGCTGTCTCCAACGTGTCCTCTAGCGCTGGTCCCTGCACGGCCAGAAGTGATAACTTGAAGCCCACTTAGCGCACGGGCGTGTTGGCCTTTGCGTGCGCCACCCGGGATACACCTGGGGTGGGTATTTTTTGATTCATCACACGAAAGAAATGCATGAAACACATCGGTTTTATAGGGGCCTCGGGTTTGATGGGCCACGGCATCGCCAAAAATTTGCTGGCCAAAGGTTTTCAGGTTTCCCTGACCGCACATTCACGGCGCGAGCCTTTGCAAGACCTGTTGGCCGCAGGCGCCCAACTGGTAGAGCGCCATGCCGATCTGACGGCCTGTGACGCGGTCATCATTTGCGTGACCGGCTCGCCTCAGGTCGAGGCCGCTTTGGAAGGCCACACCGGTTTGTTGAGCCAAGCCCGTGCGGGCTTGGTGGTCATCGACGCGTCCACCAGCGAGCCCGATTCCACGCGACGCCTGGCAGCCCGCTGCCAGGCCGCGGGCATGACCCTGGTCGATGCCCCGTTGGCGCGCACCCCCGTGGAGGCCGAAGCCGGCAAACTCAACACCATGGTCGGCGCGTCGCCCGAAGTCTTTGCCCGCCTAGAACCGGTGTTCAAGGCCTATTGCGAAAATATTTTCCACGTCGGTGAGATGGGCGCAGCCCATGTCATCAAGTTGCTGAACAACTTTCTGGGCCAAGCCATCACCACAGCGGCAGCCGAAGCCTTTGCCGTGGGCGCCAAGGCGGGCATCGATGTGGGGCAACTGGTGCGCGTGGTGTCGGCCGGCGCGGTCAACTCAGGCTTGTTTCAGGCCATGGCCAAAACACTGGATGGCGACTACACCGGCCTGAAGTTCGAGCTGAACAACGCGTCGAAAGACTTGCGGTACTACGTGCACCTGACCGAAAGCGTGAAAGCACCCTCATTGGTCGGCACCAGCGTGCACCAGAGTCTGGTGACGGCTTGCGCCTTGGGCTATGGACAGGAGCTGGTGCCTTCACTGGTCAAAGCCCAAGCGCAAATCAACCAGGTCAAGATTGGCTCGGGCCGCTGATGAGTGCGCGCCTGGGCATGGCCTTGGTGGGCTTGGGTGCAGCCACCCAGCCCCACCTGCGCAGCCTACAAGACCTGAGCGAGCGCATTGACCTGCGCTATGCCGTCACGCGCCAGCCTCACCCTGACCGCATTCGGCCATACATCGGCCCTGTGCGCTTGGTCAGCAGCTTGGACAAGGCCCTGGCCGACCCCCAGGTTCAGGCGGTGATGGTCGCCACACCCCCCTCGACCCATCTGGAGATTTGCCAGCGTTGCTTTGCCGCAGGCAAACATGTCTTGCTCGAAAAGCCGCTCGAGCTCAATTTAGAGCGGTCAGAGCAACTGGCCGCGCTGGCCCGGCAAAGCGGACTGCACTTAGGGGTGGTGTTGCAACACCGGTTCCGTCCCGCATCACTGACCCTTCAGGAGTTGCTGGACACAGGACGCCTGGGTAAAGTCCAGGCCGCATCGGTGCGTGTGCCGTGGTGGCGTTCCCAAGCCTATTACAACGAACTGGGCCGGGGCACGTTGGCACGCGACGGCGGCGGTGTGTTGCTGACCCAAGCGATCCACACCCTGAACCTGTTTCAGGCGCTGGTGGGGGTGAAATCGGTCACGGCTTCGGTGGTGCGGCAAACCCGTTTGCACCAGATGGAAACCGAAGACCACGTCAGCGCGCTGTTGGTCTTGGGCAATGGTGCACCCGGTGACCTGATGGCCACCACCGCCATGTATCCGGGCTTCCCGGAAACGATCGAGGTGATTGGCACTTTGGGCAGCGCAAGGCTCAGTGGCGCCGATCTGCAGGTGAACTTTTTGCAAGGTGAACCCTTGACCGTGCGCAGCGAAGGGGGCACCGGCAGCGGCGCCAACATGATGGATTTTTCACACCAACCGCACCGCGAGCTGTTGACCGATTTCATCGACGCGATCGAACAAAACCGAGCACCTCGGGTCACCGGTGAGGATGCCCTGAAAACCCACCTGCTGATCGACGAACTGCTGCGCAAGGGGCAGGCGTCCGCCGGCTGAAACCTCAAAGCTTGACCGAGCGGAAGCCTGCAAAGATGTCGCGCCGCTCGGGCACAAAGAAGTTGCGGTAGCGCACATCCACGACATGCGCCGAGGTGGCGGCGCAAGCCCCGCGCAGCACGCGGTGGCCGTGCCACCAAGGCTCTGAATAATCGCGGTAGGGATGGGCCACAAAACCGGGGTAAGGCGAGAAGTCGCTGGCGGTCCATTCCCACACCTGGCCCCAAGCAAAGTCGGGCGAGTGCGCCGCACACGCCCATTCGGCTTCAGTAGGCAAACGCCTGCCTGCCCACTCGCACCAAGCCTGGGCATCGGCAGCGTTGACATGCACCACGGGCGCGTTCAGATCCATGGGCTGCCACTGGCCCAGGCGCCGCACTTGCCAATCGCCTAGCGCGCCACGCACATGTGGCGGGAGAGCATGGCCCGTGGCCTGCAAGAAGGGCAGGTACTGCGACCAGGTCACGGCCATCGCGTCGATCTCAAAAGCGGCCAGCCTCACCGGGTGGGCCTGGCATTCGTTGTCAAAGGCAAAACCGGGCCCGCTGTGGCCCAAGGTACAAACTTGGGCGGGGATGTGCAAAGCGTTTGTTGAGGCAGGACCCATGCCCGCCTGCACGTGCCCCACGTACAAGGCTTCGGGCAAAGCCAGGCCCAGGTCTTGCGCCATGTACACCGCAGCTTCGTTGTGCATGGCCTCGTGCTGCACGACCAAACGCCAAAAGTAAAGCGCCTCGTCCGTGGACTCGGACACGGCCCGCAAATGGGCCAGGCTGTGCACCAGTACATCGGCCAGGTAGCGCTGGGTGTGCTGCAAGTCGGGCAGCGGCAGCGACCAGCGGCTGTCGTGCGCCACCTCGCTGGAGTTGTACAGCGCATCGGCACGGGGCATGCGTGAAGGCCCAAAGCCATCGCCCCAGGAGGCACTGCGGATGCCTTCGCCGCGCTGTCGGTTGCGCACCGTCCACCATTCCTGAAACCAGGCGATATGCCCCCACTCCCACAGGGGCGGGTTCATGCCGGGCCGGGGTGGCACGGCCAGATCGGGCAGCGCCGCTTGCCAGGCCTGCATCAAACCCAGCGTACGCTGGCGCGTGTCGCTCAGGGCTTGGGCCAAGGTCTCGGCGTTGGCCGTGCGCCAGGGGTTGGTCACGGGTCCATACAAGCGGTGGGGATTCGACTGCCTGGGGGGGGCTGGGGGACTGCGGCTCATGTATAAACTGCCCATGCAAAAACTTCGTGTGGTCATTGTCAGCCCTGCCTTGGCCGACGCCAACAACGGCAACTGGCAAACGGCGCGCCGTTGGCAACAGCTGTTGTCTGCGCATTCTGCCCGCATCGTGCGGCAATGGCCCGACGCCGAGGCATTGACCTCGCCTGACGATGTGATGCTGGCCTTGCACGCGCGCCGCTCAGCCGACTCGGTGCAAGCCTGGCACAGCACGCACGGCCAGCGCGGCTTGGGCGTGGTGCTCACCGGCACCGACCTGTACCGCGACATCGGCCACGACCCCCTGGCCCAACAGTCTTTGACGCTGGCCCGTTCGCTGGTGGTGCTGCAAGAATGGGGGGTCAAGGCCTTGCCGCCCGCCCACCACGCCAAGGCGCGGGTCATCTTTCAGTCCACCGGCACGCGCCAAACTTTGCCCAAGACCTCTCGCCATCTGCGCGCCCTGATGGTGGGCCATTTGCGCGAAGAAAAAGACCCGCTCACCCTGATGGCTGCTGCTCGCCTGTTGCCGCCAGACGCGGGCGTGTTCATCGACCACATTGGCGCTGCGCTCGACCCGGCGCTGGGCCAGGCCGCGCAAGACACGCAGGCGCAGTGCCCGCATTACCGCTGGCTGGGGGCTGTGCCCCACGCGCTAACCCTGCAGCGCATCCAGCGCGCCCACCTGCTGGTGCACTGCAGCCGCATGGAAGGCGGCGCACATGTGCTGATGGAGGCGATTTGCAGCGGCACCCCCGTGCTGGCCTCACGCATCGACGGCAATGTGGGCCTGTTGGGCGAGAATTACGCCGGCCTTTTTGAGCCGGGCGACGCCAAAGCTTTGGCCGATTTGCTGCGGGCGTGCCGATCACCACAAACCGGTCATTCTCTGGTGGCACACTTGCAGCATCAGTGCGCTTTGCGTGCACCCTTGTTTGAACCGCAGGCCGAACGCGCCGCCTTGCACCGTTGGGTGCAAGACCTCTGGACCCTTTGAATGCAATCTTCCAATCAACCCGTGCTGCGCGATCTGGTGCTGGTCGGCGGCGGCCACAGCCATGTGGGAGTGCTGCGCATGTTCGCCATGAAGCCCGAGCCGGGCGTGCGCATCACCTTGGTCTGCACCGACATTGACACCCCTTACTCGGGCATGCTGCCGGGCTACATTTCGGGCCACTACAGCTTTGACGAGGTGCACATCGACCTGGGTCGCCTGTGCGCGTTTGCCGGGGCACGCCTGGTCCACGATGCCGTGATCGGCATCGACCGCAAGACCCAAAGAGTCATTTGCAAAAACCGCCCGCCCGTGCCGTACGACCTGCTCTCGATCAACACAGGCTCAACCCCGCAGGTGCGGCAGGTCGATGGCGCACAAGCCCTGGCCGTACCCGTCAAGCCGATTGCGCAGTTCAACCAGCGGTGGTTGGCCCTGATGGACAAGGCCCGCCAATGGCCCGCTCACCGAGGCCCCATGACGATTGCCGTGGTCGGCGCAGGCGCCGGTGGCGTGGAACTGGTGCTGTCCATGCAATACCGCTTGCGCAATGAGTTCAGGGCCATGGTGCGCAACCCAGAAGACCTGCAATTTGTGCTGCTGACTTCTGGCGAACACATTTTGCCCACTCACAACCCGCGCGTGCGCGCGCAATTTGCCAAGGTTTTGCAAGAGCGCAACGTCGCCGTGCACACCCATGCCGAGGTGGTGCAAGTCTCGCCCGGCTGTCTGCACACGCGGGACGGCCGCACTTTTGATGCCGACGAAACCATGTGGGTGACCCAGGCCGGTGGCCCCGAATGGTTGCAAAGCACCGGACTGGCTTTGGACAAAAACGGCTTCATCCTGGTGCACCACCAACTGCAATCCCTGAATGACCCGCTGGTGTTTGCAGCCGGTGATGTCGCCTCGTTTGTGGAGCACCCGCTCGAGAAAGCCGGCGTGTTTGCCGTGCGCATGGCCAAGCCCTTGGCCGAGAATTTGCGCCGCAGCCTGCGCGGTCAAAAGCTGCTGGCCTACGACCCGCAACACCATTGGCTGGCCCTGATATCGACCGGCAACCGCTTTGCCGTGGCCTCTCGAGGGTCGCTGAATTTTGCCGGGGCCTGGGTCTGGCGCTGGAAGGACCGCATTGACCGGGAATTCATGCGCCGCTTCACCGAGTTCCCTGCCATGCCAGGAGCGGGCGGCCCCGCCCAACCCGGTGCCAACGTCCGCGAAGCCGTGCAAGCCATGGGCCAGCTGCTCAAAGACATCCAGGCCCAAGGCAAGGCCCCCAGCACGCGGCTGACACTGACGAGCGAAGAATCACTGCAAGCCATTTCGGCCATCGCCATGCGCTGCGGGGGCTGCGGCGCCAAAGTAGGCGCCAACATTTTGTCCCGGGCACTGGGCAGCTTGCATCCGGTCGAGCGGCCAGATGTACTGATCAGCCTGCACTCGCCCGACGATGCGGCCGTGGTGCGCGTGCCGCCGGGCATGGCCGTGGTGCAGACGGTGGACTTTTTCCGGGCCTTCATCGACGACCCCTATTTGTTTGGCAAGGTGGCCGCCAACCACGCGCTGGGTGATATTTTTGCCATGGGGGCCGAGCCACAAACGGCCACCGCCGTGGTCACCGTGCCCCCAGGCCTGGAGCGCAAAGTCGAAGACCTGTTGACCCAAATGATGGGTGGCGCCATCGAGGTGTTGAACGCCGCAGGCTGCGCCTTGGTGGGCGGGCACACGGGCGAAGGGGCAGAGCTGGCCTTGGGCTTTGCCATCAACGGCCTGATCGATGAAAAGATGGACAGCGTGATGCGCAAGGGCGGCATGCAGCCTGGCGATGTGCTGCTGCTGACCAAGCCGATGGGGACCGGCACCTTGTTCGCCGCGCACGCACGCTATGCGGCCAAGGGGCGCTGGATCGCTGCGGCATTGCAGTCGATGGTGCTGTCCAACCAGGTGGGCGCCAAAATTTTGCACCACCACGGCGCGACCGCCTGCACCGATCTGACCGGTTTTGGCCTGTTGGGCCACCTGGTCGAGATGACACGGCCATCGGGTGTGGACGCCGAACTGACCATGAGCACCCTGCCCCTGCTGGACGGTGCGGTGGACTGCGTCCAGGCGGGCATCGTCAGCTCTTTGCAACCGGCCAATGTGCGCCTGCGCCGCGCCCTGCGCAACGCCGATGAATTCGTGGGCGACCCCCGCTACCCCCTGCTGTTTGACCCGCAAACTGCGGGCGGCCTGCTGGCCAGCGTGCCCGCAGCGCAAGCGGCGGCTTGTGTGCAAGCGCTCAAGGCCGCAGGCTACCCGCACACCGCCATCATCGGCCGCATCACCGCGCAAGGCGAGGCCATCGAGCCGGTGCTGCTGAAAACCTGAGGCGACGCGCTGGTCCTGTCGATGCCCATCGGCCAATAAAAACGGGGTGGCTCATGAGCCACCCCGTCAATGCGCCACTTGATCAGCCCAAGTCGAATCGGTCAGCGTTCATGACCTTGGTCCATGCGGCCACAAAGTCACGTACAAACTTCTCGCGGTTGTCGTCTTGGGCATACACCTCGGCGTAAGCGCGCAAGACCGAATTGGAACCAAACACCAAGTCAACGCGTGAAGCCGTCCACTTCGCCTGACCTGTTTGGCGGTCACAAATGTCGTACGAGTTTTTGCCCGTGGGCTTCCACTGGTAAACCATGTCGGTCAAGGCCACAAAGAAGTCGTTGCTCAACACGCCCACACGGTCGGTGAACACGCCTTGCTTGGAGCCGCCGTGGTTGACACCCAGCACACGCATGCCGCCCACCAACACGGTCATCTCGCTCGCCGTGAGGCCCATGAGTTGGGCGCGGTCGAGCAAGAGCTCTTCAGGGCTGACCACATAGTTCTTTTGCACCCAGTTGCGAAAGCCATCGTGAATGGGCTCCAGCACGGCAAATGATTCCACGTCGGTCATGTCTTGTGTGGCGTCACCTCGGCCTGGCATGAACGGAACGGGTACATTCAAGCCAGCAGCTTGCACGGCTTGCTCCACACCCACATTGCCGGCCAACACGATCACATCGGCCACGCTGGCACCGCTGTTTTTGGCGATGCCTTCGAGCACCGCCAGCACCTTGGCCAAACGTGCAGGTTCGTTGCCTTCCCAATCTTTTTGAGGGGCCAAGCGAATGCGGGCACCGTTGGCACCGCCGCGCATGTCTGAGCCACGGTAGGTGCGGGCACTGTCCCAAGCGGTGGCGACCATTTCGCTCACGCTCAAACCACTGGCAGCGATTTGGGCTTTGACAGCCGCCACGTCATAAGTGGCCTTGACTGCGGGCACGGGGTCTTGCCAGATCAGGTCTTCAGCGGGCACTTCGGGGCCGATGTAGCGCACCTTCGGGCCCATGTCGCGGTGGGTCAGCTTGAACCACGCACGCGCAAACACTTGAGTGAATTCATCGGGGTCTTTGTAAAAGCGCTCCGAGATCTTGCGGTACTCGGGGTCCATCTTCATGGCCATGTCGGCGTCGGTCATGATGGGGTTGTGGCGAATGCTGGGGTCTTCCACATCCACCGGTTTGTCTTCTTCCAGGATGTTGATCGGCTCCCACTGCCACGCGCCAGCGGGGCTCTTTTTGAGCTCCCAATCGTAGGTGAACAAGAGGCGGAAGTAACCGTTGTCCCATTGGGTGGGGTGGGTGGTCCAGGCCCCTTCGATGCCGCTGGACATGGTGTCGCGCCCCACACCCCGGCTGGTGTGGTTCATCCAGCCCAAGCCTTGTTCGGCCACGTCTGCACCTTCTGGCTCAGGGCCCAAGTTTTGCGCCTTGCCATTGCCGTGGCACTTGCCCACGGTGTGGCCGCCCGCCGTGAGGGCCACGGTTTCTTCGTCGTTCATGGCCATGCGGGCAAAGGTCAGGCGCACGTCTTGCGCTGTGCGCAGTGGGTCGGGCTGGCCGTTCACGCCTTCGGGGTTCACGTAAATCAGGCCCATTTGCACCGCAGCGAGGGGGTTTTCTAAAGAATCTCGGTTGTTGCCGTCGTAGCGGGTCGTACCCAACCATTCTTTTTCTGAGCCCCAGTTGATGTCTTGCTCGGGGTGCCAAATGTCTTCGCGGCCAAAGGCAAAGCCGTAGGTTTTGAGGCCCATGGACTCGTAGGCCACATTGCCTGCAAGGATGATCAAGTCGGCCCAGCTGAGGCGATTGCCGTATTTCTTTTTGATGGGCCACAACAAGCGGCGTGCTTTGTCGAGGTTGACGTTGTCTGGCCAAGAGTTGAGTGGCGCAAAGCGCTGGTTGCCGGTGCCTGCACCGCCTCGCCCATCGGCCACTCGGTACGAACCCACAGCGTGCCACGCCATGCGCACCATCAAACCACCATAGTGACCCCAGTCGGCAGGCCACCAGTCCTGGCTGTCGGTCATGACGGCGGTGAGGTCTTTCTTCAACGCGGGCACATCGAGTTTTTTCACTTCCTCGCGGTAGTTGAAAGCCTGCCCCATCGGGTTGGTCTTGATGTCATGCTGGTGCAGGATGTCCAAGTTCAGGGCTTTTGGCCACCAGGCCATGGGGGTGTTGCTTGTGGTGGTGTTGCCACCATGCATCACAGGGCATTTGCCTTCGTTTGACATTGCTATTTCCTTCCCGGGTTAAGAAGAAATATGTTATAGCAATGAAAAAATAATAGCCAATTGGTTTTTGCTAATTCGCTCATTGCGCTTTGCCATTCTCTGAGCACAACCCATGCCCGCTGGGCTGAACGCGCCGCACGCCAATGGGGATTGGGGCACACTTGGCAGCGACCCAACATGACAACGATCAAACATGAACGACAAGACGGCCCTCAACTCTGACCTGAGCCAGCGCTGCATCCTCCACAGCCCCTCACTCGATTGGGTGGACTCACCCGCCTCGGGCGTGTCGCGCCGCATGCTCGAGCGCAACGGCGGCGAAGTGGCCCGCGCCACGTCCATCGTGCGTTATGCGCCTGGCTCGGCCTTTGCCAGCCACGTGCACGGCGGGGGCGAAGAAATTTTGGTGCTCGAGGGCACGCTGCACGACGAACACGGCGTTTATGGCCCCGGCACCTACATCAAGAACCCGGTGGGCAGTTCGCACGCACCGTCCTCACCCGAGGGCTGCACGCTGTTTGTGAAGCTGCGCCATCTGGATGCGCGCGACAACGCGCGTGTGGTCATCGATACGCGCCTCAGCGAATGGCGCCAAGGCATGGTTGAAGGTCTGAAGGTTTTGCCCTTGAACACCTTCGAGACGCAAAACACCGCCCTGGTGCGCTGGGCCCCGCAAACGTTTTTTAACCCGCACCGGCATTGGGGCGGCGAAGAAATCTTGGTGGTCGAAGGCGTGTTCTCGGACGAGCACGGCGACTACCCCGCCGGCAGCTGGCTGCGCAGCCCGCACATGAGCCAGCACCAACCGTTTAGCCGCGAAGGCTGTTTGATCTTGGTGAAAACAGGGCATCTGGCATGACAAAGCCCAGCATTCGAGTGGTGGTGTTCGACGCCTATGGCACGCTGTTCGATGTGTATTCGATTGGCGCTTTGGCCGAACAACTTTACCCCGGCCAGGGCGTGGCCCTGTCGGTGCTGTGGCGCGACAAGCAGATCGAGTACACGCGGCTGATCTCACTGAGCGACTCCAACCCCGAAGGCAGTCGCCATTACCAATCGTTTTGGGACATCACGCGCGCGTCGCTGCGTTATGCATTGGCGCGTTTGGGCTTGGTGCACACCAGCGCGAATGAAGACGCGCTGATGGCGCAATACGCCCAACTTTCACCCTTCCCAGAAAACCTGGGCGTGCTGCAAGCCTTGCGCCAGCGCGGCGTGGCCACTGCCATTTTGTCGAACGGCAGCCCCGAGATGCTGCAGTCGGCCGTGCACAGTGCGGGCATGAGCGATCTGCTGGGCGCCGTCTTGTCGGTGGACAGCGTGCGCCAGTTCAAGACCACGCCCACCAGCTACCAAATCGTGACCGACCACTTTGGCTTTGCCCCGGCCGATGTGCTGTTTGTGTCGAGCAACGCCTGGGACGCGCTGGGCGCCACCTGGTTTGGCTTCACCACGCTGTGGGTCAACCGTCAAAATCTGCCTGCCGAAGCCATTGGGCCGGCACCGCACCACATCGGGCGCGATTTAACGGCCGTGCTCCAAGTCTTGGGCTGAAACGGCAGCACGGCCTGGAACATGTCACCTGGCTGCAGTCACCCGGCACTTGTCAGCCTGCGGCACGGCTCGCATTTTTAAAATAGGTATCCATTTTCCAGTCTATTTTTCACTCAAGCCATGAACACTCCCTCTGCAGCCTCTTTGGCCCATCAGCTCGCACCCCACGGCCCGCTGCGCGTGGCCATCAACCTGGGTAACCCGGTGCTCGCCAGGCTCGACACCGCAGGCGGGCCCTCAGGCATTTCGGCCGATCTATCACGCAAACTGGCTGCACAGCTGGGCTTGGGCATTGACTGGCGCATCTTCAAAAAAGCCGACGAATCGGTGCAGTGCGTGCGCGCCGACGAGGCGGACATCGGCTTTTTTGCCATCGACCCGTTGCGCGGCGAAGGCCTGCATTTTTCACCGCCCTATGTGCAAATTGAGGGGGCCTACATGGTGCGCAACGACTCGCTGCTGCAAAGCAACGACGAAGTCGACCAAGCCCACAACCGCGTGACGGTGGGCGCGGGCAGCGCTTATGACTTGTTTTTGACCCGCCACCTGAAAAACGCGACCATCGTGCGTGCGCCCAGCTCGCCCGCCGTGGTCAATGTGTTCATGGCCCAGCAACTTGAAGTGGCTGCTGGCGTGAAGCAGCAATTGGAAGCCGATGCGCAGCGCCTGCCAGGCGTGCGGCTGCTGCTGGGCCGCTTCATGGTCATCCACCAGGCCATGGGCATGCCCGCGCAGCGCAGCGAACCCGCGCAGCAATTTCTGAACAGTTTTGTGGAAGACGTCAAACAATCGGGTTGGGTTGCGCAGGCTTTTGTGCGGCACCAGATCCAAGGTGCCGCTGTGGCCCCGCCGGGCTATCCCGCACACGACTGATCGTCTTCAGGTCCGGTGATAAATTGAGTTTTGATCTTTCAACCCACCCCAAGAGACAGCCCGATGACCTCTCCCAAAATAGACCGCCTGCCCGAAATGCCGCGTGAACAAATGACCGACGCCCAACGTGCGGCGGTGGACGAACTGGTCAGTGGGCCCAGAGGCAAACTCTCCGGCCCCTTTGTGCCTTTGATGCGCAGCCCCGAGCTGATGCGCCGCCTGCAAAAAGTAGGTGAATACCTGCGCTACGACAACACCGTGGGTTTGCACAACTCGGAATTTGCGGTGCTGGTGGTGGCCCGCCACTGGTCACAGCCGGTGGAGTGGCACATCCACAAGCCCATCGCCATGAAGGCCGGCGTGAGCGAAGCCACTTGTGATGCCATTGCCGAAGGCCGCCGCCCGCCGAACATGACGGCCGAAGAAACCTTGGTGTACGACTTTTTGCAGGAGCTGCTGCACAACCAGTCTGTCAGCGACGTGACCTGGGCGGCTGCACAAAAGATGTTTGGCGACCAGGGCGTCATCGACATGACGGCGCACTGCGGCTACTACAGCTTGCTCGCCATGGTCATGAACACCACGCGCCGCGAACTGCCGCACAACGCCGCGCCGGGCATTGCACCGTTTCCCCACTGAAGGCCTGAAAGCGGCTTCGGAACACGCTCAACCAAAGGCGTTGAGCGTTTGCTCCCCTGCCTGCACCGGGTGCGCATGCACCAGCACCACCGCCATCACACAGGTTTCGGTGCCCCGGTTGATCCAGTTGTGCACCGTGCCGCGCTGCACCATGACGTCGCCCGCCTTCAAGTGGACTTCCTCGCCGGACTCCAGCTCCATGTCGATTTCGCCGGACATGACCACGATGTAATCCACCGACTCGGTGCGGTGCACGCGCTGCTGTACCCCGGGGTGAAAGTCGAGGATGCGGAACACGGTGCCGTTCTCGATGACCGAAAATTTACCCTCACGCCGGCCTGCGTCCACCTGGCCGTTGTTGTTGGCAGGACTCGTGTCGGTGGTCCAGACATTGCACACAAAGCCATTGGGGCGGCCTTGCCGGTAATGGCTGCAGACTTCGTCAATCTCGACGATGGCTTTGCCTTGTTCGTCGTGGCCGGTCACGACACGGCGAATGGACGGGTTGATCGGGGTGGTCATTCAAAATGCTCCTTGGAAAATAAGTTCAGTGGGCATCATGGCCCACGCGGCGCATGAAATCAGCCATGGCTGTCGCCAGGGTTTCTTCGTGCGGGCCCCACGCCGAAAACGGCAAAGCGGGCACATCTTCGTCCGCCACCGGCAGCTCGAACAGTTCGCAGCCAGGGATCAGGGCCGCCGCCTCGCGGCCGTGGCGGGACACATGGGTTTTGTCATTGCCGGGCACCACCCAGGTGGGCACACGGATGGCCTGCAGGGCCTCGGTCGTCATGCCCAGCACCGGTTCGCGCGGGCCTTGCAAAAAAATCTGAAGCCAGTGGCGCATGACGGCGGTGAATTGCCGCGGGTCCATGGCCATCAGGCGGTCCTGGTTGCCAGGGTCGGCGGCGATCAGCTCCTGGTAATAGGGCGTGGCACACACCGCGGCCATGCCGCCTTGTTCGGCCGCGCGGATGAACTGGCCGTAATAGCTGTCGGGCAAGCGGCCCGCGGTGAAGGCGCCGCCCGTGATGCGCAGCAGCAGCAAGCCACGCACCGCGTCGGGGTGACGCAAGCTGGTCAACAAGGCCAGCCGCGCCCCTGAAGAGCCACCGCCAAAAAATGCAGGCCCCGCGTTCAGGTGCTGCATCAACTGCACCCAGTCGTCGGCCCAGATGTCTTCTTCACCGCGATCGCCTTCGATCAACACCTGCGAAGCCCCGGTGTTGCGTCGGTCGTGCAGCACCACCCGAAACCCCCGGGCCGCGATGCGGCGCGCCAAGGGCAAAAATTCGGCCCCGCTGCGCCGACCGCCCGACACCAGCGCCAGCCAGGGGCCTTGCTCGCCCACGATCTCATAGTGCAGGCGCACGCCTTCGGTGTTGACAAAGTCCATGGCTCAATCCAGCAGCACGGGCAAACGCCAGCCGATGGCCGAAGCCACCGCATGGGCCACTTGCAGCACATGGCCCTCGCCGTGCATGGCCGCGCCGATCTGCAACGCCATGGGCAAGCCTTGGGTGGACACGCCCATGGGGCAGGTCAAGGCGGGGTGCCCGGTCAGGCTGAACAAGCGGTTGCAGGCGCTGCGCTGCCCGGTGGGGTTGGCCATCAGGTCTTGCAGGGTCTCGGGCAAGGCTTCGCGCCCTGGCCACATCAACACGTCCACCTGCTCAGCCAGCAAAGCGCTGACCTGCTGTTGCCAAACGTCGGCCTGCACGCGGGCTGCTTGGTAGCTGTTCAAACTCAGCTGCGCTGCACCCGCCAGTTTTAGGCGCAAACCCTGTCCCAGCTGTTCCGGGTGGTCGCGCCAAATGTGCTGCAGTTGTAGAAACGCTTCATAGGCGATCAGGGTGTTGGCCACCTGCACCACGGCGGGCTGCGGTGGCCAATCCTTCGTCTCCACCGTGACCACCTGTGCACCTTCGGCTTGCAGTTTTTGCAGTGTCTCGTCAAAACAGACTTGGATCTGTGGGTCGTGTGTGGCCTGCCCGTTCTCGGCGTTGCGCCACAAGCCCGCAGGCACACCAATCCGCAGCCCCTGAAGCACCGAACGCTGCACATCGGCAGTGCATACGGTGGCCACATCGCTGCCATGCCAAGCGTCCCAAATCAGGGCCTGGTCCAGCGCGGTGCGCGTCAAAAATCCGGCCACGTCCAAGCTGGGCGCCAAGGCGATCACGCCCGACAGGGGGTAAGCATAGCGCGTGGGTTTGAGGCCCACCACACCACAAGCGGCCGCTGGGTGGCGAATCGAGCCACCCGTGTCGGTTCCCGTGGCTGCCAGACAAAAACCTGCCGCTACCGCCGCCCCCGAGCCGCTGCTCGAGCTGCCCGGCATGTGCGCCAGATGCCAGGGGTTGCGCGCCGGCGGAAACAAGTCATCTTCTGAGGGCGAGCCAAAGGCAAATTCATGGCATGCCGTTTTGCCCAAACTGATCACCCCCAAACGCGCCAAACCCGTCACCAGCGTGGCGCTGACCGAGGGCACCCAGTCGTGCAAATGCCGCGAATGCGCCGTGGTACGCACGCCTCGCGTCAGGTAAACATCCTTGTGCGCCATCGGGATGCCATGCAAAGGCCCCCGGTATTGGCCTTGCGCGATCTCGCGGGTGGCCTGGTGCGCCGCTTGCATGGCGGCGTCCAGCGTGGGGGTGACGAAGGCGTTCACTTGCCCATCGAGTCGCTCCATGCGGTCGATGCAGGCCTGCACCAGCTGCACCGGCGTGATCGTCTGCTGCCGAATCAGGGCACTGGCTTGCGCCAAAGACAGCGCATGCAGCGGCGTGTCGGCATGCGCGTCAGCAGACGGCTTCAAGGGCGTCTGAGGGCTCATGCCTCAAGGCGCTGGCAGTGGGCTGGCTTGCCGAAACCATTGGCTGATTTCAGAGCCGTTCCAGAACACCACACCAGGTTGCTTGGCCAAAAATTCCAGCATCATTTCAAAATAATCGATGCGGTGCGCAGCGCCAGAAATGTACGGATGCACCCCAAACGCCATGATGCGGGCGCTGTGCGCCGACTCGGCATACAGCCGCTTGAACGCATCTTGGGTGCGCAGCAGCATCGCGTCCGAACGCTCGTGCGAGGTGAGCATGATGTTGATGTCGTTGAGCTCAATGGTGTAAGGCACCGAAACCAGCGGTCCGTGTTGGGTATGCACATATTGCGGCTGGTCATCGAGCACCCAGTCGCCAAACCAGGACATGCCCAGCTCCTTGATCAGGTCGGGGGTCTGCAGCGTCTGGCTGCGACCCGGGCCCAACCAACCTTGCGGGCGCTGGCCGGTGAAGCGGGTCAGCACGTCCAGCGTCTGCTGCATCATGGCCCGCTCGTCCGGGATTTTCTGGATCGGGATTTGCTCGTAGCAATGCGCCATGAACTCCCAACCCGCATCGAGTGCGGCTTGCGTCACGCGCGGGCGGGTTTCGCAGACTTTGGCATTGATGGACAGGGTCGGCCTGATACCTGCATTTTTGAAAGCGTCCATCAGGCGCCACACCCCCACCCGCATGCCGTATTCATGCCAGGTCCAGTTGGGCACATCGGGCACCGGGGCTTGTCCGCCGGGCGGTGGCGAAACCATGCGCGGCATGGGGCGCGAGATATCCCACTCTTCGATGTTGACCACCGGCCAGACCACCAAACGCACCCCTTCGGGCAAGTGAAGTGGGAGCCTGTCGACGATGGCTGAAAAAGGCAGTCGATCCTGCGGCCGCAGCACCCCGCTGTTCATCTCAAAACTCATCAGTTCACTCCACCGGGAATCGACGCAGCGATCTGCCGCAACTTGGCGGTTTCGGTGCGGATTTCCTGCACCATTTGCTCTGCCGAGCTGCCCACCAGGCTCATGCCCATGCCGTTGAGTTTGCGCTGCACGTCCGGCTCGGCCAATGCGGTTTTGACCGAAGCATTCAAACGCGCCTGGATGTCGGCAGGCAGGCCTTTGGGGGCGAAGATGCCCACCCAATAGGTCAGGTCATAACCCGTCAAGCCACCTTCGCTGAGCGTGGGCACGTCCGGGTAGCGCGGGTCACGCACCGAACTGGTGGTGCCCAGAAAGTTCACTTTTCCTGCATCGATTTGCGGCTTGGCTGCGCCGTCAAAAATCACCTGGCACACCCCCGCCAGGACATCCTGCATGCCGGGGCCCGAGCCTTTGTAAGGCACATGCACCATGTTCACCTTGGCCATGGCGTTGAACAACTCGCCCGCAAAGTGCAACCCACTGCCCATGCCCGAGGTGGCGTAATTGATCTTGCCCTTGTTTTTGGGGTCGCGGGCATAAGTCAAGAATTCCGGCAAGGTTTTGGCGGGCACAGACGGGTTGACCACCATCAGCAAACCGTATTTGCCCACCAGAGAAATCGGCGTGAAGTCGCTCACCGGGTCATAGGACAAAGACTTTTCCACCACCGCCATGTAGGTCTTGGTGCCGTTGGTGGTCATCAGCAAGGTGTAGCCATCGGGGGCCATTTTGGTGACGGCTTCGCTGCCAATGCGGCCGCCGCCGCCCGCACGGTTTTCGATGACGATGTTTTGACCCAGGTTGCGCGACATGGCCTCGGCAATGATGCGGCTGGCCTGGTCTGAAAATCCGCCCGCTGCGTAAGGCACGATGGCCTTGATGGGGCGCTGTGGGTAGGTTTGCGCCTGAACAGAAGCCAGGCTTGCGCTGGCCAGCAGACCGCAGCCCAGCCAAGTCAGGAGTTTGCGTTTGGATGCCGTCATTGGAATGACCCCTTTCAGTTGTCTCGTGGTGGATTCGATGTTTCAGGGCCATTTGCGACCCCGTGCTGCACAACAAAAAAACAGTATGCGTGCCGGTTTTTGCCTTGGCAATCGGGTGATCCCGCCTTGACGCTCGCAACAGGGCCCGTCGCTTCAATATTCCGAATCATGGAATACTTTGTCTTTTTGACCCACCGACGACACCCCGGCGCTCCGCTGTTGAGCCCTTTCAAGCCATGAACCCTTCCCCGAAAAACGAAGGCGCGCAAAGCATCGCGCGCGCCGCCTTGCTGCTGCGAACCTTGTCGACTTTCGGCTCGCAGGGCGCGGCACTCATGCAAATCAGCACCCTGACCCAATTGCCCAAGGCCACCGTGCACCGCATCCTCTCGGCCATGCTGGATGAGCACCTGGTCGAGCGCCCCTGGGGCACACGCCACTACCGGCTTGGCCCGGAGGTTTATGCCTTGGGCATGTCGGTACTGGACGTGCACGACATCAAAAGCATTGCCCAGCCATCGTTTGAACGTTTGGCTGAGGCCACGGGCGAAACGGTGTACCTGGGAATACGTTGTGGCTACGATGCCGTGTGCTTGGACAAACGCCAGGGCCACCTGCCGCAAAACGCCGAAATCCTGCAGGTGCACAACCGCTGGCCCATGGGCATCGGCTCTTTCAGTCTGGCCATCCTGTCATTTTTGCCCGACAACGAGATCGCCGACATCCTGGCCTTCCACCGACTGCGCAGCGGCCCGGACAAGGCCTTCAGCAAAATGGCCAGTGGCATTCAGAAGACACGCAAAAACGGCTACGCCCTGACCAAAACCCGTTCCGGACGCGGCATTTCGGGCATGGCCGTGCCCGTTTTTGACCGGCGTCGTTACCCGATTGCCTCCTTGTGCGCCGTGTCCACGCTCGAGCGCATGACGGGCAGCTACCTCAGCGACCTGGCCACCACCCTGACCCACGAGGCCGACATCATGTCGGCGCAATACGAGTTGGCCCGCATGAACCCGACGCAGGCCGAAACCTGGCGCACGGCCATCAAGGACCCGCAAAGCCCGCGCATTGCATTCTGAATACGAGCGGCTTCATCCTTGCCCACAACGCAGCTGGCGTATCCACCGGCACAGGTCTGCAATTCCACCAGTTGGAATTTTGAGCTTGGTCAATTCACACGGCCCTCCTAGAATCTCGCCACGATAACCAACGATGGAGACTGTGTATGCAAAAGCTTGTCCGATTTCTCAAATACAGTGTGCTGGCCCCCTTGGCTTTGTGCCTGGGCCTGGCCCAAGCTCAGGGCTTTCCCAACAAGCCAATCAAGATCGTTGTGCCCTTCGGGCCCGGCGGCTCAGGCGACATCACCGCACGCGCCTTTGGCCAATACCTGGAAGCGCAGTTCAAGCAAGGCGTGGTGATTGAAAACCGCGCCGGCGCCAACGGCATCCTGGGCACCGAAGCGGTCAAGAACGCACCCGCTGACGGCTACACACTTTTGCTCACCACCAACACCACACTGGCGGCGAACCTGAGCCTGTACAAAAAAGTCCCCTATGACCCCTTGAAAGATTTTGAACACCTGGGGCAATTCGGAACAGCCGCCTCGGTGGCGATGGTCAGCAAAGACTCGGGCATCCGCACCGCTGCCGACCTGACGGCCTATGCCAAAGCCAACCCGGGCAAGGTGTTTTTTGGCCACTACAACTCGGCCTCGCAAATGACCGCTGAAATGTTCAAGGTCAAGACCGGCGCACCCATGACCGGCATCCCCTACAAGAGCATCGGCTCGGCCCTGCAAGACTTTTACGGCGGCCAGTTGCAGGTGCTGTTTCTGGAATACCTGCCCGCCATGGCCCACATCGACAACCCCAAGGCCACCGCGATTGGCGTGACCGGGGCCACGCGATTCAAGCCCTGGCCCAATGTGCCCGCCATTGGCGAGACTTACCCCGGCTATGAGCTGGGCTTCTTCTTGGGGCTGGCGGCCCCTGCGGGCACCCCGCCCGACGTGGTGCGCAGACTGGACGGGGCCATCAGCTCCGCCCTGAAAGATGAGGCCTTTCTGGCACGTTTGGCGCAATTGGGCTTGGAGCCTTCCAAGGTATCCAAGGCCGATTACCCTCGCTTCATTCTAAGTGAAGTCACCCGCTGGGCACAGGTCATCAAAGACGCTGGCATCAAGCCCGAGTGAGTCTTCATCTTCTAAAAATCAACGACAGGAACCATCATGCGCCTAGGCTACTTCACCATGCCCCTGCACCCCTTCGAGCGGGACACCACGGAGACCTTGCATGAGGACCGGCAAACCATCATCCTGGCCGACAAGCTGGGGTTTTACGACGCGTTTGTGGGCGAGCACCTCACTGACAAAGCCGAAAACGTGACCAACAGCCTGTTGTTCCTGGCCACCTTGATCCCGGAAACCAAGACCATCAAGCTGGGCAGCGGCACCTCCAACTTGTCGCACTCGCACCCCACGCTGCTGGCCTCGCAAGCGGCCATGTTCGACCACTTGGCCAAGGGCCGCTTCATCTTCGGCATCAGCCCCGGGGCCTTGGCATCCGACGCCGAAGCCTTGGGCATCCTGGACCAGGACCGCAACAAGATGTTTGCCGAGGCGATTGATGTGATCCTGGCCATCTGGGAGCGTGAGCCGCCCTACAACATCGACTTTCCGGACAACCGCTTCAAGGTCAGCACGCAAGTCACCTCTGTCCCCTCGATTGGTCGGGGCTACTTGATGAAGCCTCTCCAAGGTCCCCGGCCAGAAATTGTCGGCACGGTGGTGGCGCCCCACTCCAAAGGCGTGATCGCCATGGGCAAACGGGACTTCCACCCCATGTCGGCCAACTTTTTGATGGACCATTGGCTAGCCAGCCATTGGGACAATTACTGTGAGGGCAAAAGCTCCGTCCATGAAGTGGCCAACCCTGCCGACTGGCGCGTGGCGCGCACCATTTTCGTGAGCGACGATAGCGCGACGGCCAACCGCTATGGCCGCGCAGATGCCAACAGCCCTTACCGTTATTACTACCGCCAGATGCTGACCAAGATGATGATGTCCAAGCGCCACGTCATCTTCAAAAAGCACACGGACGAAGACGACAGCCATGTCACGCTGGACCGCCTGCTCGACGAACTGGTGATCACCGGCACCGTCAACGAGGTGACCGACAAAATTTTGGCTTTGCGCGAGAAGGCGGGCCCCTTTGGCGAAATCGTGTACGCGGGCATGGACCTGGTCGATCCCCAGTTGGGACGCCACTCGATGGAGCTGATGGCCAACGAAGTCATGCCCCGCGTCAACCAGGCGCTGGGCCTGGGCTCGGCCATCAACGTGGACGCGCCCCTGGAAACGGCTGCGGCATGACCCCGCAAGCCTTCAGGCAGTTGATGCGTTTGCACCCGGCGGCGGTGAACATCATCGCCACCGGCAAAACACCGCACCGCACGGGCATGACGGTTTCGGCCTTCATGTCTTTGGGTGTGGAGCCGCCCACGGTGGTCTGCGCCATCAACCGCAACGCCTTCAGCTACGCGCACATGGCCGACAACCAGGTGTTCAGTGTGAACACGCTGGCGGTCGAACACATCGCGCTGGCCAAGTTGTTTGCTGGTCAAGCCCAGATGTTCGGCGATGAACGCTTTGACGCGCAGGAATGGGCCCAGTTTGACTCAGGCTCGCCCAGTCTTCGCAGCGCCGTCATGAGCCTGGAATGTCGTCTGATTCGGCAAGTGCAGGAAAGCACGCACTGCCTGATGGTGGGCGAAGTCATCTCTGGCTGCTACAACGACGCCGCCTTGCCCTTGCTGTACCGCGATGGCCAATGGGTGACCACCAGCGATGACCTGCTGATGGTATCGGTTGAGGCGAAGGACATGCGCTGATTTCATGCACAGCACCCAGACTCAAACCCTTGTTTCAAGATTTTTCGCGCGCCGATGGGTGTTGCGCCACCTCATCTGGCTGAGCATGCTTTGGTCGGTCGCAACAGCACACGCTCAGCAGGCTTTTACCTTCGTGGCCCTGGGTGATTTACCTTACGGTTCTGCGCAAAAGGCATATGGCCCCTACAGGTCATTGATTGACCGCATCAACCAGGAGGACCCTGCTTTTTCTGTCCATGTGGGCGATTTCAAATCGGGCTCGACGCTGTGCAGCGATGAAGAATTCACCCATCAGCTGGAACACTTTCAGAGATTCAAAGGTGCCGTGGTCTACACACCGGGTGACAACGAGTGGACCGATTGCCACAGAAGTAACAATGGCGCATTTGACCCCTTGGAGCGTCTGGCCGCATTGCGGCAACGGTTTTTCACACCCGGCTCCTCCTTGGGTGCCAAGCCCATGCCCGTGCAAAACCAGTCGAGGGTCGCGCCCGCTTTCGGTCGTTATGTGGAAAACGTGCGCTGGCTGCACCAAGGGGTTTTGTTTGCCACGCTGCACATCGTGGGCAGCAACAACAATTTGGAAAGCCGGGACATCGCCGCCACCCGAGAGTTTTTTGAACGCGATGCGGCCAATGTGGCTTGGATCCAGGCCACATTCGAGCTAGCGCGACTTCAACAAGCTTCAGCCGTGGTCTTTGCTTTTCAAGCCGACGTGCTGGAAAACAAGACGCTTTGGGCAGATTTCCCGAGCTGGTCAGGGTTTCGCACCAGCATTGGCGAAACCCTACTGCCCATGGCCAATCGCTGGGGCAAACCGGTCTTGGTGGTGCACGGAGACAGCCATCAGTTCAGGCTTGACCAGCCTTTTCAACTGGACAAAAAACCACTGAAAAACGTCACCCGCTTGATCGTGCCCGGCGCATCGGATGTGCGCGCGGTCAAAGTAACCGTCAAAGACGCCAGTTTCGCCTTTGAGATGCTCTCACCGCTGCCCTGAATCACACAACTTGCAGCCAAGGGACCACACACACTTTGCCGGGCCAGATCCAACGTCTCTGACTGCCGGGTGTTAGAGGTGGCGTTTTATGCTGATAGCGGCAGGCCAATCAGGTCCGATAGGGCTTGCAGGCTCAAGCCCTCAACCATGTCTATGACCACAAGCCCTTGGGGCGTGCAGGCCAGCGTGGCCAGGTCGGTGTAGACCCGTTTGACACAGCCAATGCCCGTCAGCGGATAGCTGCAAGATTGCACCAGTTTGCTTTGACCCTGCTTGGTCAGCAGGTCCATCATCACCCAGGTTTGTTTGGCCCCAATGGCCAGGTCCATGGCCCCGCCCACCGCCGGAATGGCGGTGGGCTCACCGGTGTGCCAGTTGGCCAGGTCACCCGTGGCGCTGACCTGAAACGCCCCCAACACGCAGATGTCCAGGTGCCCGCCGCGCATCATGGCAAAGCTGTCGGCGTGGTGAAAATACGCACCACCCGGCAACAAAGTCACCGGCTGTTTGCCCGCGTTGATCAGGTCGTAATCTTCCATCCCTTTGGCGGGCGCCGGGCCCATGCCCAAGATGCCGTTCTCGCTGTGCAAGAGCACTTCGCGGCTGGCAGGGATGTGGTTGGCCACCAAGGTGGGCTGGCCGATGCCGAGGTTCACCGTGGCCCCTTCGGGAATGTCTTGCGCCACGCGGGCCGCCAATTCGTCTTTGCTGCGTCGGGTGTAGCTCATGCCTTGATGCCTCCGGCCTGTGTGGCCACACGGTCGATCTTGACCACCGCTTGCACAAAAATGCCAGGTGTGACCACGTTCTCGGGGTCCAACTCGCCCAAGGCCACTTGCTCGTGTACCGTGGCCACGGTTTTGCGTGCCGCCATGGCCATGATGGGGCCAAAGTTGCGCGCCGCTTTGCGGTAAGTGAGGTTGCCCCAGCGGTCGCCACGCTCGGCCTTGATCAGGGCCAGGTCGGCGTGGATCGGCGTTTCATACACATACATGCGACCATCAATCTCTCGGGTCTCTTTGAGAGAGCCATCGGCGTGTTTGGCCAAATCGGTGCCGTAACCCGTGGGCGTGAAAAACCCGCCAATGCCCGCGCCAGCCGCCCGAATGCGCTCGGCCAAATTGCCTTGGGGCACCAGCTCCAGCTCGAGCTGGCCCGAGCGGTACAAACCATCGAACACATAAGAGTCGGTTTGCCGGGGAAAGCTGCAAATGATCTTGCGCACCCGACCTGCTTTGAGCAAAGCAGCCAAGCCCTGCTCGGCGTTGCCTGCGTTGTTGTTGACCAAGGTGAGGTCACGCGCACCTTGCGCCAGCAAGCCCGCGATCAGCTCATCCGGGATGCCGGCCGTGCCAAAGCCACCAATCATCACCGTGGCCCCATCGGGCGTGTCCGCCAGCGCCTCGGTGACGGAAGAAACAAACTTGTTGATCATGTCGAGCTAGCCTCTATGAATCATTCAAGCTTAACGCTGGCTGTGGGCTTTGCACAGAGGCGTTCCCCCAAGCACAGGCACTTGAGCGACTGACCGGGTCTCGCCCAACCCATGACCAGCAGACACGAAAAAGCCATGGCGAACCCAGTTCGGCACGGCCTGGTGTGCGCCCTTGGGTGAAAGCGTCTAATCAATACTGCTTGTAAGGCAAGAACTTGCCCGACAGCACCACGTTCACGCGGTCGCCTTTGGGGTCGGGCTGGCGCACGATGTCCATGCTGAAGTCGATGGCGCTCATGATGCCGTCGCCAAATTCTTCGTGGATGAGTTCCTTGATGGTGGTGCCGTACACGCTCACGATTTCGTACCAGCGGTAGATCAGCGGGTCGGTGGGCACTTGGCTTGGCAGTGAGCCTTTGTAGGGCACCACTTGCAGCCATTTGATTTCTTCGGCGGTCAGGCCAAAGATTTTGCCAATGACCTTGGCTTGCTTGGCATCAAAGGTCATTTGGCCCAAGCACCCGGCGGTGACCCATTCTTTGGACAGGCCGACTTTTTCGGCGACATCGCTCCACTTGATGCCTTTGGACACTTTGGCTGTGATGATTTTTTCGGTGATGTCTAAACGGTTCATAAAAGACCTCTTGAGGGGAGTTGAAGATAATTCGGGAAAAAAGAAAGAGTCAATGGGCTTTGGCGCGGGACACCAAAAAGTCCACGATGTGGTTGCGCATGTCGTAGTAGCCGGGCAGGTGGTGCAAATGGGCACGCGTGCGTTCACGTGGCAGCGGGTTGACCACCACTTCAGCCAGGCCACCAGGCACATAACTGCCACCCGACTCGTTGCCGTTGCTCATGAGCAAGATGCGGTCGGACAAAAGAATCGCTTCGTCCACGTCGTGCGTGATCATGAAAACGGTTTGCTGCGTCTGGCGCACGATGGTCATCAGCTCGTCTTGGATGGTGCCGCGCGTGAGCGCATCCAATGCGCCAAAAGGCTCGTCGAGCAACAGCATCTTGGGCTGGATGGCAAACGCACGGGCAATGCCCACGCGCTGCTTCATGCCGCCCGACAGCTGGCTGGGCTTTTTGTCGATGGCGTGCAGCAAACCGACCATGCCGACGTGCTTTTCCACATGCCCATTGACCTGCGGTGTTTTCCATTCGGGCCATTTGGACCGCACAGCAAACGCGATGTTTTGCCGCACCGTGAGCCAGGGCATGAGCGCGTGGCTTTGAAAGACCACACCACGCTCTAGGCTGGGCCCTGCGATCTCGCGCCCGTCCATGAAGGCGTGGCCCGTGCTGGCCGTGTCCAAACCCGCCAGCACGTTCAAAATGGTGGTCTTGCCGCAACCCGAATGGCCGATGATGCAGACAAACTCACCCTTGTCGATGGTGAAAGTCACGTCCGAAAACACCGGCTTGTCGCTTTGGTAAGCCTTGCCCAGTTTTTCGATCTTGAGGAAAGCGTTCATGGCTTTGGCCTTGGGTTGAGGTGCGTGGGTGTCGGATGACAAAGGCGCGATCAGCTCGCGTTCGGTGGCTTCACTCCACATAGGTCACCGCCTTTTGCACTTGGGCAAATGCCAAGTCCAGCAACATGCCGACCACGCCGATCACCAGCACCGCAAAGATCACGTTCACCAGCGACAAGTTGTTCCACTCGTTCCACACGAAGTAGCCCACGCCCGTGCCACCCACCAGCATCTCGGCGGCCACGATCACCAGCCAGGCGATGCCCATGCTGATGCGCATGCCGGTGACGATGGTCGGCGCTGCGGCGGGCAGGATCACCTGGAAGGCCTTGCGCAGGGGACGCACTTCCAGCGTGCTGGCCACATTCAGCCATTCGCGCTTGACAGCGGCCACGCCAAAGGCGGTGTTGATCAGCATGGGCCAAACCGAGCAAATGAAGATGACGAAGATGCCACTGACTTCCGAGTCTTTCAGCGTGTACAACGCCAAGGGCATCCAGGCCAGCGGGCTGATGGGTTTGAGCACCTGGATGAAGGGGTCAAACGCTTTGCGCATGAGCGGCGACATGCCGATCATGAAACCCACCGGCAAAGCCACCAGCACGGCCAGGAAAAAGCCCAAGGCCACCCGGCCCAGAGAATGCGCCAGCTGAATACCGATGCCTTTGTCGTTGGGGCCTTTGTCATAAAACGGATCGGCCAGGTGGCCCATCATGGCCTTGCCCACTTCAAGCGGCGGCGGAAACCCCGTGGTTTTGACCGCCCCCGGGTCTTTGCCCATCATCTTTTGGTATTCGATCTCTTCGGCCGTCATGCCCGCCTTGGAGGCGCCGGCCACCGTTGGGGCAGTGGCTGAGAGTTGCCACGCCCCCAGAAAGACCAAGAACATGAGCAGCGAGACCATGGCCGCGCGCAAATTGAGGTGCGTGGTTTTCATGTGCCTCAGCCCATCTTATTGATCGCAAAGCTCTTGATGTAGTCCTCAGGCTTGGCCGGGTCAAACTCTTTGCCCATGATCTTGTACTTGGGGTAAGGCGTGGTGGCCGCAAAGCTGTGGCCCAGCTCTTTCATGTGCTTGCGCGCATCGGTGATGAGGAACACCTTCTCAGCGATTTGCTTGTAATTCACATCGCCTTTGACATAACCCCAGCGCTTCATTTGCGTCAGCATCCACACCGCCATGCTTTGCCAAGGCATGGGGTCGAAGTCCGCGCGGTCAGGCACGTTTTGCACCTTGCCCAAACCGTCGGCAAACTTGCCAGTCAGCACTTGGGCAAGCACCGCCTCAGGTTGGTTCAGGTACTGCGCAGGTGAAATCACCTTAGCGATCAGTTCTCGGTTTTCGGGCTTGCGGGCCATGGCCGCTGCGGTCAGCACCGCGCGGTAGAGCGCAGCGAAGGTGTTGGGGTTCTTTTGGATGAATTCGGTGCTGGTGCCAAAGGCGCAGCAGGGGTGCCCGTCCCACAGCTCTTTGGTCAGGATGTGGATGAAGCCGACTTCATCGAACACGGCACGCTGGTTGAAGGGATCGGGTCCGAGGAAACCGTCGATGTTGCCCGAGCGCAAGTTGGCCACCATCTCCGGTGGCGGCACCACACGGATCTGCACATCGGTATCGGGGTTGATGCCGTTTTCGGCCAGGTAGTAGCGCAGCAAGAAGTTGTGCATTGAGTAATCAAATGGCACCGCAAACTTGAAGCCCTTCCAGTTCTTCGGGTCGCGGTTGTTCTTGTGCTTGACAGCCAGCGTGATGGCTTGGCCGTTGATGTTCTGGATGGTGGCCACGTTCATGGGCGTGGCGTTGGCACCCAAACCCATGCTGATGGCCAAGGGCATGGGCGACAGGAAGTGGGTGGCGTCGTATTCCTTGTTGATCATCTTGTCGCGGATCAAGGCCCAGCCGGCGGTCTTGGTCACTTCGACATTCAAGCCTTGCTTTTGGTAAAAGCCCAACGGATCGGCCATGATGAGTGGCGTGGCGCAGGTGATCGGGATGAAGCCGATCTTGAGGTTGGTTTTTTCCAAGGGGCCTTTGCTTTGCGCCAGGGCCTGCAAGCTGGCCACGGGCAGCACGCTGGCAATGGCGGCCATGGCGGTCTTTTTGCCCACGGCGCGCAAGAACATGCGGCGCTCTTCGTCGTGCGGGAACAGCGACTTGACCAGCGTGGCCTCGATGAACTCTTGGCTGTAGGCTTCAAACTCGGCGGTTTCTGAACGGGCACGCAGCTGCGCAGCGGCCGCATCAGCAGCCACTTCGGCGTGGTGGTCGGCAGGAGAATGGTCACGTCCGCAGCTGCACTTGAGCATCAGGGGACGGTCGGCGTTGTACGGGTCAAAAAATTCAGACATGGCAGCCTCGCTTTGTTGAAGATGCTCAGGTCCATGCAAGCTGCGGGCCAGAAACCCGTGAATGCGTGCCATAGGCCGAGCGCATCTTCATTTAGCAAGCCACTTGTCGATGCGGCGTAGGGCTGGCCCTACAAATCCCGGGCAGGTCGAACCAGGTCAATAGCGCCCGACGATGCTTTGCGCATACAAAGCCAATTCCACATCGTTCTTGGTGCCGGTCTTTTCTAAGATTCGTGCACGGTAAGTGCTCACGGTGTTGGGAGCCAAGCTCAGCTGTGCACCAATTTCGCTCACGGTGTGGCCTTGGGTCAACAAAAGATAGACCTGATGCTCGCGATACGACAGCATGTCGATCCCGGTTTTGGTGCGACCTTGGCTGAACAGACTGGCCAAGGCCTCGGCGGTGGCGGGCGAGACATGCTTGCCTCCCGCTGCCACGCGACGCAAGGCCGCGATCAGGCCGTCCGGGTCGGTGCTTTTGTTCAGATAGCCCGAGGCCCCCAGCTGAATGCAACGCACCGCATATTGTTTTTCGGGGTAGGTGCTGAGCATGAGCACGGGCAACCCCGGCCAGTCGCGACGCAGTGCTTGCAACACCTCCAACCCGTCCATGCCTGGCAAGGCGATGTCGAGCAAGACCACATCGATGCCCAGCTGGCCCTGCAGCTTGTGCACCTCGCCCAGCACGCCGGGACCGGTGTCGGCCTCGGCCACGACCTGCAAGGCGGGGTCGTCGGCCAGCACCATCTTCAGGCCTTCACGTACGATTTTATGGTCGTCGCCCAGCAGCACACGCACGATGGATTTCATGGCGCGGCCTCCATGACAGGCAAGGGCATAGAAAGCCGCATGCGGGTGCCCCTACCGGGATGGCTGTCGATGTCAATCACACCACCAAAGTGACGCGCTCGCTCGCGCATGCCCAAGATGCCGTAGGCTTGCGCCGACTCAAAGGCCTGCAACTCGGCCCCGCAGCCATCGTCTTCCACCGACAGGTGCAGCCAGCCCTCGCGCTCCACGATGTCCACATCCACCGTGTGCGCCCGGGCGTGGCGGCCCACGTTGCTGAGCATCTCTTGAAAAATGCGAAACACCGCCATGGCCATGGGCTCAGGCAACTCCCGCTGCTCGTTGACTTCCATGCACCACTTGAGTTGCTGTTCTGCCGACTGCACAAACTCCTGCGCCTGCCACTCCAAAGCACCCCACAGGCCCTGGTGGTCCAAGATGCTGGGACGCAGGTCGGTGATGATGCGGCCCACATTGACCACCGCGTTCTCGATCAAGCGGCTCATGTTCTGACACTTGCCCCGCATTTTCTCGCGCATGTTTTGTGCTTCCAGCGCGGCCCGCTGTTCTTGCTCGGACAGGCGCTTGTCCAGCCAGCCCACATCCATCTTCAGGGCCACCAGCAAGCTGCCCAACTCGTCGTGCACCTCACGCGCGATGCGGGTGCGCTCTTCTTCGCGCACCGCCTCGGACCAGGCGGCCAGTTCGCGCAGTTGTTGCAAGGCGGTTTCCAGCGCTTGCGTGCGCTCGGCCACCCGCTGCTCCAGTTCGTTCTTGGCCTGGTGCAAAGCGTGTTCGGCCCGCTTGCGTTCGGTGATGTCGACAAAGGTCACCACCGCGCCGCGCACCTCGCCCTGGTCAAACACCGGGTAGCTCGAATACTCCACCGGAAAGCTGTGGCCATCTGCCCGCCAGAAAACTTCGCTGTCGATGCGGCAGGGCTCCCCCCGGCGAAACGCGTTGTAAATCGGGCAGTCGTCCATCGGGTAATGCGCCCCGTCGCCATGCGAGTGGTGCGTGAGCACATGCATGTTTTGGCCCAACACCTGCTGTGGTGCCATGCCGATCATGCGGGCCCCGGCCGGGTTGATGAAGACGCACAGGCCGTCCAGATCAACCCCGAATACCCCCTCGCCGGTGGAGGCCAGCATCAGACCCAAGGGGTCGCGCCAGGCGTCGGTGACGCCCACGATGCCGTTCATGGCCGGCTGCGAAGGAAGTCGTACAAGGTTCATGCACATGACAAGCAAGCCGTGTGCCAAACATCGCGCTTGACGGGTTCATCGCCTTGGGCTGCTCTGGGTTTGTCGCCTTCGGCAACAGGCCTGACTGGGGCCGCGCGTGACAATGACGCACACGTTTGCAAGATTTGAATGCTGATTGGATGGCCATGAAACCTTTACCCCCTGCGCTGCTGCAAGGCGCTTCGAACTTTCGTGATGTTGGCGGATACCACAATGCCGATGGCCGCCGTGTGCGGCGCGGCCAAGTCTTTCGCTCGGACCATTTGGCAGGCTTGACGCCTGAAGATTTGGTGCGCTTGGCGTCCTTGGGCATCGGTCACAGCCTGGACTTTCGCGGCGCAGCCGAATCCACCACCACGCCCTATGCGATTCCGGGCGTGCAGCGCCTGGCGCTGACCATCGAGCCCAGCGTGATCGCCCGCATGCAAGCGCTGGTGGTGCAAGGCATCGTGCCCACCACCGAAGAAACCGTGGCGCTGATGTGCGAGACCTACCGTGATTTTGTGAACCACAACGCGGGCACCTTTGGCCGTTTTTTAAAGCACCTGCTGGAGCAGCCCACACCGCAGGTGTTCCACTGCACCGCTGGCAAGGACCGCACGGGCTTTGCCGCCGCGCTGCTGCTGTCTGCGCTGGGGGTGGACCGCGCCACCATCGAACACGACTATTTGCTGACCAACCAGCTGTACAAACGCGATAACCGCCTTGAGGGATCGGGGCACCCCCATGTGATGAAGGTGCTGTGGCAAGTGCAGCCCGAGTTTTTGCACGCGGCGTTTGACGCGGTGGACCAGCAGCATGGCGGCATGCACGACTATTTGCACGGGGCGATTGGTCTCCGCCCGCAAGAACTGGCCGAGCTCAAGCAAATGCTTCTGGAAAACTGATCAGGCCGCTTCTTTGTAAAAGAACCCACCGTGCACATTGCGCGGGGCCAGCGGGCCAACCGCCTTGCTGATCGCGCCGATGTGATCGGGCGTGGTGCCGCAGCAGCCACCGACAATGTTCACCAGCCCTTCGGCGGCGAACTCGTGCAGCAAGCGGCTGGTCACTTCGGGGGTTTCGTCAAAGCCGGTGTCGCTCATGGGGTTGGGCAGGCCGGCGTTGGGGTAGCAGCTGATGAACGTGTCGCCCGCCACTTTATTCAGCTCTTGAATGTAGGGGCGCATCAGCGTGGCACCCAAAGCGCAGTTCAGGCCAATGGCCAGCGGCTGGGCGTGGCGCACGCTGTGCCAGAAAGCGGTGACGGTTTGGCCGCTCAAGATGCGGCCCGAAGCATCGGTCACCGTGCCACTGATGATCAGCGGCAGGCGCTCGCCGCTGGCTTCAAAGAACTCTTCGATGGCAAACAGCGCAGCCTTGGCGTTGAGCGTGTCAAAAATCGTTTCGACCAGCAGCACATCCGAGCCGCCTTCGACCAGCGCTTGAACCTGCTCGTAATAAGCGGCGCGCAGTTCTTCAAAGGTCACGTTTCGGGCACCGGCATCGTTCACGTCGGGGCTGATGCTGGCGGTTTTGGGCGTGGGGCCCAAAGCACCCACCACATAGCGGGGCTTGTCGGGCGTGGAGAACTTGTCGCAAGCGGCGCGGGCCAATTTCGCGGACTGCAGGTTCATCTCGCGGGCCAAGTGCTGCATGTCGTAGTCGGCCTGGGCCACGGTGGTGGCGCCAAAGGTGTTGGTTTCGATCAGGTCAGCCCCGGCGGCAAGATACCCTTCGTGGATGTCGCGGATCACGTCGGGGCGGGTCAGGCTCAGCAGCTCGTTGTTGCCCTTGACGTCTTTGGGGAAGTCCTTGAAGCGCTCGCCCCGGTAGTCGGCTTCGGACAATTTGAAGCGCTGGATCATGGTGCCCATGGCCCCGTCCAGGATGGCGATGCGGGTGTTCAGAATCTCGGGCAGCGCTTGGGCGCGGGTGTAGGTCAAAGGTTTCATTCGGTGTGGGCAAAAAAAACAAGGGCGTCCGGCGTTTGGCGTTTGTCTTGCCAGGCTTGCAGCGCCTGGGCGCGAGTGGCGCCGGGGTGCTGCTCAAAGTAATCGCGGATGTGCTGGTTGAACTGTAATTGTCGCTGAATGGGCGAAGGCCCCCGCGTCAGGCTGGTTTGGTAAACGGCCAATGCCTGCGCCAGCGTCTGGCCTTGCGGATTTTTGAACAGATCGCGCAAGGCCTGGTTTAAAGGAAAAACGGGGGGTGTGGGCCACAAAAAGGCCCGCAAGCTTCAGGTCAGACCGCGCTGCCCACCCGGTGAAAATGCTTGGCATAAATCATCCACCGCCCTTCGTGCTGCATCAGGTTCAGGTGGTCTTCCATGATGTTGTCAAACAGGCGCAGCCGCACTTTGACCAGCGCCATGGTGGGCGACAACACATCCAGCGTCAGGACTTGCTCATCGCGCGGGAAGCCGCCTGATGCTGGCGACTTGCGGCCTTGCACCATGTCGCGGTAGACCGCATACGGGCGCACCACCAGCTGGCCGTCTTGTTGCGA
This sequence comes from Limnohabitans sp. Rim8, assembly GCF_945901735.1. Classification (GTDB taxonomy): domain Bacteria; phylum Pseudomonadota; class Gammaproteobacteria; order Burkholderiales; family Burkholderiaceae_C; genus Limnohabitans_A. The sequence goes on from NZ_CAMDLM010000013.1 coordinate 89,282, forward strand.
ATACAACACGCAGTCCTTGTGAAACACCCGGTCAAACAGGGCCATGTCCTGGGTTTGCAGGACTTCAAAATAGTCGGCCAAAAAAGGGCGCAGATCGTCGATAAGCATGAAAGGTTCCTTGTTAAACTTTGAAAGCGCTGTGCCTGAGAAGACCCAACGCTGTTCAGTCTAGGCAACGCCATGCGCTGTCTGGCTCCTTTTTTTTCGAGCATTCAGCGAATTCCATTGACATGACCGGACGCGCCCCGCCCCTGCCCGCCTTGCGCGCCTTTGCCGCCTGGGTGCGGCTGGGCTCGGTCAATGCTGCAGCCGAAGAACTCAAGCTCACGCCCGGTGCGGTGAGCCACCAGATCCGGGCGCTGGAAGAATTTTTGGAAGTGCCTCTGATCGAGCGCAACGGTCGCCACTGGACGCTGACCGACACGGGTCGCATCTACGGCTACCAAGTGCGTCAAGCGCTGCAAGACATCGTGGACGTCACCGAACGTGTGCGCAGCCACCGCCCGGTGCAACAGACCCAGAGCCTGCGCGTGGCGGTGTTGCCCTCCTTTGCCCATGGCTGGCTGTTGCCCCGGCTGGCAGACTTCACCCGCTGGCACCCGCATGTGCAACTGCAGCTGCATGGCTCCATGGACTATGTCGATTTGAACGAGGGCCAGTTGGACTGCGCCATCCGCTTCGGCCATGGCCGCTGGCCAGAGGCCAAGGTGAGGCCGCTGATGGGCGACAGCCTGGTGTTGCTGGCCGCGCCCTCGCTGCTGGGGCCAGAGCCGCCGCAAACCCTGCAAGAAGCGCTGCAACTGCCGCTGCTGCACGCCAGCGAAAACTGGGCCAGCTGGCTGGCCGAGCTGTCTGAGGCCCACAGCGGGGTGCAGCGGCCACCCGCGCGGATGACCTTCACCGACTCGACGCACCTGCTCGAAGCTGCGCGTCAAGGTCTGGGGGTGGCGCTCAGCCGCCGCGCCATCGCTGACAACCTGTTGCAGCGCCACGAGCTGGTGCCCGCCCATGCGCACGAAAGCCCGCACGCCTCGGCCTATTACCTGCTGTTGCCACCCAGCAGCGTCAAACACCCGGCACGCGAGGCCTTTGCCGATTGGTTGCAAGGCGCATGCGCACGGTTTGCACAACGCCACACCCTGGGCACGGGCAACACAACCGCAAGCTGATCAGGCTTGCCATGCCTCGCGTCAAGGCATGTGTTCCAGCCTTCAAACCTGGACGTAACGCCCAAACCCGGCCGCCCGGAGCTGGCAAGCTGGGCACTGGCCGCAGCCATAACCCCAATCGTGGCGCTGCGTGCGGTCGCCCAAATAGCAGGTGTGGGTGTGCTCCACGATCAGGTCCACCAAGGCCGCTCCGCCACCGTGGGTATCGGCTTTTTGGCCCAAGTCGTGCGCCAGTTGCCAGGTCTGCGCCTTGTCGATCCACATCAGCGGTGTTTCGATCAGCAGCTTGCGGTCCATGCCCAGCGACAGGGCGACCTGCATCGCCTTCATGGTGTCGTCGCGGCAATCCGGGTAGCCCGAAAAATCGGTCTCGCACACGCCGGTGACGATGACCTGCAAACCCCGCCGATAAGCCAAAGCCGCAGCCAGCGTGAGGAACAGCAGGTTGCGCCCCGGCACAAAAGTGTTGGGCAAGCCCGAGCTTTCCATCTCAATGGCGGTGTCGCGGGTCAAAGACGTGTCGCTGATCTGCCCCAGGATGCCCGCGTCCAGCAGATGGTCCTCACCCATTTTGGGGGCCCATTGCGGAAAGCGCGCCTTGATCGCCGCCAACACGTTCAGCCGGGCGTCCAACTCAACCTTGTGGCGCTGGCCATAGTCAAAAGCCAGGGTTTCGACGCGTTCATAACGGGCCAAAGCATGGGCCAGGCAGGTGGTGGAGTCCTGGCCACCAGAAAACAGAACAAGGGCAGAGGTGTGCATGGGCTGGGATGGTAACGCTGTCCATGCATGGGGCGCGTTTGGAAGGGGGCGGCGGCGGGCTCCTCATACTGCGGGTACACAGAAATCGTCGC